>NZ_AP025514.1:2535672-2852631 GCF_024347655.1 Vibrio toranzoniae | reverse complement strand
TTTACGGTGAGTGTGAACCAGTTAAATAAGTTCGATGAAGTGCAGGTTGTGAATGACTATCTGAATGAGTCGGGATTCACGATCAATGCATCTGGAGGTGAGGTGAAAGGCTCTCCAGAGGTCTTATTAGAGCAATCATCAACAATGGCAGACAAAGTCCCAGTTTCATTTGTGGAAGGCAATGAGATGATTCCTGGTGGCTTCTATGAGTTTGCTAAGCGCTATGCGATGGCGAATGGTGAGCTTTATACCGGGTTTGTTGCAGCATCGGCTGACAAGATTTTTGAAAGCACCAACGGTTAAAGAAAGATTCGAGCACAGGCTTTGCCCTAGGGATGCGGGTGCGCTTCGCTTCGAGATAGTTTGCGTTTGGAAGTTGTAAGTGTTCCATTCGCATCTCGCATCTGCTCTTTAGATCTTTAGATAACAAAAAAGCCACCAAATTTTCATTTGGTGGCTTTCAAATTTTTGGCTCAGTTAATCGAGATTAACGAGTGCCGTATACCACGATAGTTTTACCGTGTGCAGAAATTAGGTTCTGCTCTTCTAGCATCTTTAAGATACGACCTACTGTCTCACGAGAACAACCAACGATCTGGCCAATTTCTTGACGAGTGATCTTGATTTGCATGCCGTCAGGGTGAGTCATTGCATCGGGTTGTTTCGCTAGGTTTAGTAGCGTTTGAGCGATACGACCGGTTACGTCAAGGAACGCTAAGTCACCAACCTTTTGGCTAGTTACTTGTAGGCGGCTTGCCATTTGCGCTGAAAGACGCATCAGGATGTCTGGGTTCACTTGGATAAGTTGGCGGAATTTCTTGAAAGAAATCTCAGCGACTTCACAAGGAGATTTTGCTCGAACCCACGCAGTACGCTCTTGGTCTTCTTCGAATAAGCCAAGCTCACCGATGAAGTCGCCTTGGTTTAGGTAAGAAAGAATCATCTCCTTACCTTCTTCGTCTTTGATAAGAACTGCCACAGAACCTTTCACAATGTAGTACAAGGTTTCTGCCTTTTCACCAGCATGAATCAAAGTACTTTTTGAAGGGTACTTATGAATATGACAGTGTGAAAGGAACCACTCTAATGTTGGATCGGTTTGGGGTTTACCTAGAACCATAATATCTTACTTCCTCTGCAGGGTATGCTTGCTGCTTTCCGTATTTTAGCTAAGCCTGGATTGACTCGTTAGGATAAGAGCACTTGTTGAGTGCTGCAAGCTATCTTGTGTTTCGTTTAAGAATAGTATCCTTTTTCAGGTACTATTTCTTGATTTTAATCGTGACCAAGCTACGATTTTTTACGCAAAATTGTGCACATGATCACGGTATGAAAAGTAATCAATAGGAATGTCGTACCGTTAACCTATTTTGCCGGTTTCGATGAGTTGCTGCAGGATTGGCCTTACAATGAGCTCCATAGCAAAACTCATTTTTCCTCCTGGCACCACAAGCGTGTTGTGGCGAGACATAAATGAGCCATCAATCATAGCCAAAAGGTAGGGGAAATCGACGTTTTTGATGCCACGTAATCGTATAACTACGAAGCTCTCGTCTAAACTAGGGATCCCTTTGGCGTTGAGTGGGTTGGATGTATCTACGGTTGGCACTCGTTGAAAATTGATATGAGTACGCGAAAATTGAGGAGTTATGTAGTTAAGATAATCATCCATTGAACGAACAATTGAGTCCATTACTGCTTCGCGTGAGTGCCCGCGATCGCGTGTGTCACGAACGAATTTTTGTATCCATTCAAGGTTTACGATTGGCACCATGCCAATTAGCAGGTCGACATGTTTAGAGACGTTGATGTCTCCGTCTACTACACCGCCGTGTAGGCCTTCGTAGAACATCACATTTGAATTTTCAGGGATCTCTTGCCATGGCGTAAAGGTACCTGGCATTTGATTGTAAGGCACGGCTTCATCGAAGGTGTGCAGATAACTCCGTACTTTACCGGTGCCTTCATTACCGTATTGATGGAAGAATTCTTCTAATGCGCCAAAATCGTTAGCCTGTGGACCAAAGTAGCTGATGTGTTTACCTTGCGCGCGTGCCTTGCGGATTTCGACATCCATTTCTGGTCGAGTAAAGCGATGGAAGCTATCCCCTTCAACCCAAGCGGCCTTCACGTCCATCATATTGAACATTTTACGGAAGGCTTCTGAGGTAGTGGTGGTGCCGGCTCCAGATGAACCCGTCACCGCAATAATTGGATGTTTAGCGGACATGACAACCCTTGTCGTTTGAGTAACATACTTGTTAGCAATCGATTTTTACTATAACACGGCTCCTTTCTAAGCGCAGCCTAGAAGCGTTTTATGACTTGGATATCAACGGTTTCATGTAGCTCAGAAAACACGATGCTGACCTCTCCCGAGGCTAATTGATGTTTCACTTGGTCAATCTTGTTCTGTAATGAAACCTCTACGTCGCCGTAGTCTGTACCTTCACGTAGTACGAACTCTTTGATGAGGTTTTCCAGTGTCTCTGGCGCGATGTCTTGCCATGGGATGATCATAAATACTTCTCTCTTTTATGTTCATAAGTATGTTCATTGGTACGTTGATGAGTGTGTCTAGTGGACATTACCACTCCCCCCTCTTTACCAAAGCTAAGCTTATTTTTATAACGTCCGGGCATTATGCCGAATCTTGGAGACTTTCATAGTAGGCGGGTAATGCTTCTTCTAACCAAAATCTAGGTTTGAGCGTACTGCCGGTAATAAAGCCCACATGGCCACCTTTTTGAAACAGTCGATAATCGATGTTGTCGGGGAGGACGAATTTTGGAATAACATCATCGGTCATGAATGGATCATCTTTGGCGTGAATGATCTGTGTCGGTAGTTTTATCTGATTGAGCTTAGGAAGAGCGGAGCACTGTGCGTAATAGTCTTGCGCGTTTTTGAACCCGTGTAGCGGCGCAGTAATCCGTTCATCAAACTCGTATAGCTTATTAATTTTCTTGATCGCTTCAGCGGTGATCCCGAGTTTATCTTGTAGCAGATTACCCTTTTTCAACGCATTGGATTTGAGTGAATTGAGCAGGTACTTCTTATAGATCTTGGAGAAACCTCGTTCAATGCGGCTTGAACAACAGGCAAGATCAAAAGGTGCAGAGACTATTGTTGCCGCCGACAGTAATGGGTCATCTGCGTATTCAACCAAATAGTTCGCTAACATGTTTCCGCCTAAGGAAATCCCAACCGCAACCTTTGGGTTATTTGGAAACTGTCTATCAAGGTGTTTAAGGAAGAAGCGAGCGTCTTCGACTTCACCTGAGTGATATGCGCGAGCCAAGCGATTCGGTTTTCCGCTGCAGCCTCTAAAATGCATCATCACTGAAAGCCAACCCTCTTTAGCAAACGCATTCATTAGGCCGTTGGCATAAGGACTCTCAAAGCTACCCTCTAAACCATGGAACAGAACGAATATAGGTTTGTTACTTCGATGATTACTACCTGGATTGTCACCACTTGGTGATTCGCTCCAAGCAAGGTCGAGAAAGTCACCATCGGGTGTTTCTAATGTTTGCCATTGAGGATGAAACAACGCCTGCTTTCTAATAAACCGTGGTATTAAGGTTTGTAAGTGGGGATTAGATAAACCAGCGGCAGCGGTAAATATTGTCATAAAAACAGTCCATGCTTATTTTATGGGCTTTGATAAAGGATTGAGCTTGTTGTGAAACGCCCACGTTTTGATTTGATCTTGGGTGATTCTCGGTATAAGCGCAAGGGGTTAACTTATAGGAAACATAAAAACACGTTGATCGTAACTGGCTGAATATCATCAAGGTTGGTTGTATTATCGATTGCCTTTGGTGTGCATTCGTCTGTACGTGAACATGGAAATGATAGTGCGCAATTAAGCTCGGTTTTTGATTCAAAAGGGAGAGGTGACGTGTTAGGGCTGTGGTGCTGGTTCAGAAAAAGCGGCATAGAGGTTTTCTGCCCCTAATAAACGACAGTATTTAAAGGTGAGTGACGATTGTTGGTTGGCAAAAAGTTTAAGGGAGTTAATGCAGTCAACGAGGTCGGACTGCTGCTGTTTCTCTAGCTGTAGCTCAAATTGGAGAGCTTCGCGGTAGAGAGAGTCGACAACCTGAGGTTTGAGGTGTTTACGTAGCTCACGATAGTTGTGAAGAAGAGTTTCAGAGCGGCTTAAACACTGTTGTACTTTATGCCACTCTTCTTCGGCAAAAGAGAGTTGCTGCTCATCAAGCCATTTGAGAAGCAGCAGAAGATTGACGTTGCCGTGGAACTGGTTTTGCAAAGCTAAGCACGCATCCTTTACACCGCGCACACTGTAATACTGAAGGCTAAATTGCCATAGTCGTTCCAGTGTTAGTGATATCGGGGCGTGCTCTGGGCTCATAAGCTATCCATTTCCTGTTCCATTTGCTCAAGTTCTTCTTGAGTGGACATCCAATCCATTTCAACTTCTTCTAGCTGTGATTTACTGCTCGCTTGCAGTGCGAGTACTTTATTCAGTTTAGCCTTATTTTCAGCTTCATAAAGTGAAGTGTCAGATAATTGCTGTTCAGCTTCTTCAAGAGACTGAGTTAACTTATCCATCTGCTTTTCAAATTGAGTCAGATTTTTACGCAGTGGTGCGGTCAGTTTTCTGAACTCTGCTTCTTTACGTTTCTGATCTTTTTTTGCCGCTGCGCTGTTCGCGCTGTCTTTAGCCGGAGCTAACGCTTGCGCTTCTTTACGTTCAATTTTTTGCTGTTCAGTCAGCCATTTATAGTAATCGTCAAGATCACCGTCAAAGGGCGCAACCTGACGGTCATGTACTAGGTACAAGTCATCGGTGGTTGCACGCAGTAAGTAACGGTCGTGCGATACGATAACCATCGCGCCTTCAAACGTTTGTAGCGCGAAGGTCAGCGCTTGACGCATATCGAGGTCAAGGTGGTTGGTTGGTTCATCGAGTAACAAGAGATTTGGCTTTTGCCATACCAGTAGCGCCAATACCAATCGTGCTTTTTCACCACCAGAAAACGGAGCCACTTTATCGAGCGCTTTTTCACCTTGGAAGCCAAAGCTGCCTAGGTAATCTCGCAATTGTTGCTCGGTGTGCTTAGGCGCAATCTGCATCATGTGTTGCAGTGGCGTCTCTTCTGGGTGCAGCGTTTCCAATTGATGTTGAGCGAAGTAACCCAACTTAACGCCTTGCGAATAGTTCAGCTCACCACCTTGCTGTTTTAGTTCGCCTGAAAGCAGTTTGATCAGTGTCGATTTACCCGCACCATTTCGGCCCAGCAGGCCGATACGGCTACCTGGAACGAGGTTAAGGCGAATCTTTTCTAGAATTAGGTTGTCGTCGTAACCCGCCGATACCTCATCCATCATCATGATTGGGTTAGGCAGCGCGTCTGGCTCTCTAAATTCAAAGCTGAATGGGTTATCAAATTGAGCGGGTAGTACTTGTTCCATCTTTTCAAGCGCTTTAATACGACTTTGCGCTTGGCGAGCCTTTGAAGCTTTGTAGCGGAAACGGTCAATGTAGCTCTGCATGTGAGACATTTGCTTCTGCTGCTTCTGGAACATTGCTTGTTGCAGGATCAGTTTCTGAGCACGTTGAGTCTCAAACGACGAGTAGTTTCCTGTGTATTCGTTAAGCTGCTGGTTTTCAACATGCACGATGCGGTTGACGATAGGATCTAAGAAGTCTCTATCGTGCGAGATAAGAATCAGTGTACCAGGGTAGCTTTGTAGCCAGCGCTCTAACCACATCACTGCGTCTAAGTCTAAGTGGTTGGTAGGCTCATCGAGTAGCAGTAAGTCACTACGACATAGAAGAGCTTGCGCTAAGTTCAAGCGCATACGCCAACCACCCGAAAATTGGGTCAGATTCCATGTCATTTGTTCTTGACGAAAACCAAGGCCATCAAGTAATTCTGCGGCTCGTGAATTGATGGTGTAACCACCAATAGTTTCAATTTTTCCGTGTATCTCTGCTACCAGTGTACCGTTGTCGGCCTGTTCTGCTTTGGCTAATTGCTCTTCAAGGCCACGATATTCTCTGTCACCATCAATCACATACTCAATGGCTTTTCTTTCTAATGCTGGGGTTTCTTGTGCAACCCAAGCCATTTCCCAGTGAGCGGGTTTACTGAATGAACCGGCATCAATCGATAATTCATCCTTAATTAAGGCGAAAAGCGTGGATTTACCACAGCCGTTTTTACCAACCAAACCGATCTTGTCGCCAGGATGAAGAGTCGCAGATGCTTGGTCGAGGAGTGGCTTACCGCCGCGTAGCAATTGAATATCAGAGAAAGTAATCATAGAAGTAGCATAGAAATTAGAGGTGAACAGACGCCTGCATAGTAGGCTGAAACCAGATAAAAGTCGATCACAATGCAATTTGCGTTATTATGCCAATAACATATTAATAACTTTTGTTTTAAATTCTTGTGGCCTTGCCACTGTTTAGCCCTCAAAGGAATGTTTCAAAGGAATGAGTAATACTCCCTCGACAGACAACCCCGTGCCAAAGGTGTTAATCATTTACGCACACCCAGAGCCGCACACCTCTATTGCTAATCAGATGATGATTAAAAAGGTAGAGTCGCTAGGGCATGTTAAAGTTCATGATCTCTATGCCATCTATCCAGACTTTTTTATCGATGTCCCTTATGAGCGTAAATTGCTCCTTGAGTACGACGTGATTGTGTTTCAACACCCTCTATTTATGTATTCATGCCCTTCGCTCTTAAAGGAGTGGTTTGATCGCGTGTTAGGGAAAGGTTTTGCGTTTGGTGAGCAGTGTGCGCTTAAAGGTAGGTACTGGAGAAGTGTTATCACTACTGGTGGTAAAGAAGAGGCATTTGGCGCTGCAGGCTATAATAAATATCCATTGCAAGAGATCTTACAACCGTTTGAGTTAACCGCTGCTTTGTGTCAGATGAACTGGATGTCACCTTTGGTTTTACATTGGGCACGGAATGTTTCGGATATGGCGCGTTATCAACACGCTGAAGCCTATCGAAACTGGTTGCAAGATCCGCTACAAGATACAGGAGCGAATGATGGCCCTGACTAATGATTTTCTGCAAAGTAGCGTTATCTTTTTAGCGGCGGCTGTCGTTGCGGTTCCTATCGCACAGCGAGCTGGTTTGGGTTCGGTGTTGGGGTATTTGTTAGCAGGTGTGGCGATTGGGCCATGGGGGCTCGGGCTGATCAGTGACGTCGAGGCAATTCTGCATTTCTCCGAACTTGGGGTCGTATTATTGCTCTTTCTGATTGGTTTAGAGCTAAACCCCAAAAAATTGTGGCAAATGAGAGCGCCTATTCTTGGGTTGGGTGGCGCGCAAGTGCTGATCACCACTTTGATAATTACCGCTATCGTGCGTTTGTTTGGTTTAAGTTGGCAAACGAGTCTCGTGATAGGTATGGGGTTGGCACTATCTTCAACTGCGATAGCTTTGCGTGTTATTGAGGAGCGGGAGCTCGGTGGCAAAGAGGCCGGGCAGTCAGGCTTTGCGGTGTTACTTTTTCAAGATATCGCGGTCATTCCAATGTTGGCGATGTTACCCCTGCTTGCTGGTAATGTCGGTGGTAGTTGGGCTGATATGTTGTGGATGCTAGGTGGTGTGATTGGTTTGTTTGTTGGTGGTCACTTCTTACTGAGACCACTGTTTCGATACATAGTCATGAGTGGTGTTCGTGAGGTGTTTACGATTGCGGCACTATTACTTGTGATTGGTATTGCGGTCATAATGCAGCAAATTGGCTTGTCGATGGCATTAGGTACTTTCCTCGCGGGCGTACTTTTGGCTGAAAGTGAATATCGACACGAGCTTGAGATTGCGATTGACCCCTTCAAAGGGCTACTGCTTGGTCTGTTCTTTATCTCTGTTGGGATGGCGGTAAATTTAGGTTTGTTAGCGGAAAGCCCATTCGTCATACTCAGTGCTGTGTCGGCTTTGGTCGTCTTAAAGGGGTTAGTGTTGTATGTGCTTGCTCGTATCTTTGGTACTCAAGCTAAAGCGCGTAGCCGAATGGCAATGATTCTTAGCCAAGGTGGTGAGTTTGCCTTTGTCATTTTTACTGCGGCGAGCGCACAAGGCCTCTTAAGTAACGAACAAGTGTCGTTCTTATTGGTTGTTGTCAGCTTGTCTATGGTGACAACGCCATTGATGTTAAAGCTGCAAGATAAATTTTTCGCTCGTCAACTTAATCAAATCAGTGAAAGTTCGATGTCTTCAGATGTGGTGGATCGCAGCCCTCGAGTGATCATTGCTGGCTTTGGTCGTTTTGGTCAAATCATTGGCCGCTTAATGTATGCCAACAAGATTCGTATCACCGTCCTTGAGAGTGATGCCAGCCAAATACATATCCTTAGAAAGTTCGGTTACAAAGTATTTTACGGCGATTCAACACACTTAGAGTTGTTAAGAGCTGCGGGTGCAGATAAAGCCGAAGCGATTGTGTTGTGTACTGACTCTCCAGACGAAATTATGAAAACCGTCGATTTATGTAAGCAGCACTTCCCACGCTTAAAGATCTTAGCGCGTGCTCGAAGCCGTGTTGAGGCCTATCAATTGCTTAACCACGGTGTGAGTAACTACTCGCGAGAAACCTTCCTTGGAGCCCTCGATTTAGGTCGTCAAACGTTGACCGAACTCGGCATGCATCCTTATAAAGCGAAGCGAGCAGAAGCACACTTTAGGAAATTGGATAATGGTATGCTGAAGGAGTTACTTTCTCAGCATAGTGAAGATGCAGAGCTAGCTCAAAGAGCCAAAGAGGCTCGCAAAGAGCTCGAAGAGATTTTTGGACACGAGATGGAAAACGATCACCAGTCTCGAAACTATTGGCAATAATTCAGAGCTTAGAGCCAATGATTTTGTAATAAGAAAAATACAGCCTAATAATAAACGCGGTCTCTATTGGCTTTACATTGTGGGGCATAGAAGAACAGCGAATCCAGAGTAGTAAAGGACATGAACGTGAAACAGAAAAAACGCTTTATCGCAGGGGCGAGCTGCCCAAGCTGCAACACTCAAGACACACTTCGCTGGTGGGTCGAGAATAATATCGAGTTGGTGGAATGTGTCGACTGCGACTTCACTGAACAGCGTAAACCCAAAACTGTAGAGAAATCTGAACACGCGAATCAAGAAATGATCGGTATTTTTAAACCAGAATGATTGAGTTTCATTAATTCATCCCCATAATACCCGGTGTACAAAATTTATTCCTAGGTTCAACTGTTCGAGCCTAGTCCAAACCTCCTTGGAGCTCTCATGAAAATTGAAAAGAACGTAGTGGTTAGTGTTGCATATCAAGTGAAACTTGAAGATGGCGTAGTAGTTGATCAATCAACTGCAGAGGCTCCACTAGATTACCTTCACGGTCACAACAACCTAATTACAGGTCTTGAAAAAGAGCTTGAAGGCAAAGTGGCTGGCGACAAATTCTCTGCAACTGTTACTCCAGAAGAGGCTTACGGTGAGCACAACGACGCCCTCGTTCAACGAGTGCCTTCTGATGTGTTTCAAGGTGTTGAAGAAATCGAAGTAGGTATGCGTTTCCTAGCGGATACAGACCAAGGTCCGATCCCAGTAGAAATTACTGAAGTAGATGGCGACGAAGTTGTTGTTGACGGTAACCATATGCTAGCTGGTCAAACACTAACGTTTGATGTTGAAGTTGTAGCGGTTCGTGAAGCGACTGAAGAAGAAGTTCAACACGGTCATGTGCACCAAGAAGGTGGCTGTGGTCACGACCACGATCATGACCACGAAGGCGGTTGCTGCGGTGGCGAAGACCACGACCATGGTGAAGAGAAAAAAGACGGCTGCTGCGGCGGCGGTAGCTGTGGTTCTCACTAATACCGAATTAACGGTGTAGATTAAGAATCTTGAAAGCCTCCCTTGTGGAGGCTTTTTTCGTATTGGCGCCGAGCCTTTTGACCTGGCTTTTAATCTACCGAATTAAGTATCCGTAAATCTAAGTATCCGTAAATCTAAGCATCCGCAAAAAGTTTGGTTTTCTCTATCAGACATAGAATCATGGATGTGGTATTGATAGCACAACATTCTAAGAATACGTCAGTGGAGAATTTGCATGTCACAGCCTTTTTCAATCGCCATTCATGGTGGTGCTGGAACCATCTTGCGAGATCAGATGAGCGATGAACTAAAAACGGGCATTGTCGAAGCCTTGAAAAAGTCTGTTTTGGCCGGTTATCAAGTTCTGCAATCGGGCGGTGATGCTCTCGATGCAGTGGTTGCATCGGTTAAAGTGATGGAAGACAGCCCACACTTTAATGCTGGTAAAGGTTCGGTTTTGACTCATGATGAATTTGTTGAGATGGATGCCTCAGTGATGCATGGGCGTGAAATGGATGCCGGTGCGATAGCAGGGGTGCGTCATATTAAAAACCCAGTTGAGCTCGCGCGTGATGTGATGCTTAAAAGCGACCACGTACTACTGATTGGCGAAGGTGCTGAGAAGTTTGCCTTTGAACACGAGTATACGTTTACCGAGCAAGACTACTTTTTTACTGAACGTCGCTACGATCAGCTGCAATCGATGAAGGAGAAAGGTATTTTTGCTCTCTCTGAAGCTCAGTATGAAGAGCAACAAGACCAGTATCCAGACGATAAAAAGCATGGAACCGTAGGGGCTGTAGCGTTAGACCAAGCGGGTAACTTAGCGGCTGCGACAAGCACTGGCGGCGTGACCAATAAGCAATATGGTCGTGTCGGTGACTCGCCAATCATAGGTGCAGGCACTATTGCCGAAAATGGTAACGTTGCTGTTTCTACAACGGGTATGGGGGAGTTTTTCCTCAGAAAAATGGTCGCCAGTGATGTGGCTGCACGAATGCGTTACCTCAAGGAAGATGTGCACACGGCCAGTGAGCAAATTATCCAAGGTGAACTAAAAGCCATGGGGGGTGAAGGCGGTTTGATCGCTATTGATGGCCAAGGCGAAATTCATTTCGGAATGAACAGCTCTGGGATGTACCGTGCCAGCGTTGATACTGAAGGCTATGTTGAAGTGAAAATTTATGCCGATGAGTAAACCATGATAGTTTGATCCTAGCCTGTCGGTACATAAACGAAGGGCGACAGATAGATCTGCCGCCCTTTCAATTTCTGTTGTCAGTGGAGTGCATCATTAATATTTATTCGCTCGTTTTCAGCTTGCCTAATAGTGTGGCGGTGGCGTCTCTTCTGATGCGTCTGCTAAGTTTGAGCCATCCATGTTTTTCACTTTGCCAACCACGAACTTCATTTGGTCTTGCATTCTTGTGATCAACATCTGTTGTTGGCTAAGCGCTTCATTGAGTTCTTCAATGGTCTGTTCTTGAAAAGCTAGCTGACACTCTAGGTCATTCACGCGGCTTTCCAGTTTTTCAACTCGCTTTTCTGTCATCGTTCTTAATCCACATTCCAAGCTTGGGCAATGCCCGCTGAGGTGCCCGATATCACACGGTTTTTATCATCAAAGGTCGCATCATACACTACCGCACGGGGAGGGCGAGCATCTTTTAATGGTTCAGCATCGTGACGAGAAATTCTTTTGCCATCCTGAGTGTTCCACACGCTCACTTGGCTTGATGGTGTTCCTGTCACCAACATACGGCCGTCATCAGAGAAACGTGCACTTGAAAATATCAATTGTCGAGACCAACTCTGTAGTTGCGCTTGATACTCACCAGTTTCAAGATCCCAAATCATAGCCTGATTACCTCCGTCAGAGGTAAAAGCCAGTTCACCATCGCGCTGTAGCGCAACTCGTACTACTCTTTGTTCATGCTCAAAGGTACGCAATACCAAGCCAGACTCGGTATCCCAAAGGTAAGCTTTGTAATCATTCCCGCCAGTAAGTGCGTAGCGACCATTGGCCGAAAGGGACACCGAATTCACTTTTTCTCGGTGAGCGAGGAACTCCAGACGGCGTCCGGTGACTAAATCCACATAGATCGCTTTACCATTAGACAGGCCAAGCAATACTTTTTCACCGTTGCTAGATATATCGACATCGCGAATCAAGCCATCGGAAATAGACCAAAGCCCTTCAGCTTGAGTCCAAGATAAGTCCCACACGGCGAAATTCATTTGGCTTGCGGTAATGGCAAAGCGACCATTGTCCGAGATTCGGATACGGGATACTTGGTTTTCTGATTGGTCTTGCGGACCGAGTTGAGCAAGCTCTTTGTTTTGCTCTAAGTCCCAGAGCAGTAAGTGTTTTTTCTGAGAGTAGAGCAGGGCGAAGCGTCCATCTCTGCTGAGCGCAAAGCTGGTGGCGCCATTGGGTTCAATTTCCCAACGTTGATCATCATCTTGGAAGAAAAAACAGCCATTTAACAAGGTGATGACAATTGTACATAGCAATGAATGAAAAAATATTCGCATCACGTCTAATAATCCGGTTTTTGTCGAAAGACATATGACTAGTATATTGTTATAACTAACGTATTCACACCAATCTAATCATTAGATTTGTGCACAATAACCAATGGCTTGGCCATTAATTGGAGAATTCAATGAAATCAGTTTTAAAAGTATCACTGCTTGCCGCAACGGTTATGCTAGCAGTTGGTTGTCAGAAAGAAGAACCAAAGGCAGAAGCTCCTCAAGTAGAAGAAGTTAAAGTAGAAGCAGTAAACTTTAAAACAGAAGACGACAAAGCGGCATACGCAATCGGTGTATCTTTCGCTAACTACCTAAGCACAAGCATTGATAAGCCAAGCGAGCTAGGTATTAACCTAGACAAAGACATGGTTCTTCAAGGTATCGAAGACGTATTCGCAGAGAAAACGGCACTGAACGAAGAAGAGACTCGAGCGGCTCTTGAAGCTCTAGATAAGCGTGTTGCTGAAACTATGCAAGCACAAGCGGCAGAAAAATCGGCAGAAACTAAGAAAGTGGGTGATGACTTCCGCGCTGAGTTCGCTAAAACTGACGGCGTTAAGCAAACGGAATCTGGTCTACTTTACCAAGTAATGACGACTGGTGAAGGCGCTTCTCCAAAAGACACGGACACAGTTCAAGTACACTACAAAGGTACGTTAACAGATGGTACTCAGTTCGACAGCTCTTACGAGCGTGGTGAACCAGCAACATTCCCGCTTAACCGCGTAATTCCTGGTTGGACTGAAGGCGTGCAACTGATGACAGTTGGCTCTAAGTACAAGTTCGTTATCCCGCCAGAGCTAGCCTACGGTGAGCAAGATACACCGACTATCCCTGCTAACTCAACGCTAGTGTTCGAAGTCGAATTACTAAAAATTGATGATACTGAAGCGACTGCTGCTCAGTAATATCAAAGCGAAACTTCGTTTTAAAATACGTTGGTAGAATAAAAAGCCTAACTTCAAGTTAGGCTTTTTTATGATTTTAAATTGAGTATTTTATTTTTAAACTTGTTCTAAATCACTAGTTGCAATGTTAGCTAGGTGTGCAATTAAAATTTTCTGATAAACTTACATAAATTTGTTGATTTTTCACACGAAGGTAAGGAATAAGTGACTACTACAGAAACAATCAATGCAGATGTGTTACTTGAAATGGAATCAGTCCACGTTATGCCATTCAGTGAACACGATAAAATTATTTTAAGATCTTATGAGGCCGTTGTTGATGGGATTGCGAGCCTTATTGGTCCGTTTTGTGAAATCGTTTTGCACTCACTAGAAGACCTCAATACTTCTGCAATTAAAATTGCCAACGGTGAGAATACAGGTCGTCAGGTTGGCTCTCCGATCACCGATCTTGCATTAAAGATGCTGAAAGATATTGAAGGTTCTAAGCGTAACTTTTCACGCTCATACTTCACTCGCGCTAAAGGTGGAGTATTAATGAAGTCGATCACGGTTGCTATCCGTAATGGTGAAGACCGAGTGATAGGGTTATTGTGTATCAACGTCAATTTAGATGCGCCATTCTCACAAGTGCTGCAATCTTTCATGCCAACGCAAGACGCTGACGAAGCTGCGTCATCGGTTAACTTCGCAAGTGATGTTGAAGAACTCGTCGACCAAACGGTTGAGCGAACGATTGAAGAAATCAATGCAGACAAGTCGGTATCGAACAATACTAAGAACCGTCAGATTGTGAT
This sequence comes from Vibrio toranzoniae, assembly GCF_024347655.1. NCBI lineage: Bacteria > Pseudomonadati > Pseudomonadota > Gammaproteobacteria > Vibrionales > Vibrionaceae > Vibrio > Vibrio toranzoniae. Next base: position 2,838,543 of record NZ_AP025514.1, on the reverse strand, counting down.
GGAGCTTTACGACAAAGGTATTTTCGATATCAAAGATGCGATTAACCGTGTTGCTGAGCGCTTGAATATCTCGAAGCACACCGTATATTTGTATATCCGCCAACGTAAAACAGAGGATGAAGAGGGTTGTTAAGCTACACACTCCTAGTTAATGGGCCCGTTTACGGCTCACAATCCGCAAGAAGTGCTTATCAGTTTGCCGTGGCTCTGATTAAGCAGGGGCACAAACTTCACAGTGTGTTTTTCTATCAAGATGGCGTCAGTAACGGCTCAGCTCTTACCGTACCGGCTAACGATGAATTTGACTTAGCTTCAGCTTGGCAAAAGCTGGCTGATGAGCACGATGTTAGCCTAGAGACCTGTGTGGCTGCTGCGTTAAGGCGCGGAGTGATTAGCCCAGAAGAAGCAACGCAACATCAACTTGGTGTTTCTAATCTAGCGTCTGGATTCACTCAGGCCGGATTAGGGAGTTTATCGGAAGCGCTGCTCACGCAAGATAGGGTCGTACAGTTTTGAGAAAGTTAGCCTTTATATTTAATAGTTTTCCTCATAGTACTGCTGCCGGTAGAGAAGGGTTAGACGCATTACTTGCCGCTTCCGCTTACAGTGAAGACATCTCAGTGTTCTTTGTTGGCGATGGCGTGACACAGCTCCTTAAAGCTCAGCAACCCGACGAAGTCCTATCACGCGACTACATCTCAGCATTTAAGCTTATGGACCTGTACGACATCGAACAGGTGTATGTGTGTCAGCGTAGCCTGTGTCAGTTTGGTATTTCGACAGACAACCTGTTGATTGATGTAACCGCGGTTGAAGCGGATGAGTTAACGCAGAAGCTAACTCAATGCCAGCAGATACTGACTTTCTAGGGAACGCTATGCTTCATATCGTAAAATCAGTCGACAAACTTAAACTCGCATTGACCTACTCTCAACCACAGGATAACTTCCTTTTAGTGGAAGATGCGGTGTATGTTTGCCTTCCCAATCATGAGTTATTCACTCAAATCTGCGCAGTTGATCAGGTGTCGGTGTTAAAACCGGATCTCGATAGCCGAGGTTTACAGCCCCTTGTCTCTGGTGCACTTAGTCAAGTGGACTTTGACGGGTTCGTTAAGCTGACGGTTTTGAACGACAAATCAGTCACTTGGTAGCCGTGTTTTATCAGTTTGGTTAAAATTAAACCATCCTGAGCTCTGGACGGCTAAAAAAGATCTGTATATTTCTTGACACACCTCCCACTGCTGAATAGAATTTTGCGTCCCTAATTACGACTTGTGATTAGGGATAGATTTTTCACAAAGCTTACTTTCAAGTAAATTTCAGGAGCTAGTTAATGGCAACTATTAACCAGTTGGTTCGCAAACCTCGTGTAAAGCAAGTTGTTAAAAGCAACGTGCCTGCACTAGAAGCGTGCCCACAAAAACGTGGTGTATGTACTCGTGTTTACACTACTACACCTAAAAAACCTAACTCGGCACTACGTAAAGTATGTCGTGTACGTCTAACCAACGGTTTCGAAGTAACTTCGTACATCGGTGGTGAAGGTCACAACCTTCAAGAGCACAGTGTTGTACTAATCCGTGGCGGTCGTGTAAAAGACCTTCCGGGTGTTCGTTACCACACTGTTCGCGGCGCGCTTGACTGTGCTGGCGTTAACGACCGTAAACAAGGTCGTTCTAAGTACGGTGTGAAACGTCCTAAGTCTTAATGCATTTTCTTTTTTAAAAGAAAGCGTTAAGTAAGGCCAAACACTATTTTATTTATTATTCTGAAAAGTTTTGGAAAAAACCTGAAGAAGACAACGGAGAATATCCATGCCACGTCGTCGCGTAATAGGTCAGCGTAAGATCCTTCCAGATCCTAAGTTCAAATCTGAATTGCTGGCAAAATTCGTTAACATCCTTATGGTTGACGGAAAGAAATCTACTGCAGAGAAAATCGTTTACACTGCACTAGATTCAATGGCTGAGAAGTCTGGTAAAGACCACTTAGCTGTATTTGAAGAAGCTCTTGAAAATGTTCGCCCAGCGGTAGAGGTTAAATCTCGCCGTGTAGGTGGTTCAACTTACCAAGTACCTGTAGAAGTTCGTCCGGTTCGCCGTAACGCTCTTGCTATGCGTTGGGTAGTTGAAGCTGCGCGTAAGCGTGGTGAAAAATCTATGGCTCAACGCCTAGCTGCTGAAATGCTAGACGCGTCTGAGAACAAAGGTACTGCGGTTAAGAAACGTGAAGACGTTCACCGCATGGCTGACGCAAACAAAGCGTTCGCACATTACCGCTGGTAATACCTTTTTGTGCTGCAAGGTTCCTTGCAGCACTTCTTTAGTTCCTATGCATATGCTAGGAACTATTGCTATTTCTAGGGCTAGTACTTTTTAGCATCCTGGGTATAGCAATAGTCCCTAAGTCTCTAAGTTAAGAGGATTCAACCGTGGCTCGTAAAACTCCTATTGAGCGATACCGTAATATTGGTATTGTTGCTCACGTAGATGCAGGTAAAACAACCACAAGTGAACGTATTCTGCTCTATACCGGTCTTTCTCACAAAATCGGCGAAGTTCACGATGGTGCAGCAACCATGGACTGGATGGAGCAAGAGCAAGAGCGCGGTATTACGATCACTTCAGCAGCGACCACTACGTTTTGGCGTGGTATGGAAGCTCAGTTCTCAGATCACCGTATCAACATCATCGACACCCCTGGACACGTTGACTTTACTATTGAAGTAGAACGTTCTTTGCGTGTACTTGATGGTGCTGTCGTTGTGTTCTGTGGCTCATCTGGTGTTGAACCTCAGTCAGAGACAGTATGGCGTCAAGCCGATAAGTACCAAGTTCCACGTCTGGTTTTCGTTAACAAAATGGACCGTACAGGCGCAGACTTCTTACGTGTCGTTGAGCAGATCAAGGACCGCTTAGGCGCAACTCCTGTTCCTATCCAATTGAATATTGGCACTGAAGAAAACTTTCAGGGTGTTGTTGACCTTATCAAGATGAAGGCAATCAATTGGAACGATGCTGATCAAGGCATGACCTTCACTTATGAAGATATTCCAGCAGACATGCAAGAAATGGCTGAAGAATATCGCACAGAACTTGTTGAAGCTGCTGCAGAAGCAAGTGAAGAGTTGATGGATAAGTACCTTGAAGAAGGTGAACTAACAGAAGCTGAAATCAAACAAGGTCTTCGTACTCGTACCCTTAATAATGAAATAGTACTAGCAACTTGTGGTAGTGCATTCAAAAACAAAGGCGTACAAGCTGTTCTAGATGCCGTTGTTGATTTTCTCCCTTCACCAATTGATGTACCTGCGATTCAAGGTATTGATGAAGACGAGAATGAAGTAGAGCGTCACGCGGATGATAAAGAACCGTTCTCTGCGCTAGCCTTTAAAATCGCAACCGACCCATTCGTTGGTACTCTAACTTTCATCCGTGTTTACTCTGGTATTGTAGAAAGCGGTAAAACTGCTTACAACTCTGTGAAGAAGCAACGTGAACGTTTAGGTCGCATTGTTCAAATGCATTCAAATAAACGTGAAGAAGTAAAAGAAGTACGAGCAGGTGACATTGCAGCAATTATTGGTTTAAAAGATGTAACCACCGGTGAAACTCTGTGTGACCAGAATCATAAAATTATTCTTGAACGCATGGAGTTTCCAGACCCAGTTATTCAGATCGTTGTAGAGCCAAGCTCGCAAGCTGATCAAGATAAAATGACCATTGCTCTAGGTAAACTAGCAGCAGAAGACCCATCGTTCCGTGTTGATATGGATGCGGAAACAGGCCAGACACTGATTTCTGGTATGGGTGAACTACACTTAGATATCATCGTTGACCGTATGAAGCGTGAATTTAACGTGAACTGCAACGTTGGTAATCCGCAAGTAGCTTATCGTGAAACAATTCGCGGTACAGCGAAAGCAGAAGGTAAATTTATCCGTGAGCATGGTGGTAAGGGTCAATACGGTCACGTATGGCTGAAACTGGAGCCATCAGAAACTGGCGAAGGCTTTGTCTTCGTAGATGAAATTGCCAACGGTATTGTACCTAAAGAGTTTATCGCTTCAGTTGCTAGAGGCGTTGAAGAGCAGATGAACAACGGTGTGCTTGCTGGCTATCCTGTTTTGGATATCAAAGCTACACTGTATGATGGTTCTTACCATGAAGTTGATTCAAGTGAGATGGCGTTTACAATCGCTGCCTCTATGGCTTTCAGGACGGGTGCACTTGAAGCGCAACCAGTTCTGCTTGAGCCTATGATGAAAGTTGAAGTAACTACTCCAGAAGACTGGATGGGTGACGTTGTTGGCGATATTAACCGTCGTCGTGGCATCATCGAAGGTATGGACGAGGGGACAGCTGGCCTGAAGATAATTCGTGCACAAGTTCCGTTGTCTGTCATGTTCGGTTACGCAACTGATTTACGTTCTGCGACACAAGGGCGTGCTTCTTACTCTATGAAGTTTAGTGAGTACGCTGAAGTGCCTAATAATGTTGCGAAAGCAATCATTGCAGAACGTGGTTAAACAAAAGGAAGGCATTTTTCTTTATTTTTTAAAAGAACAATGCGTCCAAATATTGCGCTAACGAGAGTTGGCGCATAAAATAGCAATTTCTGGCGCGTCTCGCTCAATAATGAACGTGGCGAATCATAACTAGGAAGGAACACGATTGTGTCTAAAGAAAAATTTGAACGTACGAAACCGCACGTAAACGTTGGTACTATCGGCCACGTTGACCACGGTAAAACAACTCTAACTGCTGCTATCTGTACTACACTTTCAAAAGTGTACGGTGGTGTTGCTAAAGATTTCGCATCTATCGATAACGCTCCAGAAGAGCGTGAGCGCGGTATCACAATCGCTACTTCTCACGTTGAGTACGACACTCCATCACGTCACTACGCACACGTAGACTGTCCAGGACACGCGGATTATGTTAAAAACATGATCACTGGTGCTGCACAAATGGACGGCGGCATCCTAGTTGTTGCTGCGACTGACGGCCCTATGCCTCAAACTCGTGAGCACATCCTACTTGGTCGTCAAGTTGGTATCCCTTACATCATCGTATTCATGAACAAATGTGACATGGTTGATGACGAAGAGCTACTTGAGCTAGTTGAGATGGAAGTTCGTGAACTTCTTTCTGAATACGACTTCCCAGGTGATGACCTACCAGTTATCCAAGGTTCTGCACTTGGCGCACTAAACGGCGAGAAGCAGTGGGAAGACAAGATTGTTGAGCTTGCAGAAGCACTAGATTCTTACATCCCAGAGCCAGAGCGTGCAGTAGACCAACCGTTCCTACTACCAATTGAAGACGTATTCTCAATTCAAGGTCGTGGTACAGTTGTAACTGGTCGTATCGAGCGCGGTATCCTACGTGTAGGTGACGAAGTAGAAATCGTTGGTATCAAAGAGACTACTCTTACTACTTGTACTGGTGTTGAAATGTTCCGTAAACTGCTTGACGAAGGTCGTGCAGGTGAGAACGTTGGTGCACTTCTACGTGGTACTAAGCGTGATGACGTTGAGCGTGGCCAAGTACTTTCTGCGAAAGGTTCAATCAACCCACACACTAAGTTTGAGTCTGAAGTATACGTACTTTCTAAAGACGAAGGCGGCCGTCACACTCCTTTCTTCAAGGGTTACCGTCCACAGTTCTACTTCCGTACAACTGACGTAACAGGCGACATCACTCTACCAGAAGGCGTAGAAATGGTAATGCCAGGTGACAACGTTCAAATGACTGTTGAGCTAATCGCTCCAATCGCAATGGACGAAGGTCTACGTTTCGCAATCCGCGAAGGTGGCCGTACAGTTGGTGCTGGTGTTGTAGCTAAAATCTTCGCTTAATCGCGAATTGATTTTGCACACTCTTCAATAGAAGAACTGCATTAAAAAAGGGAAGCTTCGGCTTCCCTTTTATTTTTCTAACCTCTTACGTTTCTACAATTTCCCAAGTATTCCTCCGTTCTTTATTATTCGACTTTCGTCATTCAGCTACCGTCGATTACCTTCATCAAATATATTCCGATTATTTTTCCAACGACACTTGCATACCAAAATGTGATCTGTATAATGCAACGCACTGGCTAACGTCGGTTGTGAACCAATGAGCACTGAGGAGTAGGTCTTACCTAGTAATGTATACTCAGCTTATGTTCGCGGTTAATAAAAATAGTAAACTTTTTGTTTGCTTCAAAAGTTAACTGACAATGCGTCCTAATTTTGGATGCTACGGTTTCACATAAATCAATCGGCATTCTCTCGTTTTTTCGAGTTTGAGTGGCGATATTGTTTGTGTAATTTTTAATAATTGGAGCTCTGTCTCATGCAGAACCAACGTATTCGTATCCGCCTTAAAGCGTTTGATTACAAGCTAATCGATGCTTCAACTGCGGAAATCGTTGAAACAGCAAAACGTACTGGCGCACAGGTTCGTGGTCCTATTCCACTTCCTACTCGTAAAGAGCGTTTCACTGTTCTTACCTCTCCACACGTCAACAAAGATGCACGTGACCAGTACGAAATCCGTACTCACAAGCGTTTGATCGACATCGTTGAGCCAACAGATAAAACTGTTGATGCTCTAATGCGTCTTGATCTTGCAGCTGGCGTTGATGTTCAAATCAGCCTAGGTTAAGGGAGATAAGAATAATGATTGGTCTAGTCGGACGTAAAGTGGGTATGACCCGCGTATTTACTGAAGAAGGCGTTTCTATCCCAGTAACAGTTGTTGAGGTTGAAGCGAACCGTATTTCTCAAGTTAAAACTCTTGAGACAGACGGCTACGCAGCAATCCAAGTAACTGCTGGTGCTAAGAAAGCTAACCGTGTAACTAAACCTGAAGCTGGTCACTTCGCGAAAGCGGGTGTAGAAGCAGGTCGCGGTCTTTGGGAATTCCGTTTAGAAAACGGCGAAGAGTTTGAAGTTGGCGCTGAGCTAAACGTAGAACTTTTCAACGAAATTAAGAAAGTAGACGTTACTGGTACATCTAAAGGTAAAGGCTTCCAAGGCGCTGTTAAGCGTTGGAACTTCTCTACTCAAGATATGACTCACGGTAACTCTTTGTCTCACCGCGCACCGGGTTCAATTGGCCAATGTCAAACTCCAGGTCGCGTGTTTAAAGGCAAGAAAATGGCAGGTCACATGGGTGCTGAGCGTGTAACGACTCAAAACCTAGAGATCGTACGTGTTGACGCTGAGCGCAATCTACTCCTTATTAAAGGTGCAGTACCGGGCTCAACAGGCGGAAACGTGATCGTAAAACCTGCTGTTAAAGCATAACGTCTAGGAGTAAGTAATGGAATTGATGGTTAAAGGTGCTGATGCACTAACTGTTTCCGAGACTACTTTCGGACGTGACTTCAACGAAGCTCTTGTACACCAAGTAGTTGTTGCATATGCAGCAGGTGCTCGTCAAGGTACTCGTGCTCAAAAGACTCGTTCTGAAGTATCTGGCGGTGGCGCTAAGCCATGGCGTCAAAAAGGTACTGGCCGCGCACGTGCTGGTACAATTCGTAGCCCAATCTGGCGTACAGGTGGTGTTACTTTTGCTGCGAAACAACAAGATCACAGCCAAAAAGTAAACAAAAAAATGTACCGTGGTGCTATGAAGAGCATTCTTTCTGAGTTAGTTCGTCAAGAGCGTTTAATCGTTGTTGATAACTTCTCTGTAGAAGCACCAAAAACAAAAGAACTTGTAGCTAAGCTTAAAGAGCTTGAGCTAAGCGACGTTCTGATTGTGACTGGCGAAGTAGATGAAAATCTATTCTTAGCTGCTCGTAACCTATACAAAGTTGATGCACGTGATGTTGCTGGTGTAGACCCAGTATCACTTATCGCTTTCGACAAGGTTCTAATGACTGCTGACGCAGTTAAGCAAGTTGAGGAGATGCTAGCATGATCACTGAAGAGCGTATCTTAAAAGTTCTACGTGCTCCGCACATCTCTGAAAAAGCAACTATGGCAGCTGAGAAAGCGAACACTATCGTTTTCAAAGTAGCTAAAGATGCAACTAAGAAAGAGATCAAAGCAGCTGTAGAAAAGCTATTTGAAGTTGAAGTTAAGTCTGTAAATACTCTTGTATTAAAGGGTAAGACCAAACGTCAAGGTATGCGTGAAGGCCGTCGTTCAGACGTGAAAAAAGCCTACGTTACTTTGAAAGAAGGTCAAGATCTTGACTTCGTTGGCGGCGCGGAATAACAGGAGTAGTAAAAATGGCTATTGTTAAATGTAAGCCGACTTCCCCTGGTCGTCGTCACGTCGTTAAAGTTGTTAACGCTGACCTACACAAGGGTAAGCCATACGCACCACTTCTAGAGAAAAACTCTAAGAACGGTGGTCGTAACAACAACGGTCGTATCACAGTACGTCACATCGGCGGTGGTCATAAGCACCACTACCGTGTAGTTGACTTCAAACGTACTAAAGATGGCATCCCAGCGAAAGTTGAGCGTCTAGAATACGATCCAAACCGTAGTGCTAACATCGCTCTAGTTCTGTACGCAGACGGTGAGCGTCGTTACATCATTGCACCTAAAGGTGTTAACGCAGGTGACCAGATTCAATCTGGTGTAGATGCAGCAATCAAAGCAGGTAACACTCTGCCGATGCGCAACATCCCAGTAGGTTCTACTGTACACTGTGTTGAACTTAAGCCTGGTAAAGGTGCTCAGCTAGCTCGTTCGGCTGGTGCTTATGCTCAAATCATCGCTCGCGATGGTGCATACGTAACTATTCGTCTACGTTCTGGTGAAATGCGCAAAGTTCTTTCTGAAGGTCGTGCAACGATCGGTGAAGTTGGTAACTCTGAGCATATGCTACGTGAACTTGGTAAAGCTGGTGCTTCACGCTGGCGCGGCGTACGTCCAACCGTACGTGGTGTAGTAATGAACCCGGTGGATCACCCACATGGTGGTGGTGAAGGCCGCACATCTGGTGGTCGTCACCCAGTATCTCCTTGGGGCGTTCCTACTAAGGGCTTCAAGACTCGTAAGAACAAGCGCACTGACAAGTACATCGTACGTCGTCGCACTAAATAATCTATAAAGAGGAATCGCCATGCCACGTTCTCTCAAGAAAGGTCCTTTTATTGACCTACACTTGCTGAAGAAGGTAGAGAAAGCGGTGGAAAGCGGAGACAAAAAGCCTATTAAGACTTGGTCCCGTCGCTCAATGATCATCCCAACAATGATTGGTTTGACCATCGCTGTCCATAATGGTCGTCAGCACGTTCCAGTTTTCGTTACCGAAGAAATGATCGGTCACAAACTGGGCGAATTTGCACCAACTCGTACTTATCGCGGTCATGCTGCAGATAAGAAAGCTAAGAAGAAATAAGGAGTAGATGATGGAAGCTTTAGCTAAACATAACTTTGCTCGTATTTCTCCACAGAAAGCTCGCTTAGTTGCAGACCAAATTCGCGGTAAGTCGGTAGACCAAGCTCTAGAAATTCTAACTTTCAGCAACAAAAAAGCTGCTGTATTGGTTAAGAAAGTTCTTGAGTCAGCTATCGCTAACGCGGAACATAACGAAGGTGCAGATATCGACGATCTAAATGTCGCTAAAATCTTCGTAGATGAGGGCCCTATCATGAAGCGCATTATGCCTCGTGCTAAAGGTCGTGCGGATCGTATCTTGAAGCGTTCAAGCCACATCACTATTGTTGTAGCAGATCGCTAAAGACTAGGAGAGTAAGCAATGGGTCAGAAAGTACATCCTAATGGTATTCGTCTTGGCATCGTTAAGCCTTGGAATGCTACATGGTTTGCTAATACCAACGAATTCGCTGACAACCTAGACGGCGACTTCAAGGTACGTCAGTTCCTTACCAAGGAACTACAAAAAGCATCATTATCTCGTATCGTTATCGAGCGTCCAGCTAAGAGCATCCGTGTGACTATTCACACAGCTCGTCCTGGCGTTGTTATCGGTAAGAAAGGTGAAGACGTAGAGAAGCTACGCACAGCTGTAGCTAAAATCGCAGGTGTACCAGCGCAAATTAACATCGCTGAAGTACGTAAGCCTGAGCTAGATGGTCAGCTTGTAGCTGATAGCATCGCGTCTCAACTAGAGCGTCGTGTTATGTTCCGTCGTGCAATGAAGCGTGCGGTACAAAATGCTATGCGTCTAGGCGCTAAAGGCATCAAAGTACAAGTAGGCGGCCGTCTTGGCGGTGCTGAAATCGCACGTTCTGAGTGGTACCGTGAAGGCCGTGTGCCTCTACACACTCTACGTGCAGACATTGATTACGCAACTTCTTCGGCTCACACTCAATACGGTGTGATCGGCATTAAAGTTTGGATCTTCAAAGGTGAGATTCTAGGCGGTATGCCAGCTGCTAACGCAGTAGAGCCAAAAGGCGATAAGCCTAAGAAGCAGCGTAAAGGCCGTAAGTAAGGAGTCGAACGATGCTACAACCAAAACGTACTAAGTTCCGCAAGGTTATGACTGGTCGTAACCGTGGTCTAGCGAAAGGTACTGAAGTAAGCTTCGGCGAATTCGGTCTTAAAGCTGTTGGCCGTGGTCGTCTAACTGCACGTCAAATCGAAGCGGCATGTCGTGCTATGACACGTCACATTAAGCGTCAAGGTCAAATCTGGATCCGTGTATTCCCAGACAAGCCGATTACTGAAAAGCCTCTTGAAGTTCGTCAAGGTAAAGGTAAAGGTTCAGTTGCGTACTGGGTTGCTCAAATCCAACCTGGCAAAGTTATGTACGAGATGAATGGCGTACCTGAAGAGTTGGCACGTGAAGCGTTCCGCCTAGCGGCACGTAAACTGCCTGTTAAAACTACTTTTGTAACTAAGCAGGTGATGTGATGAAAGCACAAGATCTACGCGAAAAGAACGTTGAAGAGCTTAACGCTGAGCTATTGAATTTGCTACGTGAACAGTTCAACTTGCGCATGCAAGCTGCAACTGGTCAGCTACAGCAAACTCATACTCTAAAAGCTGTACGCCGTGACATCGCACGTGTGAAAACTGTTTTGACTGAAAAGGCAGGCGCATAATGAGCGAAACTAACCGCATCCAGCAAGGTCGTGTTGTAAGTGACAAGATGGACAAGTCTATCGTTGTTGCTATCGAACGTACTGTAAAACATCCAATTTACGGTAAATACGTTAAGCGCACGACTAAAGTACACGCACACGACGAAGACAACACTTGTGGCCTAGGCGACAAAGTTGAAATCGTTGAGTGTCGTCCTCTGTCTAAGACTAAGTCTTGGACATTGGTTAAAGTTCTAGAAAAAGCGAAGATTTAATCTTTGTAATTCTATAACTTATAAGCGGCTCCAAATTATTTTTTGGAGCCGCTTGTTTTTTGTCTACCCAATTTAAAAAAAGGGTGGTACAATTCGCGTCCCTTTTAAAGAGGCAGCCCGACCCGAGAGGGTCTAGTTTTAATATTTAGCGGAGCACTAACAATGATCCAGATGCAAAGTACACTTGACGCAGCAGATAACTCTGGCGCGCGCAAGGTAATGTGTATTAAGGTTCTGGGTGGCTCTCACCGCCGTTATGCACATATCGGTGACGTCATCAAAGTTACAGTGAAGGAAGCAATTCCTCGCGGTAAAGTAAAGAAAGGTGATGTTCTGAAGGCGGTAGTAGTGCGCACCCGTAAAGGCGTTCGTCGCCCAGACGGTTCTGTCATTCGCTTCGACAGTAATGCTTGTGTATTGTTAAATGACACTACTGAGCAACCAGTCGGCACACGTATCTTTGGTCCTGTGACTCGTGAACTTCGTAACGCGAAATTCATGAAGATTGTATCACTTGCACCTGAAGTTCTGTAAGGAGCGGCAACATGGCAGCTAAAATCCGTCGTAATGACGAAGTAATCATTCTTGCTGGTAAAGATAAAGGCAAGAAAGGTAAAGTAACTAAGGTTCTGACAACTGGTAAAGTTGTTGTTGAAGGCATCAATCTTGTTAAAAAACACCAAAAGCCGGTTCCGGCTCTAGGTCAACAAGGTGGCATCGTTGAACAAGAAGCAGCTATTGATGCTTCTAACGTTGCAGTCTTTAACGCGGCTACTGGTAAAGCAGACCGTATCGGTTTCCGTATCGAAGATGGCAAGAAAGTTCGTTTCTTCAAATCTAACGGCGAAACTGTTTCTAACTAATTAGAAGTAATTTGGAGTTCTACTATGGCGAAACTGCATGATTACTACAAGTCGTCTGTAGTCGCTGAGCTTACCAAAGAGTTCAGCTACACAAGCGTCATGCAAGTCCCTAGGATTGAGAAAATCACCCTAAACATGGGCGTTGGTGAAGCAATCAACGATAAGAAACTGCTAGAAAACGCAGCATCTGATATGGCAACGATCTCTGGTCAGAAGCCACTTATCACGAAAGCGCGTAAATCTGTAGCTGGTTTCAAAATTCGTGAAGGCTACCCAATTGGTTGTAAAGTAACCTTGCGTGGTGAGCGCATGTGGGAATTTTTAGAGCGTTTAATCTCTATCGCACTTCCACGTGTACGTGATTTCCGTGGTGTTAGCGCTAAGTCTTTTGACGGACGCGGTAACTACAGCATGGGCGTTCGCGAGCAAATCATCTTTCCGGAAATCGACTACGATAAAGTCGATCGCGTCCGCGGTCTTGATATTACTATCACGACATCTGCGGGATCCGATGAGGAAGGCCGAGCTCTGCTGGCTGCCTTTAACTTCCCATTCCGTAAGTAAGGGTAGGGTTACTGTTATGGCTAAACAATCAATGAAAGCACGTGAAGCTAAACGTGCAAAACTAGTAGTTAAGTTCGCTGAAAAGCGTTCTGCGCTAAAAGTTATCATTAGCGATGTAAACGCATCTGAAGAAGATCGTTGGAATGCGGTTCTTAAACTGCAATCTCTTCCACGTGATTCAAGTGCATCACGTCAGCGCAACCGTTGCAACCAAACTGGTCGTCCACACGGTTACCTACGTAAATTCGGTCTAAGCCGCATTAAGGTTCGTGAAGCTTGCATGAAAGGCGAGATTCCGGGTCTTCGTAAGGCTAGCTGGTAATTGCCACTTAATCATTTGGAGTAAATCTTATGAGCATGCAAGATCCGATTTCGGATATGCTGACCCGAGTTCGTAACGGTCAGGCAGCAAACAAAGTTGCTGTAAAAATGCCTTCTTCAAAGCTTAAAGTTGCAATTGCTGCATTACTTAAAGCTGAAGGTTACATCGTAGACTTCGCTGTTGAAGGCGAAGCAAAACCTGAGCTAGAAGTTACTCTAAAGTACTTCCAAGCTAAACCTGTAATCGAGCAAATCAAGCGTGTATCACGTCCTGGTCTAAGAGTTTATAAAAATAAAGACTCTTTACCTACAGTGATGGGTGGTCTTGGTATTGCAGTTGTTTCTACTTCCAAGGGTCTGATGTCTGACCGTGCTGCTCGTAAAGCAGGTCTTGGCGGTGAAATCATCTGTTACGTAGCTTAAGGAGTAGATTATGTCTCGTGTTGCTAAAGCACCTGTCGCTATTCCAGCTGGCGTAGAGGTGAAACTAAACGGCCAAGAAGTTACTGTAAAAGGTAGCAAAGGTGAGCTTACTCGCGTTCTTAACAACGCCGTAGTTATTGCACAGGAAGAAAACAACCTAACTTTCGGTCCGAAAGAAGGTGTTGCTAACGCATGGGCACAAGCTGGTACAGCTCGCGCTCTAGTTAACAACATGGTTGTGGGTGTTACTGAGGGCTTCACTAAGAAGCTTACTCTTAAGGGTGTTGGTTACCGTGCTGCTATGAAAGGCAACTCTGTAGCTCTAACTCTTGGTTTTTCTCACCCAGTAGAGCACGCTCTACCTGAAGGTATTAAAGCTGAGTGCCCTAGCCAAACTGAGATCATTGTAACTGGTTGTGATAAACAGCTAGTTGGTCAAGTTGCGGCTGACATTCGTTCTTATCGTGAGCCTGAGCCTTATAAAGGTAAAGGTGTACGTTACGCAGATGAAAATGTGCGTACTAAAGAAGCTAAGAAGAAGTAAGGTATCACTATGGATAAGAAAGCATCTCGCATCCGTCGTGCTACACGTGCACGTCGTAAGATTGCAGAACTTGGTGCAACTCGCCTGGTAGTACACCGTACTCCTCGCCATGTTTACGCACAAGTTATCTCGGCAAACGGCTCTGAGGTTATCGCAGCTGCTTCTACTGTAGAAAAAGCGATCCGTGAGCAAGTTAAGAACACTGGTAACATTGATGCAGCTAAAACAGTTGGTAAAACTGTTGCTGAGCGCGCTCTTGAAAAAGGCGTAGCTTCAGTTGCATTCGATCGTTCTGGTTTCCAATACCACGGTCGAGTAGCGGCGCTAGCAGAATCTGCTCGCGAAGCTGGTCTGAAATTCTAAGGTAGGGTTGGAAGATGGCTAAAGAACAACAACAAGCTAATGATTTGCAAGAAAAATTGATTGCTGTTAACCGTGTATCTAAGACGGTTAAAGGTGGTCGAATCATGAGCTTCACTGCACTAACAGTAGTTGGTGACGGTAATGGTCGTGTAGGTTTCGGTTACGGCAAAGCTCGTGAAGTACCTGCTGCGATTCAAAAAGCAATGGAAAAGGCGCGTCGTAACATGGTTACTGTTGCGCTTAACGAAGGCACTCTTCACCACCCGGTGAAAGGTCGTCATTCGGGCTCTAAAGTTTACATGCAGCCAGCTGCTGAAGGTACAGGTGTTATTGCCGGTGGTGCAATGCGTGCTGTACTTGAAGTTGCGGGCGTACATAACGTACTTTCTAAAGCATACGGTTCTACGAACCCTATCAATATCGTTCGTGCAACGATTGGTGCTTTAGTAGACGTTAAGTCACCAGAAATGGTTGCTGCTAAACGTGGTCTAACTGTTGAATCTATTTCGGAGTAAGCACACGATGGCAACTATTAAAGTAACTCAAACTAAAAGCTCAATTGGTCGCCTACCTAAGCACAAAGCGTGTCTTAAAGGTCTAGGTCTTCGTCGCATCAACCATACAGTAGAACTTGAAGATACACCGTGCGTACGCGGTATGATCAACAAGGTTTACTACATGGTTAAGATTGAGGAGTAATCAGAATGCGTTTGAATACTCTATCACCGGCTACTGGCTCTAAACCTTCTAAGAAGCGTGTAGGTCGTGGTATCGGTTCTGGCCTTGGTAAAACAGGTGGCCGCGGTCACAAAGGTCAAAAGTCACGTTCTGGCGGCTCTGTTCGTCCAGGTTTTGAAGGCGGTCAAATGCCTCTAAAACAACGTCTACCTAAGTTCGGTTTCACTTCTCGTAAGAGCCTAGTGTCTGCTGAAGTTCGTCTAGCTGAGCTAGCGAAAGTAACAGGTGACGTAGTTGATCTTAACAGCCTTAAAGCTGCTAACGTTATCACTAAGAACATCGAATTTGTTAAGATCGTTCTTTCTGGTGACCTAAGCAAAGCTGTGACTGTTAAAGGTCTACGCGTGACTAAAGGCGCTAAAGCTGCAATCGAAGCTGCAGGCGGTAAAATCGAGGAATAATCTCGAGGAACGAGGTACAGATGGCTAAGAAACCAGGAAAAGATTTTCGTAGTGCTCAAAGCGGCTTAAGTGAACTAAAGTCGCGCTTATTATTCGTAATTGGTGCACTTTTAGTATTCCGAGCCGGCTCTTTTGTGCCGATCCCTGGTATTGACGCAGCTGTACTTGCCGATTTGTTCGATCAGCAAAAAGGTACCATCGTTGAAATGTTTAACATGTTCTCCGGTGGTGCTCTTGAGCGTGCATCTATATTAGCATTGGGTATCATGCCGTACATTTCGGCATCGATCGTAGTCCAATTGCTAACTGTAGTTCATCCAGCGTTAGCGGAACTCAAGAAAGAGGGTGAAGCAGGCCGTCGTAAGATAAGCCAATATACACGCTACGGCACGCTTGTACTTGCAACATTCCAAGCTATTGGTATCGCAACAGGCTTACCAAACATGGTCGATAATCTGGTTGTTATCAACCAAACCATGTTTACGCTTATTGCAACCGTGAGTTTAGTAACTGGTACCATGTTTTTAATGTGGTTAGGTGAACAAATCACTGAGCGAGGAATCGGTAATGGTATTTCCATTCTGATTTTTGCAGGTATTGTTGCTGGGTTGCCTTCTGCAATCGGTCAAACAATCGAGCAAGCGCGTCAAGGTGAATTGCATGTGCTTCTTCTGCTGTTGATTGCTGTTTTGTCTTTTGCTGTTATTTACTTCGTAGTTTTCATGGAACGTGGTCAACGTCGTATTGTCGTTAACTATGCGAAACGTCAACAAGGTCGTAAAGTTTTTGCAGCACAAAGCTCTCATCTGCCTCTTAAAATTAATATGGCAGGTGTTATTCCAGCGATTTTTGCATCGAGTATTATTTTGTTCCCAGGAACATTAGCACAGTGGTTTGGTCAAAATGGTGAAAGCAGCGCGTTCGGTTGGTTAACTGACGTGTCATTAGCTCTTAGCCCAGGTCAGCCTCTGTATGTAATGCTTTATGCAGCAGCTATAATCTTCTTCTGTTTCTTCTATACAGCGTTGGTGTTTAACCCTCGCGAAACAGCTGATAACTTGAAGAAGTCTGGTGCATTCGTACCCGGTATCCGCCCAGGTGAGCAGACAGCGAAATATATCGATAAAGTGATGACTAGACTGACCCTTGCGGGCGCTCTATACATTACTTTTATATGTCTGATTCCTGAGTTCATGATGGTCGCGTGGAACGTTCGTTTCTACTTCGGCGGCACTTCACTATTAATCGTAGTGGTAGTTATCATGGATTTCATGGCACAGGTACAGACTCATCTGATGTCTCAACAGTATGATTCTGTGTTAAAGAAAGCGAATCTAAAAGGTTACGGCCGTTAATTCGGTTATAACAATTTCGATTCCATTTACGGAGTTTAGCAATGAAAGTTCGTGCTTCCGTTAAAAAAATCTGCCGTAACTGTAAAGTTATCAAGCGTAACGGTGTCGTTCGCGTGATTTGCAGTGAGCCAAAGCATAAGCAACGCCAAGGCTAATTAGCAGAAATTTTTACTTGAAATACAAGGTAGAGTCGAGTATATTCCTCGGCCTACCTTTTGCGTGCAAAAGAAGTAGTATGCCGCAGCGTATCCATAACGGGCTTTGCTGCGGATAATTCTTTTATGAACCCCCTTAGGAGTGAATAATGGCCCGTATAGCCGGCATTAACATTCCTGATCATAAGCATTCTGTAATTGCACTTACTGCAATCTACGGTATCGGTAAAACTCGCTCTCAAGCTATTCTAGCTGAAGTGGGTATTGCTGAAGATGCTAAGATCAGTGAACTAACTGAAGAGCAGATCGATCAACTGCGTGATGGTGTAGCTAAGTACACTGTAGAAGGTGATCTACGTCGTGAAGTATCGATGAACATCAAGCGTCTTATGGACCTTGGCTGTTACCGCGGTCTTCGTCATCGTCGCAGTCTACCACTACGTGGACAGCGTACTAAAACCAACGCTCGCACCCGTAAGGGTCCGCGCAAGCCGATCAAGAAATAGTCGGATAAGGTAGAGTACAATGGCAAAACAACCAACTCGCGCGCGTAAGCGCGTACGCAAGCAAGTAGCTGATGGCGTAGCGCACATTCATGCTTCTTTCAACAACACAATCGTAACTATCACTGACCGTCAAGGCAATGCTCTTGCATGGGCTACAGCAGGTGGTTCAGGCTTCCGTGGTTCTCGTAAATCTACTCCGTTCGCAGCACAAGTTGCAGCTGAGCGTTGTGGTGAAATGGCTAAAGAATATGGCCTAAAGAACTTGGAAGTTATGGTTAAGGGTCCAGGTCCAGGTCGCGAATCTACTGTTCGTGCACTGAACGCTGCTGGTTTCCGTATCACTAACATTGTTGATGCGACACCAATCCCTCATAACGGTTGTCGTCCACCTAAGAAACGCCGCGTTTAAGTTTCGTTTCTAGGAATATTGGAGAAAGATCATGGCAAGATATTTGGGTCCTAAGCTGAAGCTTAGCCGTCGCGAAGGTACTGACTTATTTCTTAAGTCTGGTGTCCGTGCGATCGATACCAAGTGTAAAATTGATAACGCACCAGGTGTACACGGCGCTCGTCGCGGTCGTCTATCTGAGTATGGCGTTCAGCTTCGTGAGAAGCAAAAAGTTCGTCGTATCTACGGCGTTCTAGAAAAACAATTCCGCAACTACTACAAAGAAGCTGCACGTCTTAAAGGCAACACGGGTGCAAACCTGCTTCAGCTTCTTGAAGGTCGTCTTGATAACGTAGTTTACCGTATGGGTTTTGGTGCAACTCGCGCTGAATCTCGTCAACTAGTTAGCCACAAGTCTATCCTAGTTAACGGTAAAGTTGTAAACGTTCCTTCTTTCAAAGTAGCGGCAAATGACGTTGTTTCTATTCGCGAGAAAGCTAAACAGCAATCTCGTATTAAAGCTGCTCTAGAAGTTGCTGAACAACGTGAAAAGCCAACTTGGATTGAAGTAGATGCTGGCAAAATGGAAGGTACATTCAAGCGTATGCCTGAGCGTTCTGATCTATCAGCTGACATCAATGAACACTTGATCGTCGAACTTTACTCTAAGTAAGGTTAAAAAAAGAGAGGACACAATGCAGGGTTCTGTAACAGAATTTCTTAAGCCGCGTCTTGTTGACATTGAACAGATCAATACGACACACGCGAAAGTAACTCTTGAGCCATTAGAGCGCGGTTTCGGCCACACTCTAGGTAATGCTCTTCGCCGCATTCTTCTATCTTCTATGCCGGGTTGTGCCGTAACAGAAGTTGAAATTGAAGGTGTGCTACACGAATACAGCACTAAAGAAGGCGTTCAGGAAGATATCCTTGAAATCCTTCTGAACCTTAAAGGTTTGGCTGTACGCGTTGCTGAAGGCAAAGATGAAGTGTTTATTACACTGAACAAATCAGGCTCAGGCCCTGTTGTTGCAGGTGACATCACCCACGATGGTGATGTAGAGATCGCTAACCCTGAGCACGTAATTTGTCACCTAACGGATGACAATGCTGAGATCGCTATGCGAATCAAAGTAGAACGTGGTCGTGGTTACGTTCCAGCTTCAGCTCGTATCCATACTGAAGAAGATGAGCGTCCAATCGGTCGTCTACTTGTTGACGCTACCTACAGCCCGGTCGATAAAATCGCCTACGCTGTAGAAGCGGCACGTGTAGAACAACGTACTGACTTAGACAAGCTTGTTATCGATATGGAAACGAACGGTACTCTAGAACCTGAGGAAGCAATCCGTCGTGCAGCTACTATTTTAGCTGAACAATTGGATGCGTTCGTAGATCTTCGTGATGTACGTGTACCTGAGGAGAAGGAAGAGAAGCCAGAATTCGATCCTATCCTACTACGTCCTGTAGACGATCTTGAACTAACAGTTCGCTCTGCTAACTGTTTGAAAGCAGAAGCGATTCACTACATCGGTGATCTTGTACAGCGCACTGAGGTTGAGCTACTTAAAACGCCAAACCTTGGTAAGAAATCTCTTACAGAGATTAAAGATGTGCTTGCTTCACGTGGTCTTTCTCTAGGCATGCGCCTAGAAAATTGGCCACCAGCGTCAATCGCTGAAGATTAATCGAAAAGTTAGAAGGATTAGGTCATGCGCCATCGTAAAAGTGGTCGTCAACTCAACCGCAACAGCAGTCATCGTAAAGCGATGTTCAGCAACATGGCTAGCTCTCTTGTTCGTCACGAAGTTATTAAGACTACCGTGCCTAAAGCAAAAGAACTACGTCGCGTAATTGAGCCGTTGATTACCCTAGCTAAGACAGACAGTGTTGCTAACCGTCGTCTTGCATTTGCTCGCACTCGTGATAACGAAGTTGTAGCAAAACTATTTAATGAACTAGGCCCGCGCTTTGCGGCTCGCCAAGGTGGTTACACTCGCATTCTTAAATGTGGTTTCCGTACTGGTGATAAAGCTCCAATGGCTTACATTGAGCTTGTAGACCGCCCAGCTGCTGAAGACGCCGCTGAGTAATCTAGACTAGATTATTAATACAAAAAGCCGAGCATTAGCTCGGCTTTTTTGTGTCTGTCGAATCTGACAACAAGACCAGAAATTGCACCACGATGTTTGGCATTTTTGGCTTGTCTTATCTGCGCCATTTTTAAAAAATATCTCATATCTCATATCTCATATCTCATATCTCATATCTCATATCTCATATCTTCCGCACACAGAAAAGAGCACCAAAGTGCCCTTAAACTATTCTCTAATTTACTGTTTATAGCTACTGCCAAATAGCTGCAAGTGAGTCCATCAATCCACTTGTTGCGCCTTGAGATTGAAGTGTTTGAAGAATGATTGGTGCGAACTTTGCTATCATTGACGAGTCCATACCTAAACCAGAAAAAGCACTTTCTACAGCTGTTTGCGAGTTTAGAACAGATGATAAGCCGCTTGATTCAAGTGAAGACATTCCAGGAATAAGTGATGCGAGTTCTTTATTGTCAGCAGTATCAAGTGAGTTTTGTGCTAGAGCCAGCATTGAACCGATACCGCCAATAGCTTGGTCGTTGGTTACAGAGGCTTGGTCAGCAACGCTATCTGCGAGCGGCGTTGTTTCATTTTGTTGAGCCCACATATTCACAGCTGCCATTAGTGCAGTTTGTGATAGTTGTGAATAGTTGGTATCTGATGATGAACTGGCTTTTTGTTCAGAATCGCTAGTGCTAGCGCAAGAGACAACAGCAAGGCTGCTTAAAATTGTAATGAGTACTTTCTTCATTATTCGTCCTTAAGTAATAAAGTAATTGACTCTTTCACTATAAACGAAAAACGGCGATGTAGTGACATCGCCGTTGGATTATTTTAATTTTATTTCCCTATAGTAGTTTGTTTTACTATAGGTTTTTCAAAAATTAAAGAATAGCTAGAAGTTCTACTTCAAATACTAGAGCAGCAAATGGTGGGATTGCTGCGCCTGCGCCACGCTCACCGTATGCTAGATCTTGAGGGACGTATAGCTTCCACTTAGAGCCAACAGGCATCATTTGTAGAGCTTGTACCCAACCTTGAATTACGCCAGTTACTGGGAATTCAGCAGGTTGGCCGCGAGATACAGAGCTGTCGAAAACAGTACCGTCAGTTAGTTCACCGTGGTAGTGCACACGAACTTGCTTGTCTGCTGTTGGAATTTCGCCAGTACCTTCAGTGAGTACTTCGTACTGAAGACCAGACTCAAGAACCGTCACTTCTGAACGAAGAGCGTTGTCAGCTAAGAAAGCTTCGCCGTCAGCAGCAGCAGCTTTAGCTAGTTCTTGACGTGCAGCTTCACCACGAGTGTGTAGCTCTTGTAGTGCATTGTTGATTTCGTCAATTTCGATAGCTGGCATGTCACCAACTAGAGCAGTTGCGATACCGGCAGCGATTGCGTCAACGTTTAGGCCTTCAAGACCAGAACCAGCAAGTTGTTGGCCCATTTGTAGACCGATACCGTAGCTTGCTTTTTGCTCTACAGTTTCAAATTTTACTTCAGACATGAAAAGTCACTCTTTTTGTCAGTACGAAAACAGTAAGAATAACAGTATTAGCATCGTGAAGAAATGGTTAGCCCCTGATCACTTGTGCTTTACTGAGCCCAAAATCACAGCTATGTTAATTTTCCTGCTTTGCTCCTCGTTGTGACGGAAAGATCTATACTGTTGGTACTTTGGTTTTTATACTGTAGTGATTCAACGTATAGGACGCAGTGGTATGAATCGTCGTCAAAAGAAAAAACAGCAAGTTGACCACTTTGCAGAGCTTAAGGATCGACTGCTACAGCTCAAAGTCAAATTGAGCTCACTCGATATAAAAAAAATGAAGGCCACAGTTATGCAAACTTGGCAAGCATTGCCGAAGTTGCATCAAAGGTTATTGATGGTAATAGCGCCAATCGTATTGGTCTTATTTTTCTTGCCGCTCCCAGAGCCTAAAGTCGAGGTAGTTCCATCAACATCGCGTGTCGCACTTGAGATAGACACCGTTGGGTTAAGTAAACAGCAAAATACCAAAAGTACGCCATCAGAATCTAGCAGCTGGCAGGAGTATCTTGTTAAGCAAGGTGACACTTTGGCGCAGGTTTTTCGAAACAATGATTTACCGTTGTCTGATCTTAACGCTTTAGTCCGTATTGAAGGCTCTGATAAGCCTCTTAGCCAGATCAGAAAAGGCCAGCTAGTGCGATTTAAAGTTGCAGAAACGGGTCAACTGGATATTCTTCAGCTAGAGAAAGGCGACACTTCGGTGATGTTTTTCCGACTGTCTGATGGTGGCTTTGGTCGAAGCAAGTAAATCAGACGAAGTTGACAGCTACCTATTCTTTGATAACAAAGAGCTAATGACTAGCTCTTTTTTTTGGGCGTTTGAAAGGTGCCAGCGGCAAGATAATCAGCATGATTCCGATAAAGGTCAATGTGTCTGGGATTTCATCGAACCATGCTGCTCCGATGAATGCAACAAAGACTAACCCCGAATACTCTGCCAATGCAATTTGGCTAGAGTGAGCTTTCTGATAGGCGGCAACGGCAAGACCGTTATAGCTCAGTATCAATGTTGCGCTTAATCCAATGTATCCCAAATGTTCTATGGAAACCGGTTGCCAGTATAGGAAGCATAATATCAATGAAGCTGGAACTGAGAATAATGTTGTCCACCACAGCGTCGTGACCACCGATTGCTCGCTAGGGAGTTTTCTTACTAGTACATTGAAGAGTGCGAGTGTGAGTGCTGTGCCCAAAGCAAACAGTGCTGCCCAGTGGAATTGCGATGGCCTTAAGACTATCAGCGCACCAATGAAGCCGATAGTAGTGGCGATCACCTTCCCAAGTGCTGGTTGCTCTTTCAGTAGAAACATAGCAAGAGGCAACATCAATAAGGGGGCGACGTAAAACACAGCGTTAGCAGTTGCCAAAGATAAATGGGTGATCGCCACAACCATACACCCACTGCCAATTAATATTAGCTGTCCTCGTATAAAGGTGACTTTAGCTTGCTGTAAGCGTCGTTGCTCTTTTTTCTGTTGCAGCCACAAAGGGGTGATGATAAGTAGGGATATCAACTGTCGGAAAAAAATATACTGAAGAGGTGGTACTTCGCCATTCAATAATTTAACTGCTACGTCCGAAAGTGAGGCAAACAGGTTACCCGCAATCAGCATTAGGATACCGACAGTGATATTCGACATTACTTCTCTAATCTCATGTCTACATGTGGAATATCATCTTCCAAGTACATCTCAGAGATCGTCTTGAATCCATGACTTTTATAGAAGCTTTCTAGGTGTTGTTGTGCGCCAATATCGATGGCTGTACTCGGCCAAAAAACTTCACAGCTTGTTAATGCTTCTTTCAGTAGTTGATGTCCTAGGCCATCACCTCTTGCGGATTGTTTGGTGGCGACTCGACCAATACTGGCGTTGTCATAAGTTGTGCCCGGTGGCAGTAAACGCGCGCACGCTACCAATTCTTCATCAGCGTAGCCTAATAGGTGTTGAACACCTGCGAGTGTGTCTTTACCGTCAAGCTCCGGATAAGGACAAGTCTGCTCAACCACAAATACATCTACTCGTAATTTAAGTAATTGATAAAGTTGTTGCGTTGAAAGTTCTGTAAAGGGAAGTGAGTACCAATTGATCATGTTTATATCCAGAGATTATCGATGATCTGAATGTACTATGCGTGATGATTATTGGCATTAACTATTGTTAATTCGACCTTTAATTCTGCTAAGGCTTATCGAGGTTATTCCTAGGTAGGCTGCAATCTGGTTGTTGTTCAAGCGCTGTTCCAGATCGGGATAATGTTCGCAGAAAAGTTGGTAACGTTGCTCTGGGGTGTAGAGTAGCATAAAGCGTTCTTTGTTTTCTTTATGCATCAGTTGAGTTTCTAACAACTTTAAATACAAGGGGTTATTCGATGCGCGCCACTCAGTTAGGGCTATCATTGGAAGTTCTAATAGAGTGATTGGCGTTAAAGTTTCCAGTAGATAAGGGGAAGCTTGTTTTTTTATTAAGCTCTCAAAACCGATGATCCAATCTTGTTCCCAGTAGAACTCTTTGCTGTATTGTTTACCGTCGTCAGTGAGGTAGCAAGCATGGCACAAGCCCTCAAGTACAAAGTAGATTGAGCTCGCCATCTCTCCTTGGTTGATCAGTATGTGTCTCGTCGGCAGTTCAAGCGGTTTCGCGACGGCTAATAGAGACTCAATTTGACTTTCAGAGAAGTCGAAGCTTTGTAATTGTTCGATAAAAGAGGTGTGCATGAAAATAACCTAACTCAAATAAGTGCCGAAATCATCGCACTTATTTAAGTGTAGGTACAGAGTGGGTTAAATCAGCGTCGAGCATGTTGTTCTAGATAGTCTTGAGCAAGTTTTCGACCCATGTATTTACCTAGAGTTTTCAATGGTACTTTCTTAAGGTTCACCACAATCAAGCCGTCTAAAGCATCATTAAATGATGGGTCGACGTTAAAGCACACTAGTTTCCCGTTCATCCCTAGGTATTGGCGCAATAACACCGGTAGCCCTTTTCCTTGTTCCATACGAGCTAGCACTTTAGAAAGTAAGGGCACACTCGCCAATGACGATAATAGGTGATTCTGCCAGAATACATGACTACTGGTATTGAGTGGTGAAGAAGGTGAAACCAGGTTCGCTTTTTCCTCATCGTAGTGGTGAATTGATAAGGTGGTCGCGATCAACAGGCGCGCATTGTGGCTGTAATCATTACTGATACTGACCGGGCCAAATAGGTGGGTGTATTGAGGGTGACGAGACACAAAGGTCGCGATACCTTTCCATAGCAGTAACAGTGAGTTAAGGCTTTTTTGATAAGGTTTACTCACTACAGAGCGACCAAGTTCAATGCTGTTGTCTAACGTATCGATGAACTCTTGATTGTAGTTAAACAGACTACGAGAGTAGAGCTGATCAAGTCCGTGCTCTGCGATTAATTTGTCGACCATACCAAGTCGATAAGCGCCGACCAATTCTGCCTTCGCTTTGTTCCACACAAACAGTTGGTGGTAGTAAAGATCGTACTCATCTAAATCACAAGCAAGCCCGCTGCCTTCTCCAACTTCACGGAAACTTTCTTCTCTGACTCGACCGATCTCACGCATTAAGTTTGGAATGGATTGGCTTGGTGTGCAGTAGACCTCAAAGTCGCCCTGCTCGAGTAGTTTCATCTCTTCAGGGAGTGAGTCTATTTCGATTGATAATACTTCTGGTGATATTGGCGCTATCACTTGGGTATCGAAAGAGGGGGCGTGGATTGGCGTACTCGGGCTATCTTGTTGACTCATTAGGTAGGTATTGAGTCGTAGGTAGTTGACGATATCCATCTCTTTTTCAAACGATTTTATCTCTGAACACGGAATCGATGAGCCAATCGAGATCGAGATAGTCGTCGCTTGCTTATTAAGAAGTTCACGGCCGAGTAGAGCGGTTCTTAATAGCGGATGGACTCGACCTGCTTGATAGAAAAGTTCGCTGTTTTTACCATTGATGAAGATCGGAACTGTAGTGGCTTGATGACGTTTGACGAATTTGGCAACCGATTTGCTCCATTCGATGTCTGTCAGTGTTTTTGCCCCTTTACGGTAACTCGATACTTCACCCGCAGGGAACACAATCAACAGTCCACCGTCTGCCAAATGACGATTGGCATCTCGAATAGCCTTGGCATTGGTGCGTTTCGACTCTTTACTATTAAAGACATCAACCCCAATGAAAAGATCATCCAGTTCAGGCAGTCGCTTGAGTAATTCATTCGCTAATACCTTCACATCCTTTCTTACCGATCCTACGAGATCAGCAAGGATCACACCTTCAATGGCGCCAAGTGGGTGGTTCGCCACAATCACGACTGGTCCTTCTTCCGGGATGTTTTCCGTGCTTCCCGATGCAACCGAGTAGTCGATATTGAGCGCCGACAGGGTGTGATGCATGAATTCAAAACTAGATAACTCGTTTGGTCTATCTTGATAGAGTCGATTGAGCTTAGATAGCCCAGTTGCCCACTCGACAACAGACTCACCTAAACCAAAAGGCGTGTAACGTGGTAAACGAAAAGGACTATCAATCATAGTGAAGCTACCTTATTGACTAAAGTTGTTTAGAAAACCGTTTTGATTCTTGAAATCTTTCACACTTAAAAACGCACCGCATAACCAAACTAGGCATGCCATGCCAAACAATAACCCGCCGTCGTAACCGACAATCTCGCCTGCTGCATTGAACTCAGGCATTTGAATACCGAGCGGCGTAAACAGGTGGAAGAAAATCGCGCCACTCATAATTCCCACGCTCATGATGGCACCTAAGCCATGCCAACGAGTAAACAGCAAAATGGCCGCAATCAATTCAGCGAACCCAATCAAGTAGCCGCCAAATGAACCGAACCAACTCAGGCCAGACCATGTCGCCAAGGTGCCAAAGATATGCTCAGTCTCGTATGAGCCGGTGAACTTAAAGAACAGCGACTGAATAAACACAAAAGCGATAAATGCTGCCGGGAGATGTTTAGCAGGAGTGAATGTCATGGTTATTCCCTTACTTAATCAGCTGCGGCCAAACTTTATCGGCTTGTTGAATATGCTGTGCACGGTCTTGCTCCCAAGCCTCTTGGATCTCTTGGTCGTAGTTAAGATAAAGTTTGTCATCAACTATGGTCCAATACTGTGGATCGCCTGGTGCGAAGTCGTTTTTGGCAGAAACGGCCCATGCGCAATAGCCACCATATTGAGGGGCATATTTTTCAGGATTATTAACAAATAAAGTCAGATTCTTTTCAGAAGAGAAATACCAGTCCGCGCCTTTGTATTCAGTGCTGAATTTTTTACTGCCTTCAACGGGCTTACCGGAAGTGAAATACGCGACGGTATCGTAGCCATCGAGCGCCTTGCTGCTAAAGAACTCAGTGTAGATTTCATCGGCGGCAAATACGTACGGGCTAACAAGTAGCATGACCATGGTGATTAGTTTTCTCATGATGGACTCCATCTATAGATTGATTGCGGGTGATAAATCAAAGGTAAAGCGCTGCTGATTTATCTGGCATGGTTTAATGGGTTCGCATGGCGAGCCGGATGCATAAAACATAGAGGCTTGACCATGCAGGTTACGTAAGTGTGTAAAGCTCACGGTATGTGCGTCTTCGCGATGCATACAGGTCGCTAAATGAGGTTGTTCGTTGTGATGGTGAGAGTGGAACAGCAGTAAGTTCTGCTGATTCTTGCCTGTTGCCATAAGTTGGTTGTACTTTGCTTGTCGGTAGGCTTGCACTCGCTCTAAATCAACACCGGATGAGAACAGTGGAGAATCGGTTTCGACTATTTTTTGTTGAATGCCATCCCACATGTAGGCAATCACCAAACCATGGTGTTGAGTTAAGTTCGGCGCAAAAGCCAACAAGGTAAACGGGGCAAAAGAGTGCAGGTCGAGCTGATGAAATGCTTCAGAGAGCTTACTGATGTTACGACTCGATGATAGGTTCTTAAGTAACAAACCACGGCTGACTAAAGGTCCAGCAGGGACTATGCCTTGATAGTTATTGAGTAGACAAAGCGAAAGCCCGAACTCATTAATACTTATCCAACTACCACCGCCCGTTGGGTCGAGTGGCATGATGATATCGACACCGTTAACTCGATATTGTTTAGGCGGCATCGCCAGTGCTCGCGTCTTTTGTTCATCGCGATTAAAAAAGACCTGATAGCCATTTTCTTCAAGTAGCCAAGATACTGAACACATGATTATTGCTCCCTCAGATAGCTGCTGGTGGTTGGGGCATAACCAAAAGTGTTGCAGGTTTCCATGTCTAGGAAGCTGGTGATCACCTTGATCATCGCGTAATGATGATTGGCATGCAGCGCGGCAAAGGTGATCTCTCTTTCCAGCGTAGAAGGCAGACTGGCAAACACCTGAGTATCCATCGAAACCTCGGTTTGGATCATGATGTGCGCTTCGAGATCGTTGCGGTCTAGTCGCTCAAGCCAGTTGATCACATAGCGAATCTCTTTGACTGCAATTGAGCGGTTGTATTCGACTGGATGGCCACGACGACGAGTGTTGTAATCAACGGTCGCGTTCTCTTTTAAAATCAACGCATGAAAAAGATCGAGCGTATGACGAGTATGCTCACCAATAGAGCTTGTGACGTGCGGCTTCGCTCGTGTCAGATAGTCACTGTCAGATATTGCTAACAAGAACTCTAAACCCTGATTCAATATCTCTATCGCTCCCTTGATACTGGGAGAGATAGAAGTGAGGGCGCTTGGTTGGGCTATCGGGTTCATTCATGATCCTCGTACAAAGTTAGTCGGTGGTCGGATATTGTTGAACAAGGCGTCGCTCTTCTTGCCACGCGTTAAGCAAGCTCTTAAAAGAAGGAGGTTGATGGCCTCTTTGTTTCTGTTGAGCGCCAATATCAAAAAGAATGCGGTATTGCAGAAGTAGTGTGGAAAATATCTCTCGTAGTGGTGTGTTGCGATCCCAAATATGCCCGGCTTCACTGCTTGCACCATTAACCTCAAGGATGGTGAAATCCTCACCTCTCATTAGGCTGTGCATGTCTTTGAATTTGACGTCGAGTCGACCAAAATGGAAGCCGTCGAAGTCGTCGAATATCTCATCTAAACGTTCGGTTAAAGCTTGAGTGATGTATTGATTGCCGTCTCGGAAGATGCAGCCACGGCTATGACTACCTGCAAACGCAAGTTGGAACTCTTCGCCTTCTGCGAGCACTCGATCCAGTTTATCTTGATGCCTTGGGAGATAGAGGTGACTGAGTTGCCCTGGACGTGGACTGTTCTCGATTAACTGTTTGAGTGTAGAGGTACCATCCCCCGTCACCATTGGCGAATATTTAAGAGTGATCGAGATGATCTCGCCTTGCTTTTTGTTTGGATAACGAACATAGAAAACGCCAGCCTCGGCTTGGTAAGGCGCCTTTTCTTGCAATAGAAAGCGAGCATTATTTGGGAAAGATTTAATGTATTGCTCAAGTTGATCTTGGTTGTTGATCAGCTTTACTCCGACACCTCGGCAACCCAGATCCGGTTTCGCCACAATAGGGAAATCGAGATCAGATTGTATCAATGCGCAGTGTGCATTCTCGGCTTGTTTCTTACTGCTCAGATCGGTTTTGGTTAGGGTGATAAACGGCGAGATCCAACGCTGACTCGATGATCCGGCAAGGCTTAATATCTCGTGCTTTGATTCGCCTACCATGCCGCTTAACTTGATGCTCGGGTTGGCGATCAGCGGCAGCGTCCAATCAAAGTGCCGTAACCCTTGCATCAGGCTTTGAATCACTACTGGCGTGTAGAAGAACCACGTCGGAAGAAACTCATAAGGAGAGACACTGCGCACGGTATCTTTTTCAAGCAGGGGCATGCCTGCATTAATTTGATGTGCTGGAATGATGTGAATATCTTGCGGTGAACTCATGATAATCCTCTAGAGTAGGTTTTATTCATTAATCGATTACCGACAAACAGCAAAGCGATGGCACAAGGGATGACGATCCATTGATATTCAGAGGCTTGCAGCCAGGCTGATGTCCCTAAATAGTAGATGGTAGAGAAGACAACGCCAGTCCAGATCGCTGTCGCGCTAATAACGGCAAACAAGAAAGTAGGCAGTGGTATGGCGAAAAAACCACTTAAGGTAAAACCAACGGTACGCAGCCCCGGTATAAAGCGAATGACAAAAAGACTGCTGAATGCGTTTTGACGTAATTTAGTACGAAGTGCCCGAAAGTATCGGTTGGTGAGGGCTTTGTAACGAACAGCTCTGAAATAGCGTCCTGATTTACCTAAGTAATAAAGGCCAAGATCACCAGTAGCAATGCCAATGAAAATCGCAAGTAACGCATATTGAGGTGGGATGAGCCCTTGGGTCGCTAAACCTGCCGCCGTAACGATGGCCAGATCTTCAAGCAGGTAAGAAAGCGCGATAATGCCAAGCATCAGCCATAGCAGCGACTCCTCCCCTGAATTTAACCATGCTTGAATGCTCTCGACGGTGCCCATCAAATGTCCTTATCTATCCTATAGTGAATGGTTTATTGGCCATTCATTGAGTGTAGTAAATTAAATAGACAGGAGGAGCTGAGAAAAACTTACAGCGAATTGCTGCTTTTTTACGTTGATTGGATTCAATAGATGATTTGAGATATGCGATTTAGATGAAGAATGAGCAGGTGTTTAAGGCTCGAAAGTTAAGGCTTTAGACTGTGAATTGAGATAAGAAAAGAAAAAGGCTGAGTCGTTAAACTCAGCCTTTTAGAAGGTTAACTATTGATTAGTAGAGTAATCTATTTAGTTAGGTCAATTTGGTAGACGCCGAAACCAACATCGTCAGTCGCAACACGTTTCATTGGGTATTGACCCTTCTCTTTGATGAACTGTGCCGCTTTCTCACTTGGTGACGTTTCAAAGCGGATATCTAGCTTTTTATCCGTTTTGATTGGTGCAAATGACCAGTTGTTGTCAGCTGTTGGGCTCACTTGACCTTGCTCTTTGCTCACGCGAGAGATGTAGTTAGCAAGTACAGTACGGTTCTCATCTGGTGCATCAAATGCGATGAAGTCCTCACCTGTACCTGGGAACTTAGCACTGTATGCACGGTAGTTGTTGGTCGCGATCAGGAAGTCTTGCTTCATGTCGATTGGCTTACCTTGGTAAGTTAGGCCAACAATACGTTGTGAGTCAGGGTTAACCACTTTACAGTTTGCATCGTATTTTGCAGGTTGAGTTACGTCGATTTGGTAATCCACACCGTCGATAACATCGAAGTTGTAAGTACGGAAGTTATCCCACTCGATCAGCTGTTGTGGTGCGGTTGAGTTCACGTCGATCTGGTTGAATTGACCAGCAGAACACTCAAGCCACTCTTTTACTTCATGACCTGTTACTTTCATCGCAACTAGCGTGTTCGGGTAAAGGTACAAGTCAGCTGCGTTACGGAATGTCAGTTGACCAGACTCAACTTCAGTGAAGTTAGCCGGGTCATTCTTACGACCGCCTGCTTTGAATGGTGCGGCTGCTGAAAGTACTGGTGTGCCATCTAGGTCTGGGTCACCTTGGATGAATTGCTCAACGTAATCTTTCTGTGCAAGGTTAACAATCTGTACTGTTGGATCGTCTTGTACTAGAGACAGGAAGCTGTACATCACATCGTCTGCTTTACCTATTGGTTGGTTAACAAACTCACGAGTACCTGCATGGTCTTTTTCTAGTGCCGTTACGATGCCTTCATCAGCAGCAGCAAGCGACTTCTTCTCTACTTTGTCGTAGATAGGACGCGCTTCCGATTGGCCCTTAACCACTTCCCACTTACCGTCTTTTTGTGCAAGAGTTAGATCCATTACACCCACGTGGCTACCCCAACGACCTGGCATGACTGCCACAACACCGTTCATGGTGCCGTTTTCGTTGTCAACACCTTGAATGTCATCAAAACCTTTACCTGGGAATACCGCATGAGAGTGGCCGAATGCGATTGCATCAATGCCGTCTACTTCAGATAGGTAGAACGTTGAGTTTTCTTCGCCATTTTTGTACGGGTCAGTTGATACGCCAGAGTGAGGGATAGCAACGATAACGTCTGCACCTTCAGCCTTCATTTGAGGCACTAACTCGTTAGCGGTTTCAATGATGTCGCGAGCAGTAACTTTACCTTCAAGGTTCTTCTTATCCCACGTCATGATTTGTGGTGGAACGAACCCGATGTAACCCACTTTTACTTCATGCTCTACGCCAGCAGTATCTTCAAAGGTGTGTGTCTTGATGATGTATGGCGTGAAGTAGTGTTCTTTGGTTCTTGCGTCGTAAACGTTAGCATTGATGTACGGGAAGTCAGCATCGTTGATTGATTCTTCTAGGAACTCAAGACCGTAGTTGAATTCGTGGTTACCTAGGTTTGCAGCCTCATAGCTTAGTTGATTCATGGCTTTGTATGCCGGGTGAACTTCACCTGCTTCGATACCTTTGTCTGCCATGTAGTCACCCATTGGGCTACCTTGCAGTAAGTCACCGTTATCAACTAATACGCTATTGGTTACTTCGTTTTGAGCTTCTTTTACTAGAGTTGCAGTACGTGCTAAGCCGATTTTCTTCGATGGCTTGTCTTTGTAGTAGTCGTAATCCATTAGGTTGGTATGGATATCCGTTGTTTCTACGACACGTAGTTTAATCACTTCATCGGTATCAGGTGTGGTTGTGCAGCCTGCTAGAGTCAGACCAAGGCCTGCAAGTACAGCCAATGACAAAGGTTTTATTGCAACTTTCATTGTGGGCTCCAAAGTGGATGGTAGAAAATTCATTGCGTAATGTAACAAAATGCAATGAAACAATGATTACAGCTAATTTCAATCCGTGACTTAGATCGATTACTTTGTGCTGCTCTGTAATGAGCCTCTCAAATCTGTTAAATCGACAAATAATTGATACCAATTTAATAGGTCTATCTATCGATAAATTCAGTCCCTTATCAGCTTTTCGAATAAAGAATGAAATTTTAGAATTTCCAGTAATATGAGAGGCTCGTCATAATGCCTAAGTCAAGGACGTATCAGGCAGATGAATAGCAAGGACAGCTCAAAACGAAGCTTCTTTTTCTTCTAGTGCCAATACTCCTATTCACTGAAGTGAATGAGTTAAATCCCTTACTTGGCAAGAACAAGTAATGAATTGCTCGTAATGCGAGCCTTAAAGGAAGCACTGTAATGGACCAAGAACGTTTAACCCACCTAAAACAGCTAGAAGCGGAAAGTATCCATATTATCCGTGAAGTGGCGGCTGAGTTTGATAACCCAGTGATGATGTACTCCATCGGTAAAGATTCTTCTGTGATGCTTCATTTAGCTCGCAAAGCGTTTTACCCAGGAAAGATTCCATTCCCATTATTACACGTTGATACGGATTGGAAATTCCGCGAGATGATCGAATTCCGTGACCGTACAGCAGAAAAGTATGGCTTTGATTTATTGGTACATAAAAACCCTGAAGGTATCGAGATGGGTTGTAACCCATTTGTACATGGTTCTTCGAAACATACGGACATCATGAAAACTCAGGGCCTCAAGCAGGCGTTAAACAAGTATGGGTTCGATGCTGCTTTTGGTGGTGCGCGTCGTGATGAAGAAAAATCTAGAGCAAAAGAGCGTGTTTACTCTTTCCGCGATAAGAACCACACGTGGGACCCAAAAAACCAACGTCCAGAGCTTTGGCACACTTATAACGGTCAGGTTAATAAGGGCGAAAGCATCCGTGTATTCCCGTTATCAAACTGGACTGAACTGGATATTTGGCAATACATCTATCTAGAGAGCATCGATATTGTTCCACTTTACCTATCGGATAAGCGCCCTGTTGTTGAACGTGATGGCATGCTGATCATGGTCGATGACGAGCGTATGGAGTTGCAAGAAGGTGAAGTGATCGAAGAGAAAAGCGTTCGTTTTCGTACTTTAGGCTGCTACCCACTAACTGGAGCGGTTGAATCTGAGGCGAATACGCTCACTGGCATTATTGAAGAAATGCTGGTGGCAACCTCCAGTGAGCGTCAAGGTCGAGCGATTGACCATGATCAGTCGGGCTCTATGGAGCTGAAAAAGCGCCAAGGTTATTTCTAAGAATCTAAGGAAAGAAAAATGAATAGTGCAGTAGAAGCCGAATTGGCTGAACTAGGAATTGAAGGTTATCTAAGTCAGCATCAGCATAAATCTATGCTTAGATTTTTAACTTGTGGCTCAGTAGATGACGGTAAAAGTACCTTAATCGGTCGCTTACTCCATGATACAAAACAGATTTATGAAGATCAGCTAGCCGCGGTTCACTCAGATAGCCAACGAGTGGGCACCACAGGTGAGAAGCCTGACTTGGCACTGCTTGTTGATGGCTTGCAGGCTGAACGTGAGCAAGGCATCACGATCGACGTAGCTTACCGCTACTTTTCGACGCAAAAACGTAAATTCATTATTGCTGATACCCCAGGGCATGAGCAGTATACGCGCAACATGGCAACAGGCGCTTCAACGTGTGATCTGGCAGTGATCTTGATTGATGCTCGTAAGGGCGTGCTGGATCAAACACGTCGTCACTCGTTTATTTCTAACCTGCTTGGTTTGAAGCATTTCATCGTTGCAGTGAACAAGATGGATTTGGTGGATTATTCGCAAGATCGTTTTGAAGAGATTCGCGATCAATATTTAGAGTTTGCTGAAAACCTAGAAGGCGAAACCAATATTCAGATCTTGCCGGTTTCGGCGCTTGAAGGCATTAACGTAGCAACGTCAAATAAAGAGCTCGCATGGTTCGAAGGTCCGTCTTTATTAGAAGTGTTAGAGAACGTCGATATTGATAAAAAGCGTTCTGCAGGTGAGTTCCGTTTCCCTGTGCAATATGTGAACCGTCCTAACTTAGACTTCCGTGGCTTTGCTGGCACTGTCGCCTCTGGTCGTGTGAGTGTCGGTGATGAAATCAAGGCTCTGCCGTCAGGTAAAAGCTCTAAGGTTGCACGTATTGTTACCTTTGATGGTGACTTGGAATCTGCGCAAGCGGGCTTAGCAGTCACGTTGACACTTGAAGATGAGATCGACATCAGTCGTGGTGATTTGATTGTGTTGGAAAACGCTCAAATTGAATCAACTAACCACGTATTAGCCGATATCGTGTGGATGACAGAACAACCACTGCAACCGGGTAAAGCTTACGACATTAAAATCGCAGGCAAGAAAACTGTCGGTCAGGTTGAAACGGTTCGTCACCAATACGACATCAACAACCTGTCGACTCACGAAGTTGACGAGTTACCGCTGAATGGTATTGGCTTGTGTGAGTGGTCACTGAACGAGACTATTGCGTTGGATAAATATCGTGAAAGTGCTGATACCGGAGGCTTCATCGTTATTGATCGTCTGACTAACGTGACGGTTGGTGCTGGTTTGATTCGAGACCGTTTGGGCTCAGTTGAACAGCAAGCTGGTCACTTCTCTGCATTTGAACTTGAGTTTAACGCATTGGTTCGCAAACATTTCCCTCATTGGGATGCCAAAGATTTAAGCCAACTACTGAAGTCATAACGACCAAGTCATCGCTTATTGAATCAGGCGGAAACCCATCGTTTCCGCCATAAAGGACGGGTATATGTGGCAACAAGGATTTGTATTAGCGATTTTGCTTGGCATCATTACTTGCCTACTCGTAACCCGTATTAAGCCAAGCTTTATCTTTGCTGGTGCGGCGTTTATTGCTTTTATGGCAGGAATGATTGACTTGTCGAGCCTGGCTAATAACTTCACTAACTCCTCACTACTGACTTTAATTCTTCTGATCCTCGCATCGAGTGCGTTGGAGAAAACTCGCTTAATCAGCTGGGTTAGCCGCAATATATCTGAAGGTCGGCTAGGTACAGTAGTCGCGAAGTTGGGTATTTCCACCGCGTTACTTTCATCTTTTACCAATAACACGGCAGTCGTTGTTTCTCTGATCGGTGCGATCAAACGTAATCAGCAACATGCGCCTTCCCAATTGCTTATCCCGTTGTCATACGCTGCTATATTAGGTGGCACGTTGACATTGATCGGCACTTCAACCAACTTGATCATTAATAGCTTTGTTGAAGATGCGGGATTACCGAGCTTGAATTTTTTCACACCCACTCTAATTGGCTTGGCAGTCTTGGTCGGTGGTGTGTTGATCCTTATTCCTCTCAGCTACTTTCTACCCAGCTACGATGATGGCTCTCAAGATGATCTGCCTTACTTTTTAGAAGCCAGAGTTGAACCGGGCTCACCGTTAGTTGGCCGCAGTGTTAGTGAGAACAACCTAAGGGCACTGAGAAAACTCTTCTTAGCGGAAGTGATTCGAGACGGTAAAACCACCGCGTCTATTGACCCTAATTTTATTCTTCAAGCTCGTGACCGATTATTGTTTTGTGGTGACGTCGAGAGCGTAGCGACACTGCAAGAAATACAAGGCTTAACTCTGTTTGGTCAACATCACCTTAATGGCCAGAGTTTTGTTGAAGTTGTGGTGAGCTCTTCGGCAAGCTTCTGCAATAAAACCTTGAAAACCAGTCAGTTTAGAGACCGTTTCGATGCGGTTGTCGTGGCTATTCGTCGTGGCCATGAGCGCCTTGAAGGTGGCCTTGGAAACATCACTTTAACGGCTGGTGATACCTTGATTTTGGTTCCCGGTAAACGTTTTGAAGAGCAGCGTCAGCAACACAGCAAAGAGTTTGTGTTGATGAATGACCTAGATTCGAGTGCCAAGCTTGATGCTGATAAGTCGACGTTAGTTCTATTTGGCTTCGCCAGTGTAATTGGCCTAGCACTTGCTGACGTATTACCTATTATCAAAGGCTTAGCTGTCTTTCTTTTATTGCTGGTGGCTTTTGGAGTAGTACAGCTTGGTGAACTTCGCCGACGTTTTCCCGTTGATATTGTGGTAATTGTAGGTTCAGCGCTGTCGATTGCTCAACTGATGATTTCATCGGGTCTGTCTGAGCGTATGGGACTGATGTTCATGGAAGCCTTTAATGGTTGGGGTGTGTTCGGGGCATTAGTCGCGACCTATTTCATGACCTTGGTGTTGACTGAACTGGTTACCAACAATGCGGCTGCAGCGCTGTCATTTCCTATCGGCTACAGCATGGCGGTAGGCTATGGCGTTGACCCAATGCCGTTCATCATGGCGGTTTTGTTTGGTGCAAGTGCTAGCTTCATTTCGCCATACGGCTACCAAACCAACTTACTTGTTTATAGCGTAGGTAATTACCACCTCACGGATTATTTGCGTATCGGTATCCCAATCTCGATTGTCTATTCGGGGTTGGTCTTGACCTTAATTCCTTACTTTTTCCCATTTTAATGCTCTTTATTTCAAGGACTCATTATGACTGCAGTACTCAAGCCAAAAGATGAGAATGTTGTGTGGCACCAACACTCGATTGATAAAACATTCCGTGCTGATTTGAAATCACAAAAGCCCGCCGTGCTCTGGTTCACGGGGTTGTCTGGTTCTGGAAAGTCGACAGTCGCGGGGGCACTAGAGAACCGTTTGGCACAGCTTGGTTACCATACTTATTTATTGGATGGCGATAATGTTCGTCATGGACTATGTAGTGACCTTGGTTTCTCTGAGCAAGACCGTCGAGAGAATATCCGTCGTATTGGTGAACTCGCTAAATTGATGGCGGACGCAGGTTTGATCGTGTTGTCAGCGTTTATTTCGCCACATCAGGCGGAAAGACAGTTAGTGCGTGATTTATTGCCGGAGGGTGAATTTCTAGAGGTGTTTGTAAATACACCACTTGAGGTGTGTGAGCAGCGTGACCCCAAAGGCCTGTATAAGAAAGCGCGCGCTGGAGAAATCCCGAATTTCACGGGCATTAGCTCAGCTTACGAGGCGCCGCAGAGCCCTGAGATAGATCTGCCCGCGGGAGAGAAAACACTCGATGAGCTAGTCGAGCTGTGTATTGACGCTTTAGAGAAGCGCAACATTTTAGCCAATTGAGTTGAGTGGTATGACTGAGACTACGCTTACTTAGCCATGTATTGAATGTCCCTTTCAGTAACGTAGCCTTGGTTGTGTCGAGACTGCAAGCCTATCTCTTCAATCATATTGCTAAACAGTGTAGTTTACGGTGCTTTTCGTTTCTGTCTGTACCGTGAATTTTTGGCTCAACAGAGTAATCAGTTGGTCGTAGTACTGCATGTTGGGTTTGTTGCCAAGTAAGGTACACAGCTCATTGCCTGTTGGACTAAATCGGTAGTAAATCAACTTAACCCCTTTTGATATAGGTGCCAGTGACATGCTCTTACCTTGGTAAGTGAGGTGCAACGCTGGATCGAAATCAATTTCACCAGACTCTAATTCAGTACCTAGAATGATACCGATCTCAATTAAGTGAAGCAGGCTAGAGTAGGGCAGGTTGTGTCCACCTAGGTTGATGGTGTTGGTGGAGTCTCTTTTACCGAAGCTGAATATTCCAGCATGAGATTTAAAACCAAGTAATAGTTTCCTGCTGTTATCACTGCCAAAACTGCAGCCCAGTGAAGCTGCTCTTTGCAGAGTTAATGCTTCTTTTGGGGTCATGTCTTGCAATATTTTCAGCGCCTTCATAGAGGTTGAGCCTGGATTGGTAACTTCTCTTTTTAATACCTGAGCCCAGAGTCTTTGCATCGATGTATTGTGGATCTCTTGCGCCATATCGAAAAAACGGTATAGCCAGTCCTGATCCGGGTCTCCCGCGGCTTCATCCTTACAGGAAGAGTGCGCCAATTTGAGAATCTGCTCTAGATTCTTTTGACGCAGCTCCTTACGTTTTTTCTCACGCAATAGGGCTCGTTCGATAAGCGTGCTCTCAGCTTTATCGCTTGGTTTTACACTATGACTGATTAAGGAATCTAAGCCGAAGCTTTGTGCGATATGCCGCATTCTGCTTGCACTGTCGGCAATATGAGGTTTTTTATCATGCTTATGCTGTGCATCACTTGCATGCTCAATAATTACTGGCTGTTTGGTTTCAGACATAAAAGTACCGTAGGAGACGATTTAACTGCCTAAAATGTAACTCTTTATCTTATTAGTGGCTAGATTTTGCGTGCAGAGTTGAAGACTTCAACAAAATTTCACTTTTGATAATGATAATAAAATGTTAAATTTGTTGTAATTATCAAGGGGGAGTTATGAATCAAGTGGATGATAATAAGCTGAAGAAACAGCTTGGTATAGGGATATTACTTGTTACTTATGTTGGTGTTCTAGCTTATTTGTCTAATTACATCGTATAACTTAGACGAAAGTTTTAGTTATTAAACTGTTATTGAATAATATCACT
Organism: Vibrio toranzoniae; assembly: GCF_024347655.1. Classification (NCBI taxonomy): domain Bacteria; kingdom Pseudomonadati; phylum Pseudomonadota; class Gammaproteobacteria; order Vibrionales; family Vibrionaceae; genus Vibrio; species Vibrio toranzoniae. The sequence continues at coordinate 2,799,696 of NZ_AP025514.1, read as the reverse complement.
TGTTCGGTAACGGTAGCTCATCCTTGAGCCACCCTTCTAATGGTTACATATCGTCATACTCTTCAATCGCTGTGCCTTCAATAAGATAACCTGTTTGAGCTAAGTCGTGGCTTATTGACTCGGTTTTTAGCGTACCGACTAAATAAATCACATCCCATAGCTGCTGTATTGGTGCACCTTTAGGGAACTTCACGTAGATGATTTGGTTTGGCGGCGGTGGCGGCACGTGGATACATGCGCCAAAGTACGGTACCAGCAGAAATTCAGTGATCATGTTTTCATCACCTTCCAATGGAATCACAAAGCCAGGAATCTTTACTGTGCTGCCATTCAGCTCAGGGCGAACAGCGCCAAGTGTCGATTGTTGAGGTTTGTCCATACTGTCGTGGTTAACTGTCGGCATGCCGAACGAATCCAACTGAGCACGTTCTGATTCCGGAATCAAATCAATCCAATCCAGAGTTAATACCGATTCGTCAGTCGGTGCGGTTTCAGCGTGAGCTGTGCTGATCAATGGGAACAAAAGTAGCCCAAGTATCAGTAGAAGTTTGCGTTGCATCATAGGTTCCTAATTAGATTCGAATGGTCATGCCATCTGCCAATGATTGACGGTATGCACGGAAAGCGGGAATAAAGCCGATGATGACTCCTGCGGTTTGTACCAACATGAGCAGTTTCCATTCATGAGATGTAATGGCGGATATCGATATGTTGATACCATAACTTTGTTGTACAATTGGAGCAACTACTGCGATCAGGGCAAATAAGAGTGAGACGCCTAGTGTGATTCCTAGAAAGGTCAGGGCACTGGCTTCACTGATCAGTAAACCGAAGACGTGGCGAGGCCTTGCTCCCATTGCACGAAGAATAGCCATCTCTCTGCGTCTTTCTTGCAAGCTAGTGAGTAGACTACTCAGCATGCCTAGTAAGCCTGCGACAACAACAAACCCTGACACAATCAGTAGTGCTTGCTCTGCTACTGCCATCATTCCCCATAATTCATGAAGCGCAATGCCTGGCATAATTGCGCTTAAAGGCTCTTGGCGGTAGTTATTGATTTCTCGTTGCAGTGCAAAGGTTTGGATCTTAGATTTAAGCCCAACCATCATCGCAGTAATCTGTTTAGGTTGGAAATCATAAGTCTTTAACGTTTCAGCATCTGGTGTGTGACCGAGGTTAGCCCCCGACTCCCAGCCAACGTGAATCGCTTCAATTGCCTCTAACGACACATGCACCGTTTTATCTACCGGTGTTCCGGTTGGTGCGAGTATTCCGACAATCGTGAACGGCAGGTTATCGTGTCGGCTGAAGGCCACATCACTAATACCGTGCGCCAGAATGATGTGACCACCAATCTTGTAATCTAACTTCTTCGCGACATCAGCACCAATTACCACATCAAATAGCTGATTGAACTCTTTTCCTTGCTGGAAAGTGAGTGGTTGCTTACTTCCATAGCGATAGTTTTCAAAGTAGCTATGGTTAGTACCCATCACGCGGAAGCCTTTATGCGAATCTCCCAATGAGATGGGTATCGCCCACTTTACAGCGTTGTGTTGGCTAAATTCTTGGTAGCTTTTCCAATCGATATTGTTGGTCGCATTGCCGATTCTAAATACAGAATAAAGCAGAAGGTTTACCTGACCAGAGCGGCCACCGACGATAAGGTCTGTACCTGAAATAGTATTAGCAAAGCTGCTCTTGGCTTCGGTTCTCACGCGCTCTACACCGAGCAAGAGAATGACGGACACGGCCACGGTGAGAATGGTTAGAATAGCGGTGGCTTTACGATTGAGTACGCTTTTTAAGGCTAAGTGAGTAATGACTTTCATACGACAACCTTAGCTTGGTTAATGGTTTTTAAATCTATGGTTCGAGTGAACAGTTTTTCTAGTGTTGGATCATGACTCACAAAGATCAGAGTAGAACCTGCCTGATCGGCTTGCTCTAGTAACAGTTCGATAAAAGCTTCTCGGTTGTCGTGATCCAGAGCGGATGTCGGTTCATCGGCAATGATGAGCTTTGGTTGTCCGATTAAGGCACGAGCTGCCGCGACACGTTGCTGTTGACCAATACTCAACTCAGTAACGGGCTTGTCCATTAGAGCTTGAGGTAGCTTTAATCGTAATAGTAATTCTTGAGCGGTGGCTTGCAGGCTGCTTTGACTTTCAGCAACTTGCTGCTTGCGAATCTTTGAGAACTGGCAAGGAAGCGTCACGTTGTCGATCACTGACAGGTAAGGGAGCAGGTTAAATTGTTGGAATATATAACCTATATGGTCGGCTCTGAATTTGTCCCTTTGACGAGGTGTAAGCTGAGTCAGGTCTTGGCCTAAGATAGAGACTTCACCTTGCTCGGCTTGGTTGATTCCAGTCAGCAACCCTAGCAATGTAGATTTGCCACAACCACTTGGCCCTTTTATGAAAAGGTGCTCTTGAGCTTGGATGTGTAGAGAAGGGATCTCTAGTGTAGGTGGTAATTCAGGCTTCCAACGAAAGCTAATATTTTCGAGTTTGACCACAAGTGATGAACTGTCAGAAGACATGCGAGCTCCAATAATTAAAGCGGTGTATCTACTGGACAGCAATTAGAAGCATAAATTCCCTAGAGCACACCGATTTGAACAGCCAAGTAAGTAGGTACTTACTTGGCTGCTTATTTACGTTTAATCCGATCTAGGCGTGATTAGAATCGGAAACTAATACGCTCTGCGTTAAGTACTTCTTGCACTTGAGCAGTGTCTGTTAGTAGGTTCACCGTCATTTTTTCAGTGTTGCTGAACTTAGAGAACCACTGAGTGCTAACTGTATCTAGCTTAGCAATATCTGAACATTCATAGTGGTACTCAACAGTGAACTCACCGTGGCCGCCTTCTGAGTGGTCATGGCCTTCATGGTCGTGGTCGTCATGATCATGTTCAGCGTGGTCATGGTCTTTGTGGTTGTCATGATCGTGTTCAGCGTGTTCAGCGTGTTCAGCGTGTTCATGGTCTTTGTGGTCGTCATGATCGTGTTCAGCATGGTCATGGCCTTCGTTGTCATCATGGCCGTGTTCAGCGTGTTCAGCGTGTTCAGCGTGGTCATGGTTTTCATGATCATCATGGTCGCCTTCTAGCGTGTTAGTCACTGATTTAAATTTCAGAGTACAGCTCGCATTGTTAAAGCTAAACAACTCGTCTGGCTTGTTCAGTTGTGCGATAGCTTGTTCAAGCACTTTCTTTTGCTCTGCTGTTTCTGGAGCATGTTCAAAGCCAACCACATCGGCACCTGGTGCTGTTACTTCAACCAGCAGTTCTTGCCCGTCTTGAGCGATGTTTACTTCAACTTGACCATGTACGTGCGCACCATGAGAGCGGAATTCTTCGTTTGCTAGAACATTAGTAGAGACAGTCATGCCGATAACAACGGCTAAAATAGAAGGTTTCATGTTTTGTTTCCTGAATAAAGGTTAATTAAAAAGTAGTGGTAATTAAGTGTTTTTGACAGGAGGAGAGCGCGCTAGATAGGCGAAATAGAGGCGCTGTAGTGAGGTTACTGACTCTGTGATAAAGGCAGTAAACTCTGAATGAAACTCTGGAACTTGTGGCAGCGAGTGTGCCGTAATGAACTGATTTATCGAAAACAGCTCACAGTGATGCGAGGTGTGGTGCTCCGGGTCAATGTCCACCATGTGTGTTGCGGCTAACACGCTTAGCATGAGCATCAGCCCAAGCAAGAAGCCTGTTTTGCGTTTCACATTGTTGGGTGTGTCTTGCCACATGAGGATGATTAACCACAGAATTAAAAAAGGATACTGTTACAATATAACAATATCCTTTGATAAGGTATCGAAAAAGAGGTGAATATCTGATTAAAGACTCGCTTTAATCAATTCAATGACTTGCGTGACCTCTGATTCGTTAAGCGCACCTTCTTTAACAAACAAGATTTTTCCTTGTTTGTCCTGAACGATAATCGCTGAGCTCTCTTCTTTCAGAGCCCAAGATGAAGCAACGGTGCCATCTTCGTCTAACACCATAGAAGACCATGGAAATTCTTCTTTGCTGCTTTCTGCTGACGATTTAACAAAAGAACCCGTACCCCAAATAGCATCATCTTGGTTGATGATGGTGGTAGTTTGGTAGTTGTCTTCTGAGAACTTCGATGCTGTGATGGCTGCCATCAGTGGTGCGTTGAGCTCTTTAGAGCTGCTACGGCCAGCGATAGCTTGAACGACGCGCACTTTACCTAGGAGATTGCTGGTTGCCCAAGCTTGATATCCGGTATTGCCGTCGTTTAGAACGATTTCACCATAGTTGCTAACATCGACAGCAGGTAGAGTTGAACCTACAGATAGATTGTGAGCATTGGCGAAGAGTGGAGAGGCTGCGGCTAGAAAAGCCAGTAGAGTTTTGTTTTTCATTATATTTTTGTTCCGCTTATTTATTTGCACTGGAAGTATAATATGAAATTTGAAAAATGCCTCTTTAACTTTTTTATCGTACGATGTAGAAATAAGTTGCAGGCTTGTTACCAAAAGGTATAATGCATCAATATCAAGATGAACAATAGATTATCTTGCTGTTTGCTAAAGGAATTAGCGATTAAATGTGCTTTAAATACAGTGGTGTTCAGGTGCGTGACTGTAGTACTCAAATGGAATTGAGGTTGTATTATGTTAAGAAAATTTTCTACTTACCGCCCACATCAAGTGGCGCGTTTCGTTAAAGTCCTGTTCAAGGGCCAATTTGCCATCGAAGGTGTTGGAGAGTTTCGCTTCGACCAAGGCAAGGTGCTTCTTCCTGAAGTCTCTGACAAACAAAAGCTTACTATTTTTAAAGAAGTGAACGGCACGATTGCTGCGCTGCCGATGTAACTGGACTTTATTGATTGGTCCTGCTTCAAATAGATTAACAGCGAAAAGGGCTTCCTAATGGAAGCCCTTTTTTAATGGATATCGTTTGAGGAGGGTGCCTAACTGCCCTCTATTGTGGCGGGAAGCAAACCCCTGTTCCACCTAGTCCGCAGTAACCGTTAGGGTTTTTAGCTAAGTATTGCTGGTGGTAGGTTTCAGCAAAAAAATATTTTCCCGCAGGTAGAACTTCCGTTGTGATCTCGTTGCCTAAAGATTCAGTCATAGCTCTTTGATATTCTTGTTTAGAGTGCTCGGCAATAGACTGTTGCTCTTCGCTGAAAGTGTAGATAGCGGAGCGGTATTGAGTTCCCAAATCGTTGCCTTGGCGCATGCCTTGAGTTGGGTCATGACGCTCCCAGAAAGTCTCTAGTATTCGCGCTAAAGAGGTTTGTTTGCTGTCAAAAATCACACGAACCACTTCGGTATGGCCAGTTTGCCCTGAGCATACTTGTTCATAGGTTGGGTTGACTGTGTATCCACCTGCGTAACCCACAGAGGTAGAGACAACCCCTTGCAATTGCCAAAACAAACGCTCAGCTCCCCAGAAGCATCCCATGCCAAGCAGGACTTCTTGTTGAGAACCTGTAGGGGTATCTAGCAAGTCGGTCTGATTGACGAAATGGCGCTCAGTGATTCGGATTGGGTCAGCATTTCCCGGTAATGCGGTTGCTGCGGACACCAGAGGTTGTTTGTTTAGCATGTTATGTTCCTTCTTGCATACGTTTACCGCGTTGGTTTTTATGAACGGTAGGCTGATATTAACGGTTGGTTAATATTGATTAAGTCTTCAAATTAGACCGTGTTATTACTGGATTTATTACAGACTCAGTGCCCTTTTAACGGTATGATTTATTTTCACTCATTTACGTACTGATAACTTCTTCAACCAATTAAACATGATAAGAAAAACTTTACCAGTTCTGATTGGCACTCTGCTGTCCTCGACACTCGCTTACGCTGATGTATCCCTTAGAATTGAAGGGGTTAAAGGTGCGCTTGAAGACAATGTGGATGCTTATTTAAGTGCCATTCCCGAAGAGGAGTATTCAGTTTCGCTTAGGTTCCAATCACGCTTGGAATCCATGATTCAAGAAGCGCTTAATGCTTTGGGCTATTACCAACCTAGTATTACATTCTCTCGCTCTGAAGATGATTCTGAGCTTATTGTGTCTGTTGAACCGGGCGAGCCTGTTCTAATTTATACCTCTGATATCGTGCTCAGCGGAGAAGCAAAAGATGATCCCGACTTTTTGGCTTTAGTGGCAAAAAGTAACTTGTCTAAAGGATCGGTTCTCAATCATGGTAATTACGATTCGTTAAAGTCTTCAGTGCGTAACCTTGGCTTGGCGAAAGGCTACTTTGATGGAACTTATGAAGTGAGTAAACTCGAAGTCGCCCCGGAACTTAATCGTGCATATGTTCGATTGCATTACAACAGTGGTATTCGCTACCACTTTGGTGAAACGAAGGTGACTGGTAGCCAGATCGAGGAAGACAAAGTTCAATCTCTTAAGCCTTTTAAAGATGGAGATGCTTACTCGATTACCAAAGTCGGCGAGTATAACCAAAACCTGTCCAATACGGATTGGTTCTCTTCTGTGTTTGTTGAACCGGATTTAAGTCAATTGGGCGAAGGCCGTGAAATTCCGATGAAGGTGAGCCTTGCTCCACAATCGCGTAACCAAATCGAAACGGGTATCGGTGTATCAACCGACCTTGGTGTAAAAGGCACTCTCAAATGGAAGAAACCGTGGGTTAACGCCAGTGGTCACAGTTTCAATAGTAGTCTGTCAATTTCTAAGCCTGAGCAGACTATAACCGCGACTTATAAAATCCCGCTAGATGATGTTCTTAATGATTATTATCAAGTTAAGTACGGAATGAAGAATTTAGATAACCGTGATACTAAGAGTTTGGAGTCAAACTTAGCGTTAGAAAGATATTGGCGTCTTGATAATGGCTGGCAGCGCACTGTCTTTATTCGATATTTGCTCGAAAACTATGAGCAAGGTCTGCAAGATGACTTAGCGCAATTCGTGTTGCCGGGGATCTCTTTCTCAAGAACTCGAACTCGTGGTGGCTCGATGCCAATGTGGGGCGATAAACAAACCATCATGGTGGAAGCTGCAGATGACACCTTGTTGTCTGAAACTCGAGTGGTGCGTTTTCAGGGACAAACGGCATGGATTCGCAGCATTGGTGACAATCACCGAGGCTTAACTCAACTTCAATTCGGCGGTAACTTTGCCGATGAATTTGATAAGTTGTCTCCCTCACTAAGGTTCTTTGCCGGTGGTGACAATAGTATTCGTGGTTATGGCTATGAATCTATCTCTCCTCGTGATGAAAGTGGCGCACTAACGGGGGCAAAATACATTGCCACCAGCTCATTTGAATACCAATACAGATTGGTTGGAAACTGGTGGGGAGCCGCCTTCTACGATATTGGTGATGCATTCAATGATAAACCTGAATGGAAACATGGTACTGGTGTGGGTGTTCGCTGGGCGTCGCCTGTTGGTCCTGTGAGTTTAGATTTTGCTTGGGGTCTAGATGCGAAGAAAGGCGATGAGTTCCAACTGCACTTTAGTTTAGGGCCAGAATTATGATCAAAGTGATGGGCAAATGCATTAAGTGGACGTCGATTTCATTGACGTCTATTTTGCTGTTGTTGATAGCCTTGCTCGGTTTCGTGTTGTTCACTAACCCAGGGTTGAACACAGTGCTATGGGGCGCTGAAAAAGCATTGCCACAACTTGAAGTGGAAAGCACCAAAGGGGCACTGTTCCCAAGCTTTACGCTTAATAATGTGAAGTTTAAAGATGATAGCCTTCATATTGATACCAAAGTTAAAAAATTGGTACTGGCTATTAATCCTCGCTGTTTACTCGACCCTAAGTTGTGTGTCGACCGTTTAACGATTCAAGGTTTAGACTTCGCATTGACTGAATTGCCTCCTGCCTCTACAGAAGAAACAGAACCGGCTCCGCCAGTGACATCGGTGAAAACACCTTTACCTATAGTGATCAATCGCGTCGCTTTGTCTGATATTAAACTGAATATCTTAGGTCATGAAATCGAATGGGGCTTGTTCTCTACAGCTCTGAGCATGCAGGGTGAAAAGCTGACGGTATCGCCAACTTTATTCAATGATCTGAAAGTTAAACTTGCTGAGTCGACAGAAGAAACGCAAGCAGAAGCGGTCGAGCCAGAATCAACCGCTAAAACAGCGATCGAGCTGCCTGAAGTCTGGATTCCTTTACAGGTTGTACTGGAGCGTTTTGACCTAAACCGTTTCACTTTAGATCAAGAAACGCCAATTATCGTCAACCACCTTGGTCTCGAAGCTAAGGCAGGCAAACATACGGTCGATGTTTCAACTTTAGAACTCGATATGCCACAAGCAAGCGCTAATCTTGCAGTAAAGGTTGAGCTGAAAGAAGGTTACCCGTTAGATCTTTCTTTGGATGCGTTGGTTAAAGAAACCGACCTAGCAGGCCAGAAATTATCACTGAAAGCACAAGGGAGTGTTGCCAAGCTAAACCTAGATTCTCAGTTTTCTGAATTGATTGAGGCAAAGTTGTCTGGGGATATTCAACCCTTAGAGCCGACTCTGCCATTTGACCTTCTTTTAGAGGGCGGGCAAGCGCAGTGGCCCCTTACCGGAAAAAGCGATTACCAAGCGACAATTGAGCAATTCAAAGCCGATGGTTCACTAGATGGTTTCAATGTTCAACTTAAAGGTGAAGCCGATGGTAAGGAGATTCCTGAGTTAGCCATCGATCTACAGGGTAAAGGTACGACGGAACAGATTGAGCTCGAGCGTCTTAAGCTGAACACGCTAGGCGGTGAACTTAACGGTGTCGTTAAAGCGAATTGGAAGAGTCTCGTTAACTGGCAAGCTGATGTGACGCTCAAAGATATTCAACCTGGCCTCCAGTGGCCAGAAGCCGAAGGTAACATTAGCGGAAGCATCGTCACCTCGGGTGAATTGACCGAAGCGGGAGGTTGGGCGATTGAGCTGCCTAAGTTGGATATTGAAGGGATCTTGCGAGAATATCCTCTGGATATCGAAGGCCAATTGTCGGCGTCGGATCGCAGTGCGAGCGGTGAACCTAAACTGAAGACCAGTGGTTTGAGTTTGGCTCACGGTGTTAACTCAATCAAGGCTTTGGGTCAGCTTGATCAACAATGGGACATGGGCGTTGAAATTTACGTCCCTGATCTTCTAAAAAGTATCCCCGAGTTGAAAGGTCGAGTGATTGGTAACATCCAACTGAGCGGCCCAACGAAAGAGCCGAAGGTCGATCTTGCTTTAAATGTCGATAAGGTTGATTGGAATAGCGAGGCAACACTTGAGTCGTTGTCGCTCAATGGCTCTGTGGTTCCCCTACCATTACCTGAAGCTCAAGCTGATCTTGTATTAAAAGCCAAGAACTTAACCTATCAAGAGCAAAGCGTTGAAAGTATCGACTTAACGGTGAGTGGCGGTGAGAAGAAGCATACGGTAACACTTGATGTGATATCTGACATCGTGTCGACAAGCTTAGCGATTTCTGGTGAATTGATTCAAAAGCCTTCTCTTATTTGGGATGGCTCGTTAGACAGAGTCAAAATTACCACTCAGCAAGGCCCTTGGGTGTTAGATCAACCTGTCGCAATAAAGGCGGATGTCGATAAGCAGTTTGCCGATGTTCAAGCGCACTGTTGGAAACAATCGGGTTCGAGCGTGTGTTTGGATGAAGACGTTCGTGTCGGAAAATCGGGTGAGGCGAAATTGGCGATCAACCAATTCAACTTCGAACAGATTAAAGCTTTTGTGCCTAAAGAGACGCAACTACAGGGCTTAGTGAATGCGACCGCTCATGCTAAATGGTCGGAGCAAGGTGAGCCTGAGGTTACGGTAAGCGTTGATATGCCGAAAGGTCAGGTTGTTCAACAAGTGGGTGAGCCAATCACACTGGGTTGGGAAAGCATTGCATTGAATGCCCAACTGAAAGACAACAAACTGGATGCCGATTTTAAGTTGGATGTTTCCGACAATGGTGACCTGTCTGGCACGGTGTCATTACCGGACATTCTCGCAGAAGATAAAATGGTTGATGCGGCCATTAAGTTGACGACCTTCCACCTGGATTTCTTACAGCCGATTCTCGGTGAATACAGCTTATTGAAGGCCGACCTTGAGAGTGATTTAAAAGTAAAAGGTGCTTTGATGCATCCTCAAGTTTTTGGTCAGTTCTCTGTTGATGGCATTCAAGTTAAAGGTGATGTAACGCCTATTGATGTTCAAGGTGGCCGTATCGACCTCGACTTTGATGGCTATAGTGCAAAACTGGATGCGAATGTTGAAACGCCTGATGGTCACCTTGATATAGAGGGGAATGGGGATTGGCAAGATCTTAAAGCATGGCACTCTAACGTTAGAGTTTTCGCTGATGAGTTGATGGTTGATATCCCACCGATGGTTAAGGTGAAAGTCGTCCCTGATATGACCATTGATGTCACCCCAGAATTGGCAAAAATCACTGGTGATATTGCATTACCATGGGGACGCATTGTTGTCGAAGACTTACCACCGTCAGCCGTTGGCGTCTCTTCTGATCAAGTTATCTTGAATAAAGACCTTGAGCCGGAAAGCGAAGACACGATCCCATTTGATGTGATGACCAATATTAATATCTCTATCGGTGATGACTTTAAACTTTCTGCGTTCGGCCTAGAAGGCGGTTTAGTCGGTAAGCTTAATGTCGCTCAAAAAGACCAAGGGCCGTTTATCACAGGTGAAGTAAACATTGTGGGTGGTACTTACCGATCATTCGGACAGGACCTGTTGATCAAAGAGGGTAAAATTTTGATGAATGGACCGCCAGATCAGCCATATGTAGCGATAAATGCAATACGTAATCCGGATAATACTCAGGATGACGTGATCGCAGGGATTCGAGTGACGGGCCCTGCGGCAGAGCCAGCCATCGAGATTTATTCTGACCCTGCAATGCCGCAAGCCAACGCGCTGTCTTATATTTTGCGTGGTCAAGATATCGATGGGGAGTCGAATGGCTCGATGACGACAACCTTAATTGGCTTGAGTCTGGCGAAAAGCGGTAAGGTTGTTGGCGAAATCGGTGAGGCATTTGGTGTACAAGATTTACAACTGGATACTGCCGGTTCAGGTGATGACTCTCAAGTGACTGTCAGTGGCTACATTCTGCCTGGCTTGCAGGTGAAGTATGGTGTCGGTATTTTTAACTCTTTAGGTGAGTTTACCGTTCGTTACCGATTAATGCAGGACCTTTATGTTGAAGCGGTATCTGGCCTAGACAGTGCCGTAGACCTTCTCTATCAATTTGAGTTCGAGTAGAGCAGTTTAGGTCGAGAGTAGTGTTTAGCCATTCATTGAATAGCAGAGATGAATGGCTTATGGAGGGTTTATGCAGCATCTTGTGTTCGTCTATGGCACCTTGAGACAAGGCCAGTCCAATCACCACTATGTGCAGGATTGCGAGTTGTTGGGGCGCTTTGATACTCCTAAGGAATTTGCTCTGTTCGATTTAGGGGCGTATCCAGCTCTAACTTGTGGAAGTAAAAGTGTTGTTGGCGAGGTCTATGTCATTAACGATGAAGTTCTAGCCTCGCTTGACCGGCTAGAGGATGTCCCGGTTGAGTATCGTCGCGAGCAAATAGAGACCACATTTGGATTAGCGTGGGTATATTTGTATCAACTTGAGCTAACCGCTAATAAAGAAATACTTTCGGGTGACTGGTGTAAGTAGAACAACCCGTAGTCGCTCTATATTCTCAATATCCTACAAAAAGCCAGCATGTGAATGCTGGCTTTTTAATGACGTTATTTTGAGAAGTTAATGAGAGGTTTAGTCTCGGTTAAGCTCAAGAAACTCTTCTACTTTTCTCACCATGTTCTTTGAACCGACAAAGAATGGTACACGTTGGTGTAATTCTGTTGGCTTGATGTCCATGATGCGCTGTGCACCATCAGAAGCGATACCGCCAGCTTGCTCCATAATGAAGGCAATAGGGTTGCACTCATAAAGCAGGCGTAGCTTACCTTGAGGGTGGCTTTCTGTGCTTGGGTATAAGTAGATACCGCCTTTAAGTAGGTTACGGTGGAAATCAGAAACCAAAGAGCCGATGTAACGTGACGTGTATGGACGGTTATCACTAGGCTCACTTTCTTGACAGTATTTGATGTATTTTTTCACACCTGTTGGGAAGCGGATGTAGTTCCCTTCGTTGATAGAGTAGATCTTACCTTTGTCTGGAATCATCATATTTTCATGAGATAGACAGAATGTACCCAGTGATGGGTCATAGGTAAAGCCATTTACACCTGCCCCTGTTGTATACACCAACATGGTTGAAGAGCCGTAAATCACGTAACCAGCGGCTACTTGTTTGTGGCCAGGTTGTAGAAAATCTTCCTGTGTTGGTGGGGTACCAATCGGTGATACTCGACGGTAGATAGAGAAAATTGTACCAACCGATACATTCACATCGATGTTTGAAGAGCCATCAAGTGGATCCATCAAAACAACGTATTTTGCGTTTTTGTTGAGCTCTTTATTGAAGGCTACCGCTTCGTCTTCTTCTTCACTTGCTACACCACAAACTTGGTCACGAGCTTCAAGAGCTGCTTTAAATTTATCGTTCGCGTAAAGGTCTAGCTTCTGTTGCTCTTCACCTTGAACGTTGTCTGTACCAACAGCGCCAGTAATGTCGACAAGACCTGCTTTGTTGATTTCTCGGTTAACAATTTTTGCAGCAAGGCGAATTGATGACAAAAGGGATGATAGATCACCACTTGCATGGGGGAAGTCACTTTGTTTTTCAACAATGAACTCACCAAGGGTGCGCATCTCAGACATGTTATTTCCTTAAACTTCTCTGAATATTAGGGGGGATTTGAGCACTGTAGAACTTGCCTCTTGTGTGGGCTTTATTCATCTAGACACTTACCTAAATTCTACGGCTTAGATCTTTTTAATGGTAATGAACTAAGCGACACAGATCTCACTTACTATGTCGACTTAATTTGTTTTGCATTGCTACTCGCTTTTAATTGCCATTTCATGATAATGAGTGCAGTAGTTTGATTTAGACATGGTTCATTTAGCCAAGCGTTTGGAAGCAATTTATGCATATTCATATCTTAGGAGTTTGTGGCACCTTCATGGGTGGTGCTGCGGTATTGGCTCGTCAATTAGGTCACAAGGTTACCGGTAGTGACGCGAATGTTTATCCTCCAATGAGCACCTTGTTGGAGTCTCAAGGGATTGAAATTATTGAAGGGTTCGACCCTAGCCAATTAGAACCAAGGCCAGACCTTGTGGTCATCGGTAATGCGATGAGCCGTGGTAATCCGTGTGTTGAGTATGTATTGGATAATAACCTTAGATACACATCTGGCCCGCAGTGGTTGCAAGAGTTCTTGCTCCATGACCGTTGGGTTCTGGCGGTATCCGGCACGCATGGCAAGACCACAACATCCAGCATGCTGGCTTGGATCTTGGAAGACTGTGGTTATGCGCCGGGCTTTTTAGTTGGCGGTGTGTTGGGTAACTTTGGTATCTCTGCTCGTCTTGGTGAAAGCATGTTCTTCGTGGTGGAAGCCGACGAATATGACAGTGCTTTTTTCGATAAGCGATCTAAGTTCGTTCATTATCACCCAAGAACTTTAGTCATGAATAACCTAGAGTTCGATCATGCCGATATCTTCGATGATCTTGAAGCGATCAAGCGTCAGTTCCATCATTTAGTGCGTACTGTGCCAAGCAACGGCCGCATTTTTTCACCGAAGCAAGACACGGCTATCCAAGATGTTTTATCTCGAGGCTGCTGGAGTGAGACTGAATCGAGTGGTGAGCTTGGTGATTGGGATACCAAGAAGCGGGTTAAAGATGGCTCTAAATTTGAGGTGTACTTCCAAGGCGAATGTGTTGGAACCGTCGACTGGGATTTGGTTGGTGATCATAACGTTAGTAATGCTTTGATGGCGATTGCGGCAGCCAGACATGTGGGTGTGACGCCTGATTTGGCGTGTGAATCGCTGGCGAACTTCATCAATACCAAGCGTCGTTTGGAGTTTAAAGGTGAGGTTGCTGGTGTCTCTATTTATGATGATTTTGCTCATCATCCAACGGCGATTGAACTTACGCTTGGTGGTTTACGTAATAAGGTCGACACGAAAAAAATCATTGCCGTTCTAGAGCCTCGCTCTGCCACCATGAAGCGTGGTGTGCACAAAGAAACCTTGGCTGATTCGCTCAAACAGGCGGATTCTACCTACTTATTCCAACCGGATAACATTGATTGGTCTGTACAAGATGTTGCCGATGCGTGCCATCAACCCGCCCATGTAAGTGATGACATGGATGCATTCGTTGCTAGAATTGTCTCAGAGGCACAAGTGGGTGACCAAATCTTGGTAATGAGTAACGGTGGCTTTGGTGGTATTCATCAAAAGCTGTTGGATGGATTGGCACTCAAAGCTTAACTGATTTACGACTTTATAATTTGAAGTAATTGAGAACATGACAAAACACGATAAAGCGATAACTCTTGCTTTCACTGGCGCATCTGGTGCGCCTTATGGACTGCGTTTACTTGAATGCCTTTTGGCGGCCGATTATCAGGTCTATTTGATGATATCGTCGGCAGCGCGAGTAGTCTTAGCGACCGAGCATGAACTTAAGTTACCTGCTGGGCCGGAAGCGGCGAAACAAGCCTTAGTTAAGCATCTAGGCTGCGACTCAGAAAAGTTGATGGTGTGTGGCAAAGATGATTGGTTCTCACCGGTTGCATCTGGTTCTGCTGCGCCGAAGCAGATGGTGGTATGTCCATGCTCTGCGGGAAGTTTAGCGTCAATTGCTCATGGTTTATCGGATAACCTGATTGAACGAGCAGCAGATGTCGTCATGAAAGAGCGAGGCCAACTGTTGTTGGTGGTGCGTGAGACGCCATTTTCTACTCTGCATCTAGAGAACATGCACAAACTCTCAACCATGGGCGTGACGATCATGCCTGCGGCTCCAGGCTTTTATCACCAACCTAAGTCGATTGAAGACTTGGTTGATTTTATGGTGGCGCGCATTCTGGACCATCTTGGTATCGAGCAAGGTTTAGTGCCACGTTGGGGCTACGATCAACGTAATTGATCCAAACTTGATGGCTTATTGTTAAAATTCGAATTACAATTCTGAACACTCATCGGGGAGCTGACCATTCAAATAATGAATGCAAGCTGAGATCAAGCAGGCGCTTGGGACCCGTAAACCTGAACCAGATAATGCTGGCGTAGGAATTGAGTTAGGAACAACCTCTACCGTTCTCCTCCCTCAAACCTGTGCCGCTCAGACCATGGAGAGCGTCCAGTGAAATTCACATTAACTACCCTTGCTGTTTCTACAGCGATCTCTTTTTCTGCCTTTGCTGCAGATAACACTTTGACCGTATACACCTATGACTCTTTTGCAGCGGATTGGGGCCCTCGTCCTGCCGTAGAGAAAGCATTTGAAGAGAAGTGTGGTTGTGATGTGAACTTTGTCGCGCTAGAAGATGGCGTGTCTATTCTAAACCGCTTACGCCTTGAAGGCGGCAACAGCAAAGCTGACATCGTGTTAGGTCTAGATAACAATTTAATGGCTGAAGCGAAAGCAACGGGATTATTGGCGGAACACAAGGTTGATACGTCATCGGTAACACTGCCTAATGGTTGGGATGACAACACCTTTGTACCTTATGACTTTGGTTACTTTGCGTTTATCTATAACAAAGAGAAATTAGCAAACCCGCCTAAGAGTTTGAAAGAGCTGGTTGAGCAGCGTGATGATCTGGAGGTTATTTACCAAGATCCACGTACTTCAACACCTGGTCAAGGCATGATGTTATGGATGAAGTCGGTTTACGGTGATGACACAACGACAGCTTGGAAGAAGCTGGCTCAGAAAACCGTGACGGTAACCAAAGGCTGGTCTGAAGCTTACTCTATGTTCCTAGAAGGTGAGTCTGACTTGGTTCTGTCTTACACTACGTCTCCGGCTTATCATATCATTGCAGAAAGTGATTCTAAGTACGCAGCAGCGAGCTTCGAAGAAGGGCATTACACTCAAGTAGAAGTAGCCGCTAAGGTTAAAGGCAGTGAGAACGAAAAGCTTGCTGATGAGTTTATGGCGTTTATCCTAAGTGATGAATTCCAATCGGCGATGCCTACAGGTAATTGGATGTATCCAGTTACGGGTGTCGAGCTACCAAAAGGTTTTGAGCAGCTAACAGTACCGCAGAAAGCGTTGAGCTTTAGCTCTGAAGAAATCGCCGAGAAGCGTAAGCCTTGGATTCGTGAATGGCAGAGTGCACTTACTTTTTAACTGACTATTTAAGAAAATGAGCTTTCTAACGTATTTTTAAAAAACTAGCTTTCTGTATTTTAAGGTTCATTCGTGATGTTTGGAATGAACCATTTACGGTAAAAAATCAATTTATGATAAAGAAAACACCTAAGGTCGGGGTTTGGGTTGCGATACTCATTACCGCCTTCGTGGTTTCAGCAGTTGGGGCATTGCTTAGCAATGCCCCTTCTCTTGATATCAGCCAAGTATGGTCCGATCCTTACTATTGGCATGTAACGAAATTCAGCTTTTATCAAGCGACACTCTCAACTTTGCTGAGTGTTGGCTTTGCCATACCTATTGCACACGCTCTGTGTCGCAGACAGTTTTTTGGGCGCGCTTTGTTGTTAAGGCTGTTCGCGTCGACCTTAGTTCTACCTGTGTTGGTCGGTGTATTTGGCTTGCTGGCGATTTACGGCAACAGTGGTTGGTTAGCTAAATTCTTGGCGAACTTCGACATTGAGCTACCATTCTCGATTTATGGCTTGAATGGTATTTTGTTGGCGCACGTTTTCTTCAACCTGCCTTATGCCAGTCGTTTACTTTTGCAAGCGTTAGATACTGTGCCTACCGAGCAGCATAAACTGTGTGCCCACTTAGGCATGAGTCATTGGAATAAATTTAAATGGGTTGAATGGCCGAGGCTCAGACAGCAATTGCCGCATGTGTGTGGCTTGGTCTTCATGTTGTGCTTCACCAGCTTTGCTACCGTGATGGCGTTGGGTGGTGGTCCGAAATCAACCACCATTGAGCTAGCCATCTATCAAGCAATCAAATTCGACTTTGACCTACAAGCTGGCGCGCTACTCGCAATATGGCAAATGCTGCTGTGTGGTGTCTTAGCGGTGAGTATTCAGCGCTTGTCTAAACCTATCTCCGTAACAGCCAGCCAACTGTCGGAAGAGAAATATCTGGTTAAGGACAGCTGGTGGTCAAAAGCTTGGGATAGCTTTTGGATCATCGTAGTCTCAATGCTGGTATTGCCGCCACTAGCCATGGTCATATTCAGTGGCATTAATTCACAAGCTTTGATAGTGCTGAGCAGTGAGCCGTTCTGGGCTGCGTTAATGACCTCAGTTCGTGTCGCTTCCCTCGCAAGCATTATCGCCGTTGGTATTGGTATTGCGATACTCCTGACCAGTCGCGCATGGCGTTTGCAGAACAAGAATTTTCGAGCCGATAAAATCGAACTGATTGGTACTATTATTTTAGTGACGCCGGGCTTAGTGATTAGTACTGGTCTCTTTTTATTACTGCGTTCCTTTACTGATGTGTTCAGCTTGGCGTTCTTTATTGTGATTGCAGTAAACAGTTTGATGGCGCTGCCTTATGTGATTAAAACCTTGGCTCAACCTATGCTGCATCTTTCTCAGCAGTATCAGTATGTGTGTGCAAGTTTAGGAATGACAGGATTCACTCGCTTTAGGCTGGTGGAATGGCGCGCACTTCGCAAGCCAATGGCGCAGGCTTTCTCTATCAGCTTTATGTTGGCGATGGGCGACTTAAGTGCGATTGCTTTGTTTGGTAGCCACGATTTTAGAACTCTGCCTTTGTATCTATTTCAATTGTTAGGCAGTTATCAAATGGAAGCGGCTGCGGTGGTTTCAGTGAGTTTACTGTTATTGAGTGTGGGCATCTTTAGTCTGATTGAATTTTTGTTTACTCGAAGCTCAAAGCTAAAGAGTTAAGGAACCGATGATGTTAGTGATGAAAGAAGTGGATTACCACTATCACCAAGAGTTGTTTAGTTTTGATTTCCAAGCAGAACAGGGTGATATTGTTGCTTTGATGGGGCCTAGTGGTGCGGGTAAATCAACGCTACTCGCATTGGTTGCTGGGTTTATTGAGCCGACATCGGGTGAGATCTCGGTAGCAGGACAATCGCTGATTGGCAAAGAAGCGCATCAGCGTCCATTGGCGATGTTGTTCCAAGAGCACAATCTATTTGCTCACCTCACGGTGCGTGAAAATATTGGCTTAGGCTTGCATCCGGGGTTAAAGCTTACCGCAACCCAAAAGCTCGATGTTGAGCAAGCCGCTGCACAAGTCGGTGTTGCAGAGTATTTAGATAGGCTGCCTGAACATTTATCTGGTGGCCAACGTCAGCGTGTCGCACTGGCGCGTTGTTTTGTTCAACCACACGACATTTGGCTGCTTGATGAACCTTTTTCGGCGCTTGACCCTTTGCTTCGTGAGGAAATGCTTAACCTTGTTAGGCGATTAGCAGCAGAGCGAAGCATTACGGTGTTGATGGTGACTCACCATTTAGGGGATGCACGCAGTATTGCCAATAAGTTTGTATTTGTGGCATTAGGTAAAGTGTTGGTTGCAGACTCGATAGAGACACTGACGGCTGATCATCCACAGCAAGAGCTAAGCTCGTTTGTTAAAGCGGGTGAGTGACGATTCACCAATCTTGTTTAATATCTCTTGATATTGAGTACGTAGAAAGCAAAAGACCTAGCATGCGCTAGGTCTTTTATTATCTTTATAAGTAAAGCGAGACGAGGATTAGTCGCCTAGCTTTAGCTCTTTTAAGATTTGAAAAATTTCACGAGAAGCCTTGGCTGGCTTGTTCGCTGATTTTTCTTTGTTAGCTTGGCGCGCTAGCTGACGAAGACGTTGACGGTCTGCTTCAGGGTACATCTCCATAACGTCTGAAATGGCAGTATCGCCTTCAGCTACAACACGGTCACGCAGTTGCTCAAGCTTATGTAGCTCAGCGGTTGCTTGTGAGTGCTTGTTACGTACTTTATCCAAAGCCGCTTGAATTGGCTCAGGATCGACACTACGCATTACTTTACCAATGTATTGAAGTTGACGACGCTTCGCTTCATTTTTAAAGCGTTGTGCATCTTTTATCGCTTGTGCCAAATCTTCAGACAGAGGAAACTTGTCTAATACAGAAGGCTTTAAACCAACAAGCTCTTCTCCCAGCTTTTGCAGGGCATCCATGTCGGTTTTCATTTCTGTCTTACTTACCCAGATGATTTCTTCTTCTGGTTCCCATGGGGCTTTTTGGTTTTTGCGAGCCATCTTTTCTGCCTATGTCACTATCTCAAACGAATATATTGCCTATTTTAGCAAGAATCTTGGGGAGAAAGCGAAATTCTTGTTATCCTACGTAATATTGACCTACAAAATTAGAATAGATATGGATGTAAAACAGCAAGTCGCTCAGCAAAGAGTTGAGCTAGAAGCCGCAGTAGCAAAAGCATTGGACATGGCCTCTGTGAGTGCCGACGCCGCTGAAGTTGCTATTACTAAGTCAACGGGTTTAAGTGTTTCAACACGTATGTGTGAAGTGGAAAACGTTGAATTTAATAGTGATGGTGCGCTAGGTATTACTGTTTACCGTGGCCAGAAAAAAGGCAGCGCATCTACATCCGATCTAAGTGAAAAGGCGATTGCTCAAACGGTAGCGGCTGCGCTTGATATCGCTCAGTACACGTCTGAAGACCCATTTTCAGGTCCTGCGGCAAAAGAGTACATGGTAAAAGACATTCCAGACTTGGATCTTTTCCACCCTGATGAACCTAACCCAGACTATGCCGCTGAGATTGCGATTGCTGCTGAGAAGCAAGCGCTAGCTTATAGCGACAAAATCAAACAAAGTGATGGCGCGAGCTACGACAGCCATTACGGCGTTAAAGTGTACGGTAACAGCCATGGCTTACTAGCCAGCTACGCTTCAAGCCGCCATAGCACGAGCTGCTGTGTGATTGGACAAGGCGCTAACGGTGAAATGGAACGCGACTACAGCTATACCGTTGCTCGTCACCGTGACGAGCTGTGGACGCCTGAGCGTGTAGGCCAAGAGGCTGCAGAAAAGACTATCAGCCGTTTGGATGCGAAAAAGCTATCAACAGGCCAATACCCAATTATGTTCGCTAACGATGTTGCCACAGGTCTAATTGGTCACCTTGTGATGGCGATCAGTGGCGGAAACCTTTACCGTAAGTCGTCGTTCTTACTGGATCATCTAGGTCAGAAAATTTTGCCAGGTTGGTTCAATATCTCTGAGCGTCCACATATCTTACGAGGTTTGGCTTCAAGCCCGTTCGACAGTGAAGGTGTTTACACTCAAGATCGTGAGATCATCACTGATGGTGTGTTAGCAACTTACCTACTAACGAGCTATGCCGCGCGTAAGATGGATATGACACCAACCGGCCATGCTGGTGGTATTCATAACTGGTTCGTTAAATCGACCGGTCAAAACTTTGAGCAGATGCTGAAAGAATTGGGCACAGGTTTCCTTGTTACTGAAGTAATGGGACAAGGTGTAAACACAGTGACAGGTGATTACTCTCGTGGTGCTGCAGGTTTCTGGGTTGAGAACGGAGAGATCCAATACCCAGTATCGGAAGTGACGATTGCAGGTAATCTAAAAGACATGTTTAATCAGATCGTGGCAGTCGGTAACGATGTTGAAACGCGTTCACAGATTCAAACGGGTTCTATCTTGCTTGAGTCGATGAAAGTCGCAGGCGAGTAATTTAATTAACGCTATTGGATGAATTAAAAAAGGGAGCCGATGGCTCCCTTTTTGTATTTACCGAGTAGGCAATCAAGCTAGATCAGTATGGTCGCTAAGCCTAAGAATACCGATAGGCCAATAACATCCGTTACTGTGGTGAGTGCCATACCACCTGCCAATGCAGGGTCGATGTTCATTTTCTTCAACATCACCGGTATGGTTACACCGGCAATACCAGCGACAAGTAAGTTGGTCATCATCGCAGCGGAGATGATGCCACCCAGTACCCAGTTACCCTTCCAGGCTACTACGATACCACCAATGATAACGGCCCATAGAATGCCGTTTAGGAAGCCGATAGCCGCTTCTTTAAGTAGCAATTCACGCTTGTTACTATCACCAATATGACCGAGCGCTAAACCACGAATCACTAGCGCAACGGTTTGGTTACCGGCAACCCCGCCCATTGAAGGCACGATAGTCATCAGTACGGCAATTGCGGCCATTTGGTCGAGCGTTGCTTCAAACATGTTCGATACTGAAGCCGCTGCCAGTGCTGCAAGTACGTTGGCCCCAAGCCAGACGCTACGACGACGAGCGGATTTTACGACCGGTGCGAAGGTATCTTCGTCATCGTCCATACCCGCCATACTCATCATTGAGTGTTCAGCATCTTCACGGATGACATCAACCACGTCATCGATGGTGATACGACCCACAAGGTGCTGGTTACTATCGACTACAGGGGCAGAAACCCAGTTACGACGTTCAAACAGGCTCGCAATATCGGAAGCGCTGGTTTCAACGGCGATAGCTTCGTCTGCATCTTCCATCACCTCAGAGACTGCAACATCCGGTTGTGTTGTGATCAGGGTCGTTAATGATAAGTTACCAATCAAACGCTCTTCTTCATCGATGACATATAAAGTATCGGTAGCGTCCGGAAGTTCACCACGCATACGTAGATAACGCAAAACAACATCAACATCGACGTCACCACGAATCGTGATCACGTCGGTATTCATTAACGCACCCGCAGAATTTTCTGGGTATGATAGTGCTGTCTCAACCAAAGCACGGTCAACGGAGTCCATCTGAGAAAGGACTTCGCGAGAAACATCGTCGGGTAGGCTTCGAAGTACGTACGCGACGTCATCGGTCTCCATGCCTTCGGTTGCTTCTGCCAACGTTTCTGGTGCCATTTTTGACACAAGAGCATCTTTGACGTCTTCGTTTAATTCATCAAGAATTTCACCGAAGTCTTCAGGATCGGTGAGTTGCCAGAGTACATCACGACTTTTGCGAGGGGAGGCTTCTAAAAGGTGTGCAATATCTTCAGGCTCCATGTCCTGAAGTTGTCGGCGTACGTGAACAAATCGCCCATTTTCTAGGGCTTCGCTGACTTCTTGGAGGGTTTGGTGAGCTTGGTCAAATTCTAATTGCTCTGCCATATGTTCCTCCTATCTCATTATTCTAACAATACTTAGAATAGTAACTTAATTCTAGGGCTTATTTAAATCATTAACTTAGGTAGAACTAATATTTAATATTGGTTGGCTATTTATTTAAGTCTTAGGCGTTGTGAGTAACGCCTTTTCTCTTATTCGCCCTCATCAAACTTATCTTCAATGAGATGACAGACGGCATCAAGCGCTTGCTGTGAGTCGCTGCCTATGGCTTGAATTGTGATGTGTTGCCCTTGTGCTGATTCCAGCATCAATAGCCCCATAACGCTGTCTGCCGTCGCGATCTTATCGTCTTCGCTATGGATAGTAATGATGGCATCAAAGCTTTGTGCAAGTTCAACCAACTTTACTGCTGCTCTAGCGTGAAGACCCAAACGGTTTTGGATCAGTACAGTTCGAGTGAATTCCATGGTTAGCCCTGTTGGTGCTTCTCTAAGGAGGCGTGTCTGATTTGTACTTGATGACCAAGTTGTTCGAAGTACTCACCAATTTTTTGTGTCAGATAAACCGAGCGGTGTTTACCGCCAGTACAGCCAATCGCGACCGTTAGGTAGCTACGATTATTCTTCTCTAACATTGGTAACCACTGCTCAACAAAGCCTTGGATCTGTTGCTTGAGTTCAATAACTTCGGGGTGTTTTTCTAGAAAAGAGTGAATCGGAGCATCAAGACCGGTTAATGGCCGTAGGTCTGGTTCCCAGTGAGGGTTTGGCAAGAAGCGAACATCAAACACATAGTCAGCGTCACTTGGTAAGCCAAACTTAAAACCGAACGATTGAAAGACAATAATCAGCTCTTGCTTCTCTTTGCCTTCCACTTTAAACCGAACCTTTTCACTCAATTCGTAAAGGTTGCATTCACTGCTGTCAATTACAATGCTGGCTTGCTCTGCAAGGGGAGCCAAGAGTGTTTTCTCTAAATCGATAGCTTGCTCAAGTGATAGCTTTTCTTGACCAATAGATAGAGGGTGAATTCTACGTGTTTCGCTATAGCGTTTGAGCAGTGTTTGCTTACTCGCATCTAGGAACAAAACGTTCACGTCAATATCAGTGGCAGATTTTAGTTGTTCTAGTGTATCTGTGACTAATTGAGGCTCTTTCGGTAGGTTACGAATATCAATACTAACGGCAACGTTTTGATTGATCTCACTGACGGATTTGACGAAGTCGTTGAGTAGATTTACTGGTAGGTTATCGACACAGTAATACCCCAAGTCTTCGAGGACTCGTAGCGCAACACTTTTACCGGCCCCCGATTGGCCACTTACAACGATTAGTCGCATATTATTACTCGCCAGATGGTACTTGAATCATGATGTCATAAAGCTCTTGATCACTTTGAGCATTACGCAACTGTTTAAGAGTCTGCTTGTCGTTAAGGCGTTCTGCCATGCAAGAAAGGGTTTTTAGGTGTTCCTTACACTGTTCGCTAGGGACAAGAAGAGCAAATAATAGGTCGACAGGGCGGTTGTCAATAGCGTCAAATTCGATTGGAGCTTGGCATTGCAGCAGCACTGCGATCGCTTTATCACTGACACTCATACGAGCATGAGGAATAGCGATACCATTACCAATACCAGTACTGCCCATTTTTTCACGGCTCAACATGCACTCAAACAGTTCTGTTGAATCTTGACCGCAGCTTTCTGCTGCAATCTGGCTGATGAGTTCAAGGGCTCTTTTTTTGCTCGTGCATTGGACAGCACTTTTAGTGCAGTCCAATGAAAGTACTTCGCTTAATTGCATGTTAGTGGCTACTTAGCTTTTCTTTGTGCTTGTTGAGTTGACGGACTAGTTTATCAACTAATGAATCAATCGCAGCATACATATTTTCATCTGTTGCTGTTGCATGGATTTCTCCTTGATTAACATGAAGAGTCGCTTCTGCAATTTGATCAACTTTCTCAACTCGTAATACAACCTGGACGCTATTGATATGATCAAAAAAGCGCTCAAGTTTGTCTAATTTAGTGTGAACATAGTCTTGCATTGAATCGGTAAGATCAACGTGATGGCCTTGAATATTGATTTGCATAGACTTTCCTTTTCAGTTGGTTGCCTGGCTATAACTAAATTAAATAGCGAGTTAAATTATTTTACAGCAGGCGTTTACGCTGACTTGATGGGGCAATACCCAGAGATTCACGGTATTTCGCTATGGTACGTCGAGCTACCTGAATTCCTTGGTCAGCCAGCAAAGCAGCAATTTTACTATCACTGAGAGGTTTCGCGGTATTTTCCGCCGCGACCAGCTTCTTAATGAGCGCGCGAATTGCTGTAGATGAACATTCACCACCATTGTCGGTGCTAACATGGCTCGAGAAAAAGTATTTGAGCTCAAAGATGCCGCGTGGTGTATGCATGAACTTTTGAGTCGTCACACGGGATATTGTGGATTCATGCATCTCAACAGCTAATGCAACATCGTTTAGGACCATTGGCTTCATTGATTCTTCGCCATGTTCGAAGAAATCGCGCTGATGTTCAACAATGCATCTCGCAACTTTGAGTAACGTCTCATTTCGGCTTTCTAGGCTTTTAATTAGCCACTTTGCTTCTTGCAAATTCGATCGAATGTACTGATTGTCGGCGCTGTTGCCTTTGCTACCAAGAGCTGCGTATTGCTGATTTACCTTAAGCTTAGGCACGCTATCAGGGTTTATGGTGACTATCCATTTACCGAGCTCTTTGAAAACTGAAACATCAGGAACCACATATTCAGTTTCATCCGGTGTAATTTTGCTGCCAGGGCGAGGGTCCAACTGCTGAATTAGTTGCATAACCTCACGCAGTTCTGCTTCCTTCAACTTGGTTTCTTTTATGACAAGTTTATAGTCACGATTACCTAGTTGATCGATATGGCTAGTAAGTACTAACTTAGCTTCATTAAGCCAAGGGGTATCTTGAGGGAAGGTCGCGAGTTGCAGTAACAAGCAATCTTGCAGGTTCACGGAACCAACGCCTAATGGGTCAAATTGCTGAATTCGTTTGCGAACGGCTTCGATCTCATCAAGCTCGATCTCTTCGTTATCAAAGTTTTCAAGGATATCTTCACAAGAAACAGTGAGGTAGCCATAATCATCAATGGCATCGATCAGCGCGAAGGCGATACTTCGGTCAGTGTCAGTGAAGGGGGTTAAGCCGAGTTGCCAAAGTAGGTAATCGTGCAGGCTTTGTGTGGTTTCGCCTTGGTAAACAGGCATGTCATCATCAATCGCAATGCCAGTGTTACCCGTATTTGCGCTGTAGACATCTTCCCAAGTTGTGTCGATTTCGAGTTCGTTGCCAATCTCTGATTTTTCGATTAAATCTGAGCTATCAGGTAAGTCTTGCTCTGTGGCTTCAACTGTTTCTTTCTCGTCACTGCTAGGTTTTTCTTCCGATGTCGGCGTATCTTCATTGCCTTCTTCGACATCGAGTAGTGGGTTAGATTCAAGTGCTTCTTGGATCTCTTGTTGCAAATCTAAAGTAGACAACTGCAACAAACGAATCGCTTGCTGCAATTGAGGGGTCATTGCTAACTGTTGACCTAGCTTAAGTTGTAATGAGGGTTTCATTCAGTGTGACTTACCTAGTTATTATTCTTAGAACTCTCGATACTCTCTATCTAATCATAGACGGAATTGTTCGCCTAGATAAACTTGTTTAACTTGTTCGTTATTGAGAACATCTTCAGGAGTTCCCTCAGCGATCAGGTGTCCTTGGCTTACGATGTAAGCTTTTTCACATACGTCTAATGTTTCACGAACGTTGTGGTCAGTAATCAAAACGCCCAAGCCACGATCGCGTAGGTGAACAATGATTTTCTTGATATCGATAACCGAGATCGGGTCAACACCAGCGAACGGTTCATCCAATAGAATGAACTGCGGGTTTGCTGCTAGTGCACGAGCAATCTCAACTCGACGACGTTCACCACCCGACAGAGCCATACCATTACTGGTGCGAATATGTTGAATGTGGAACTCTTCTAGCAGGTCTTCTAGCTTATCTTGACGCTGTTCGTTGGTCATCTCATCACGGGTTTGTAAAACCGCCATGATGTTGTTCTCTACAGACAACTTGCGGAAAATCGATGCTTCTTGAGGTAGGTATCCGATACCAAGGCGAGATCGACTGTGCATTGGCAAGATACTGATGTCTCGGTCATCAATGCTGATGGTGCCTTCATCACGAGCAACCAGACCAACTATCATATAGAACGACGTGGTTTTACCTGCACCGTTCGGTCCAAGCAGGCCAACGATCTGACCTGACTCCACCTGCAAGCTAACGTCGGTTACTACCTTACGTTTGCTGTATGTTTTCGCTAGGTTTTTTGCTTTTAGAACAGCCATCGTTACTTATTCACTTCCGTTGGTTGTAAAACCGTTGACACACGTTTGTTCTCACCACTGTCAGCGACTAATTTCTGAGAGCCGATCTGGTAAGTGATCTTAGAACCACGAATAATGCTGCCATCTTGAGATAGCATTGCATTCTTGGTCATGATCAATCGGTCAGCAACAAGCTGGTAATGTAAATCGTC
This sequence comes from Vibrio toranzoniae, assembly GCF_024347655.1. NCBI lineage: Bacteria > Pseudomonadati > Pseudomonadota > Gammaproteobacteria > Vibrionales > Vibrionaceae > Vibrio > Vibrio toranzoniae. Next base: position 2,772,925 of record NZ_AP025514.1, on the reverse strand, counting down.
AGCTTCACCGTAGAGTGTTTTCCCGTCGTCAGTAAGTTGAGAGAAGGTTGCTGGCTTACCGAAACCTTGAATTTCTTCAATCTCACCGTTTACGGCATTACGGGTAACAATGATCTTATCGGCATTGATGTTGATGCTACCTTGCTTAAGGTTTACATCACCAAGGAACGTCACTTGATTACTTTTCATATCCAGTTGCTGGCTGTCTGAGTCAATGTAGACAGGCTGCTCGCTATCCGAAGAAAGGGCATAGACATTAGGTGCCGCAAGGGTCAAAGCGAATAAACTAAGGTGTAAGAGTTTCATATCTACCTTGAACAGAATTAAAGAGAGTTGCATTGTTGGTACCGAAGTTACCTTTCATTGCTTGCCCCTCAGTTTCAAAAAATGTACCGATCATATGGACCGGAGTCTCTGAATAAAAATCTCGGCTAGTTAGCTCAACAACCATTTCATCTGTGGTCATCGTATCGAAGCTCGCTTCGGGTAACAGGTTCTTGGCCACTACGTTGTCATAAAAAGTGACAACTTGATTCTCATCCATAATCGCGCGATCGGCGGTAACTTGCCATTCAATTGTGTGTCCTTCTCGAAATACCGAAAGAACTGGATTTTGAAAGTGCGTGTCGCCCACCACTGAGTAGTGTTCTAAATAGGTCGATTCAACCTGATAGCTACGGATACCTGATTGGTCATAGCTAATGTTGTTTAGACTTTTGCCACTAAACGCGGGCAACTCCAAATTTGGAGCTACTTGTATCGTCGATGTTTGCTCTTTGTCGTATAGATAATAGGTCGACCAAGAGGCAATAAATATGAGTATTAAATAGATAATACGAGTAAAACTCATATGCTTAAACCTTTATGCACGTCGAGTTCATTTCTTGCTTGTAAAATAAGGTCGCACACTTCACGTACCGCGCCATGACCACCGTGAATAGTTGTTACGTAATTTGCTCGCTGTGCAAGTAGTGGGTGACCATCTGCTACACATACCTTCAAGCCAACTTTTTCCATTACAGGCCAATCGATCAGATCGTCTCCGATGTAACCCGTATTTTCAGGGTTTACAGAAAGCTTATCGCAAATATCTTGGTATGCCTTAACTTTATCGTCTTGACCTTGGTAAATAAGCTTAATGCCCAAAGCAGTCATTCGATTCTCAACAATCTGAGATTTACGGCCAGTGATGATCGCGATTTCAATGCCAGCGTTCATCAGTGATTTAATACCGTAACCGTCACGAGTGTGGAACGTTTTCAGCTCTTCACCATTGTTACCCATGTAGATGCGGCCATCAGAAAAGACGCCGTCTACATCGCAAATTAGGAGTTTGATCTCTTTTGCTACTGCGAACACATCAGAATCTACTGTGCCGTATAGGGTTTCGACTGTCTGTGTCATTACATTACTCCTGCTTTCAGTAAGTCATGCATGTTTAAGGCTCCAACCAATTTACCTTCTTGGCACAACATCAGGCCATTGATGCTTTTAGCTTGCATCAAGTTTAGTCCCTCTACCGCAAGCATGTTTGGTTCTGCTACCGTTGGGTTAAGTGTCATCACATCGCCGATCTGAGTGTTATGGATATCAACGCGTTTGTCTAAGATGCGGCGTAAATCACCATCGGTAAAAATACCGGCCATTTGACCATCTGCGCTAACGATGGCTGTCATGCCTAGGCCTTTTTGAGATATTTCTAGTAGCGCGTCTCTTACTAGTGCATCTGGTGCTACAACAGGAAGTGCATCGCCTGTGTGCATGATGTCGTCAAGTTTTAACAACAATTGACGACCTAAAGCGCCACCAGGGTGAGACAGTGCAAAATCTTGAGCAGTAAAGCCTCGCGCTTGTAAAAGTGCGACGGCTAATGCATCACCCATAACCAAAGTCGCCGTGGTACTGGTGGTTGGTGCTAAGCCCAGTGGACACGCCTCTTCCGGTACTGAAATTTGTAAATGGATATCAGACAAGGTCGCCATGTTTGATAAGGGCTTACCCGTCATGCTGATGATCTTTATGTTCAGACGCTTTAATACTGGGAACAGGCTAAGGATTTCTCCTGATTCCCCAGAGTTGGATATCGCAATTACTATATCGCCAGGTTCAATCATGCCTAAGTCACCATGTGCCGCTTCACCTGGGTGTACAAAGAAAGCCGATGTGCCGGTACTTGCAAGAGTTGCCGCGATTTTGTTACCAATGTGGCCTGATTTCCCCATGCCCATCACAACGACTTTACCTTTGTTGTTCAGGATAAGGTCGCAAGCCTTGCAAAAATCATCATTAAAATATTGGTCTAATTGGGTGAGACCTGCAACTTCGGTGTCCAAAACTTGTTTTGCAACACTGCGGTAATCAAATGGCTGAGACATCAAATACTCCAAGTACGAGAAGTTAAATTAACAATTAAGCCGACATATTCATTAGTAGGTAACTTTGATAGGCCACGAACGTCACGATTAACACACCGCCTTCAATACGATTCACGCTACGAGACTTCCCTAGTGCCATGACTACAAGCAGTAGCGAGACGCCTAGCATTACCCAGAAGTCACGGCCCATAACAAACTCGCTCAAGATTGAAGGGTTTAGGATGCCCGGGATCCCCATTACCGCAAGGATGTTGAATACGTTTGAACCGATGAGGTTACCAACGGCCATATCATCTTCACCTTTCATCACACCAGCAAGCGACGCTGCAAGTTCAGGTAAACTAGTACCAACGGCAATGATGGTTAAACCAATCACTAGATCACTCATGCCGAAATATTTCGCGATGATCACCGCGTTATCAACCAGCATGTCGGCGGCCAAAGGCAGAATGATCAAACCAATCACGACCCACATCGCGGCTTTAGGATTACTTACACCTTGAGGAATTTCGGATTCTTGTTCATCCAGGAAGGCATCGCCGTTTTTCTTCTCACTGCGGCTGATTTGCAGCATGGCAAACAAGAACGCGGCAAAAAGTACAAACAGTAATACACCTTCATAGAATCCTAAGTGGTTATCCCAAAGGATTGCGCCTGCTAATAAAGTGACACCAATCATTAATGGTAGTTCACGGCGAATGACGCCAGAGCTAATCGATAACGGCTTGATAAGCGCTGTAATACCTAAAATCAGGGCGATGTTTGCGATATTTGAGCCGATCACGTTACCTACGGCGGTATCTGTTTTGCCGTCAAGGGCTGCAGTCGCAGAAACCATCATTTCAGGAGCTGAAGAACCCATTGCTAAGATCGTCATACCGATAACTAGTGGTGAGATACCGAAGTTGCGAGCAAGAGCCGCGGCGCCGTAGACCAGCTTATCTGCGCTCCACACCAAAAAACCTAGACCGATAATAAGAAACGCAATCGCTTCAAGCATGATGATTCCTAAAAAATTAATAAAAAACGAAGAATTAACCGCTAATTTTGACCTGTTGCTAGATAAAAGGGAAGTCACTCGGCAAATTAATTACCAGTTAGTCGGTAAGAAAAAGAGCTGAATAGATAATTTTCTAATGCTTTCAAATCCCTGCATAGATTCATGTTTAATATGAATTAATTGAACAGTGCTTTTAATTCTAAAGTAGACTCATTATTATTGCAGCCATAATTGGCGTTTTTTAAAGCAAGGAAACAACAAAAATATGTTGAACACTGAGCTTGTGAAAGTTAAGAACCTTAGCTTCTCTCGAGGAGAGCGACTTATCTTTGATGATATTAGCTTGGAGGTGCCTCGAGGAAAGATTACTGCGATCATGGGACCGTCTGGGATTGGCAAAACAACCTTGCTGCGTTTGATTGGTGGCCAATTGTCGCCAGATGAAGGCGAAGTCTGGTTTGATGGAGATAATATCCCTGCATTATCACGCCGAAAGCTATATCAGGCCCGTAAAAAAATGAGCATGCTTTTTCAGTCTGGTGCACTTTTTACGGATCTCAATGTTTTTGATAATGTGGCTTTTCCATTAAGGGAACATACCGAACTCAATGAGAAGTTTATTCGTACCATCGTATTGCTTAAGCTTGAAGCAGTAGGGTTACGAGGGGCTGCAGAGTTAATGCCGAGTGAGTTGTCTGGCGGTATGGCGAGACGAGCGGCGTTGGCTCGTGCTATTGCGTTGGATCCGGAGCTTATTATGTATGATGAGCCTTTTGTTGGCCAAGACCCTATCACCATGGGTGTGTTGGTCGAACTCATCCATAATCTTAACCAAGCCTTGGGTTTAACCTCCGTCATTGTGTCGCATGATGTTCCTGAAGTGATGAGCATTGCCGATTGGGTTTATCTGATGGCTGATGGGAAAATCATTGCAGCAGGTTCACCTGAAGATCTGTACAGCAACAGCGATCCACGAGTGCAGCAATTCTTGCAAGGTGAAGCTGATGGTCCGGTGCCATTTAGATTCCCAGCAAAGAGCCTAGAAGAGGATTTGTTTTAATATGATTGCTAAAACTATTGCGGGTGTCGGTAGACGCACACTTGCGATTTGCGAGTCATTTGGTCGAGCAAGCCTGATGTTATTCGGGGCTTTGTTTGGCATTCCGAGACTAAAAAACTTCCCTTTATTAGTTAAGCAACTTTATAGCGTTGGTGTTCAGTCATTAGCTATCATTTTAGTTTCGGGGTTGTTTATTGGCATGGTACTTAGCCTGCAGGGTTATGTCGTGTTAATTGATTACGGCGCTGAGGGGAACCTTGGTCAAATGGTTGCACTTTCATTGTTACGAGAGCTGGGGCCTGTGGTAACTGCTTTACTATTTGCAGGTCGTGCGGGCTCAGCGTTAACGGCTGAAATTGGCTTAATGAAAGCAACGGAGCAGATCTCTAGCCTTGAGATGATGGCTGTCGATCCTATCAAACGTATTATTGCGCCGCGTCTTTGGGCGGGGCTTATTTCAATGCCACTGCTCGCTATGATCTTTATGGCGGTCGGGATTTGGGGCGCTCAGTTAGTTGGTGTTGATTGGAAAGGTATTGATCACGGCAGTTTCTGGTCTGCGATGCAGTCTTCAGTTGAACTTGGCCGAGATATTGGTAACAGCATGATCAAATGTATGGTCTTCGCTATCACCGTAACTTGGATCGCACTTTTCAATGGTTATGATGCAGTACCGACCTCTGAAGGTATTAGTCAGGCTACCACACGCACTGTAGTGCACTCTTCTCTAGCGGTATTAGGGCTAGATTTTGTTCTTACCGCATTGATGTTTGGGAATTAATCATGCAACAAACTCGAAAATTAGAATTATGGGTCGGCACCTTTGTTATTGCCGGAATTTGCGCAATTTTAATCATGATCTTTCAAGTCGCTGACGTAAAAGGCATAGGTTCGAATCATACTTATAACCTGAAAGCGACATTTGATAACATTGGTAGCCTAAAAGTTCGCTCTCCGGTGAAAGTGGGTGGTGTGGTTGTTGGCCGAGTGCAAAGTATTCAACTTGATACTGAAAGCTATCTCCCTATGGTTGAATTATCTATTGATGCGAAGTACTCACAATTTCCAGATACCTCTAGTGCTCAAATCTTAACGTCTGGCTTAATCGGTGAGCAGTACATCAGTCTGGTTCCAGGATTTGTTTTTGACGACGAAGAGATGTTGGTTGATGGTGATTCCATCGAAGACACTAAGTCTGCGTTAGTGTTAGAAGACTTGATTGGCCAAGTGTTGTATAGCGTTGGTGGCTCTGATGAAAACGAAGCTGAGGAGTAGTCTCATGTTAAAAAACAGTATCCTGTTGAAGAGCTATAACATGCTTAAAGCGAGTACCATCTTGAAAAGATGGTTTATGACAATGGTTACTTTGCTGATGTCGACTCAGGTTTTGGCGGCCGAGCCTATCGACCGCACCCAGCCTTACCAAATGATGAAACAGGTCGCTGAAGTTGCCTTTGATCGCTTAAAGAGTGAACAAAAAAATATCCAGCAAGATCCTGAATTATTGAAGGTCATTGTGGAAGAAGAGTTAATGCCCTATGTGAATGCTCAATATGCGGCACTTAAACTACTCGGGCCTAATTTGAAAGGTGCGGATAGAAAAGATGTGTTTGTATTTATCGATTCATTCCGTAAATATCTCGTTTCTTCTTATGCTCAGGTGCTGACCCAATACACAGATCAAACGATTGAATTTGGTCCAGAACCCAAAATCAAAGCGGATAGCCGTATTACAAGTATCAAAGTCGATATTATTGATACACCACGACCAAATATTAAGCTTGAATTTAAGCTACGCAAAGACAAGAAATCGGGCGAGTGGAAGGCATTTGATATGGTTGCTGAAGGTATTAGCCTACTATCCAGTAAGCAGTCAGAGTGGAATACCAAGATTCGTCAAGAAGGTATCTTACAGGTGGCTGCTGAATTAGAGAAATTGGCTGCACAACCGATTCGTTTTGAGAGTAGCAAATAATGAGTCATTCTCAATGGCAAACGCTAAGCTCTAGAGAGTATCAGCTTCATGGCGATTTGGACCGTGACAGTGTTCCTGCAATCTGGCGTATATTGGAAAAGTGGCAAACGACGGAATCGAGCGTTGAAATTGACCTTAGCCATATAAATCGAGTCGATTCAGCAGGAATGGTGATGCTAATTCACTTATTAGAGCATGCAAAAAATCAAAACTGTCATATAATGCTCAGTTTCGTGCCAGAACAATTACGAACGTTGTTCCAATTGAGCAATATCCAGCCAATGATGGCAGAACACACAAAAAATTAGGCAGGAGCTATTTGTGGACAGCACAAAAGTACAAGAATTATTAGCAGAGGCACTGAACCTTCAGGAGATTTTCGTGAAGGGTGAAGGCAGTCATTACGAAGTTGTTGCGGTTGATGCATGTTTTGATGGCATGAATCGAGTTAAGAAGCAGCAGCTAATCTACGGCCCATTAATGGAATACATTCAACGCAATGACATCCATGCTCTTTCTATTAAGGCTTTCACGCCGGAAGAGTGGGAACGTGATAAGAAACTGATGTCACTTTAAGGTTTATGATGGAAAAGTTTCGAGTTATTGGATCAGACAAGCCGTTAAGCGGTGAAGTGACGATCTCAGGCGCAAAGAATGCAGCGCTACCTATTTTATTCGCATCAATCCTTGCTGAAGAGCCAGTTGAAGTGAGTAATGTCCCCCACCTACGTGACATTGATACGACGATGGAATTACTTAAACGCTTAGGCGCGAAAGTATCACGCAACGGTAGTGTTCATGTTGATGGCAGCGAAATCAATGAGTTTTGTGCGCCTTACGATTTGGTAAAAACAATGCGTGCTTCTATCTGGGCTTTAGGTCCGCTAGTGGCTCGTTTTGGTGAAGGGCAAGTGTCACTTCCTGGTGGTTGTGCGATTGGTGCTCGACCTGTTGATCTACATATCCATGGCCTAGAACAACTAGGTGCGACCATTACATTGGAAGATGGTTATGTGAAAGCAAGTGTTGATGGCCGTTTGAAAGGCGCGCACATCGTGATGGATAAAGTAAGCGTTGGCGCTACGATTACTATCATGTGTGCAGCAACACTAGCGGAAGGGACTACAGTATTAGACAACTCTGCGCGTGAGCCTGAGATCGTTGATACTGCTGACTTCCTAAACAAACTGGGTGCTAAGATTTCTGGCGCCGGTACAGACACGATTACTATCGAAGGCGTTGAACGTCTTGGTGGTGGTCAACACTCTGTGGTTGCTGACCGTATCGAAACGGGTACCTTCCTTGTTGCTGCGGCAGTGTCTGGCGGTAAAGTGGTTTGTCGCAATACCAACGCTCATCTTCTTGAAGCTGCCTTAGCGAAGCTTGAAGAAGCGGGTGCGAAGGTTGAAACGGGCGAAGACTGGATCAGCCTTGATATGACAGGTCGTGAGCTGAAAGCGGTGAAAATCGTCACAGCACCACACCCTGGTTTCCCAACCGACATGCAAGCACAGTTCACGCTGCTAAACATGATGGCAAAAGGCAGTGGTGTGATTACAGAAACGATCTTCGAAAATCGCTTTATGCACATTCCTGAGTTACAACGAATGGGCGCAAAAGCTGAGATTGAAGGTAACACGGCTATCTGTGGTGAAACAGAGAAATTGAGCGGCGCTCAAGTCATGGCTACGGATCTTCGTGCATCTGCGAGCCTTGTTATTGCTGGTTGTATTGCTCAAGGTGAAACCATCGTTGACCGTATTTATCACATCGATCGTGGCTACGATAAGATTGAAGATAAGCTGTCAGCTTTAGGTGCTAACATCACACGATTTCATGAGCCTAACTAACTTAGGTTAGTGTCTTCATGAGTAAATAAGATAAAAACACAAAAGTCGGAACCTTGGTTTCGGCTTTTTTATAGTTGTATTTACCGTAAATGACTCTGTTACTATTCTCTGTTAGCAGATAAACGAATGTTACGGTTGGTGAGGAACAAAATGATAGCAATCTTACGTATTTTCGCTTTAGCGATATTTGCGATTCTTATGTTTGTATTTGGGTGTGGCTACTGTTTATTAAGTCCCCGTAACCCGAAACACGTATTTACTTTTGGCCGTTACTTTGGACGTATGTCAAGAGTCTTTGGTATGAAGCTGGAGCTGCGTATCCCGGAAGATGCATACTCTCGCGGGCAGCATGTTTATGTGGCCAACCACCAAAACAGCTGGGACCTATTCACGATTTCATCCGCGGTAACACCTAAAGTTGTCACCGTGGGTAAGAAAAGCTTAGCTTGGATGCCTCTATTTGGTCAGCTTTACTGGTTGACGGGCAACATTCTGATCGACCGTGCGAACCGCAGCAAAGCAGTGGGGACGATTGATCAAGTGGTTAATAGCTTAAAAGGCAGCGATGTGTCGGTATGGATGTTTCCTGAAGGAACTCGTTCTCGTGGCCGCGGCCTGTTGCCGTTTAAGACGGGTGCTTTCCATGCTGCGATTGGTGCTGGCTTACCTATTATTCCTATCGTGTGTAGCTCTACGGGTGACGTGAAGTTGAACCGCTGGAATAATGGTCACGTGATTGTTGAGATGTTGCCACCTATCAGCACTGAAGGTTACAGCAAGTCGAATGTTCGTGAACTGGCTAACCTAGCTCGTGAGCAGATGGCTGCTAAGCTTGAAGAGTTAGACAAAGAAGTGGTTGAGCTTAATAAAAAGTAATTATCTAAGCGAAGCGATGAACAATAAAAAGGTTGCCATCTAGGCAACCTTTTTTGTATCTCATCAACGCTTAGTTCTACGTTAAACCGACGACTAAATAGAGCGAAATCTATTTGCGAACCGCAATAGCTTCGATTTCGATACCTACATCTTTTGGTAGACGAGCGACTTCTACACATGAACGTGCTGGGTAGTTTGCAACGCCGTGCTCATCAAAGAATTTACCGTAAACTTCGTTTACTGTGCCGAAGTCGTTTAGGTCTTTAACGAATACCGTTAGTTTTACGATGTCTTTTACTGTCAGGCCTGAAGCTTCAACAACCGCTTGAACGTTGTCTAGAGATTGGCGAGCTTGCTCTGCGATGTCAGCAGATACTTCACCAGTGGCTGGGTTTACTGGGATTTGACCAGAAGTCAGAACCATGTTGCCAAGGTCAACACCCTGTACGTATGGGCCGATTGCAGCTGGAGCTGATTCTGTGTGAAGTACTTTAGTCATTAGTTATTCCATCAGTTATTAGATAAAAATTGATTTTCAGTGTGCCTTCAAACTTAGGCTAGGTAAAGCGCAAAATACCCCGCACAGGCGAGGTATTGAGTAGTTTTTGCGTTCGATCGGTGTTGCCGTATCGTGTTACCTTTCTGTCACGATTTCGCGAGAGAAAACTTTTTCACAGTACTTACACCTTAATCGAATATCTTCTTTCTTTTCAAAGATCTTAAAGCTGCTTTCAACAGGCTCGTTGTGGGTGATGCAGTTGGTGTTTGGACACTCAAATACGTCGTTGATTTGCTCTGGAAGTTCTAATGCCAGCTTTTTAACGACTGCGTAATCTTCGATCTGGTTAACGGTTGCGTGAGGCGCGTAAAGTGCCAACTTGCTTGCTTGTTCTTCCGTAATAAACACATTTTCAATTTTGAGCAGGTCTTTTCCACCTAGCGCAGAAGATGGCAGGTTTAGGCCAATCGTTACTCGCTGATTTGAGTTATGCATGTCGAACAGTTTTAGCACCTTGATCCCGATGTTAGCTGGGATATGGTCGATAACCGTTCCGTTTTTGATTGCTTCAACTTTTAATTGAGTCTCTTTAGACATGATATCTCTCCTCTACAGTGTTTCGTTAAGAACAAGGGCTAGCAGTGCTTCACGTGCGTAAACACCGTTCTCTGCTTGCTGGAAGTAGTACGCGTAAGGTGTTTTATCGACATCGACAGTAATTTCATCAACACGAGGAAGAGGGTGAAGAACCTTTAGGTTATCACGTGCATTTTCCAACATCGGAGCAGTCAGGATGTACGCTGATTTGATGTGCGCGTATTCCGATTCATCAAAACGTTCTTTCTGAACTCGAGTCATGTACAGAACATCCAGCTCAGGAATCACATCTTCCATGTCGGTAAGTAGTTGGTACTTGATACCCGCCTCATCAAGCTCTTCACAAATGTAGTCAGGCATCGCCAACGCTTCTGGCGCCACAAAGTAGAAACAGATGTTGTCGAATTTCGCTAGTGCTTGAGTCAGCGAGTGAACCGTACGACCGTACTTAAGATCCCCAACAAATGCCACGTTTAGGTTATCTAGGCGGCCTTGTGTTTCAGCGATAGAGAACAGGTCTAATAGCGTTTGTGTTGGGTGTTGGTTTGCTCCGTCACCTGCATTAATAACCGGTACGCCGTTAGAGAATTCAGAAGCTAGACGCGCTGCGCCTTCTTGAGGGTGGCGCATTACGTAAGCATCAACGTATGAAGAGATAACTTGCACTGAGTCTGCTAGCGTTTCACCTTTCTTCGCCAGTGAAGTGTTACCACCACTGTCGAAACCAATCACATCACCGCCGATGCGTTGAATAGCCGTTTCAAAAGAGAGGCGAGTTCGCGTTGAAGGCTCGAAGAAGCAGCTGGCAACAACTTTGTTCTTGATGAGTTCTGGGTTTGGTTCAGCTTTAAGTTGACCTGCCGTTTGAACAATTAATTCTAGCTCTTCACGAGAAAGCTCTGGAATTGAGATGATGTGCTTTTGATAGAGCGAATTCGCCATGATCTTCTTCCCCACAATAATGTATTGGCCATAAAAAAGCCCCCCATAAGGGAGGCTTTAAAAAAGTGCTGAAAAGCAGAATAGACGGCCTGGCAAGCATGCTAGCTTGCGATCAATATTAGGTGTTTTCACAATTTTATTATGTGTTATCACAATATTGGTTGGCGTCATTTTCACTACTCTCAGACAAATTGCCGAGAATTATACGCTTTCAATTTGTGAGCGCAAGCGATTACATCAAGCTTTTGTTTACTTTCATTATTGTCTATTGACCAAGAGTCGCGACCATTACGGCCTTGATGGTGTGCATACGATTCTCTGCTTCATCAAACACAATAGAGTAATCAGATTCAAACACTTCGTCTGTTACTTCCAAACCGTTCATTCCATATTTGTCTGCGACTTGCTGGCCGATCACTGTTTCATTGTTGTGGAAAGCAGGCAGGCAATGCATGAACTTCACTTGAGGGTTACCTGTGAGCTTTATGACATCCATATTCACTTGGTAAGGCGTCATTACAGCCACGCGTTCGTCCCAAGCTTCGGGCGCTTCACCCATGGAAACCCAAACATCGGTGTAAAGGAAATCACAATCTTTCACGCCTTCAGTTACGTCTTCAGTTAGCGTGATTTTTGCACCTGTATTTTGCGCAATAGCTTGGCACTCTTCAACGAGTTGTTCTTCTGGCCAAAATGCTTTTGGCGCGACAAGGCGAATATCCATGCCCATTTTAGTAGCACCCACTAACAGAGAGTTCCCCATGTTATTACGTGCATCACCAAGATAGGCAAAGCTGATTTGGTGCAGATGTTTACCACGACCATGCTCAAGCATAGTGAGGAAATCAGCCAAGATCTGGGTTGGATGAAATTCATCGGTTAGACCATTCCAAACCGGCACACCAGCGTATGCGCCAAGATCTTCGACAATGCTCTGGCCAAAACCGCGATATTCAATACCATCGTACATACGACCTAGTACACGAGCCGTATCTTTCATTGATTCTTTCTGACCAATCTGAGAACCAGAAGGACCCAAATAAGAGACTTGAGCACCTTGATCAAAGGCGGCGACCTCAAAAGCGCATCGAGTTCGAGTTGATGCTTTTTCAAAGATCAAAGCGATGTTTTTGCCGTTAAGCTTTTTCTGCTCTGTACCTGCATACTTAGCTTTTTTTAGGTCAGCAGACAGATCGAGTAAAAACTGAATCTCTTTAGGAGTAAAGTCGAGAAGTTTTAGAAAGTTACGATTGCGAAGATTAAAGGCCATCTCTCGCTCCTTGGGTATATAGAATCAATGAAGAACTCAGTTAAACATAAAAATGCTGTATTTGTGAATACTTATTTTATTTTTTTGATAAAAAAGGCCAGTAAAATAATACTGGCCTAGATACGCTATTGTTTGCGATTAGCTGAGCTATTTGACTTAGATACCGTCTCTTTCGATAGGACAACTCATACAACGAGCGCCACCACGGCCACGACCGAGTTCGTTGCCCGGAATTGTCAGAACTTCGATACCGGCTTTGTCGTACTTCTCGTTGGTGTAAATATTGCGTTCATAACCGATAACGGTACCCGGTTTCACCGTTAGTACGTTGTTAGCGTCATTCCACTGTTCACGCTCAGCTTCGTAGTTGTCACCACCCGTGGTTATAATCTTCAGTTGATCGAGTCCTAATGCACCTTCAATAGCAGAAAGGTAGTTGTCAGCCTTTTCTACACGCATCTCGCCATTTTCTTTTGGCGTTAAGCGCCAGGTGTCTAGGTCTTTGCGAACAATTTCTGGGTAGACTGAGAACGTGTCGATATCCATATGAGTCATTACCGTATCAAGGTGCATGCAAGAGCGGTGCTTTGGTAAATCAATCGCAATGACTTCTTTCGCTTGACCGGATTTGAATAAACTTGCCGCTAGGTTTTCGACACCCTGTGGTTTAGTTCGCTCTGAAATACCGATAAGTACGGCGCCTTTACCAATAACTAGGACATCGCCGCCTTCAATATTGGCGTTGTCGTAATGAAGATCTTCATCACCGAAATACTTAATAAAATCTTGGCCAGCGAATACAGGGTGCCAGCGATATATTGCTCGCAAGTGATTCGTTTCTCGTTGACGAGCTGGCATCATCATCGGGTTAAGAGAGACGCCTCCATAAACCCAACATGAGGTATCTCGTGTAAATAGATGGTTAGGGAGCGGTTCGATAACGAAATCGAGTGGTCGATGCATCTTCGGTAGCATTGAAGATGATTTGATAGGAAGCTCTGAGTAGGCTAAACCACCAAGTAGGAGCGTGGCCAAGTGCTCATTGTCCATTTGAGCAAGGTACTCTCTTAACTCACGTGCGAATGTAGGGCCGTAACGGAAATCAGAGATTTGAGTATTAAGCAGCCATTCACGAGCTTGAGTCACTGCGAGTGTCTCAACTAATAGGTCATGCAGTAACAGCACTTCAACGTCTTGGTCACGCAGTGTTTCTGCAAAGGCATCATGCTCTTCACCAGCAGCTTCAACGGCAAGTACATCATCAAATAGAAGTTCGTGACAGTTTGAAGGGGTGAGGTGGGTGAGTGCTCTTTCAGGTCTATTTAGGAGAACTCGTCTTAATTGACCGACTTCGGAGCCAACGTACAGCTTACTCATTTTGCATCCTTACTATTAATCCAACTTCTATTTATGACAAGCTTGATCGTAATATGCAAGTTTTGAAGATTGTGTAAAGGCTGTGTTGTTCTAATATTTTTGGGTTTAAATTCTGAGTTATTTAAGTTTGATGGTATTAAAATCCAATCGAAAGGCTTAATTCTGGAACAAACTTTTTGCGGTTCTATGCTTAAATTTTAGTTATTCGATGATCCACTATGCTTGGTGAACATGATTTTCCATTCAAAAAGTATGCAGTTATTTACTTTTTAATGAGGTTTTATGCATCAGTCAAGTGATCGTCAGTATGCATTTGATATGACTAACCACTCAATTTTTGAAGACTAAGACTAAAAGTAACAATAAAAATGAAATGCTAAAACACACGACGGTTAATAAAATGTTGAAAATTTGTTTATGTGATTTTGATTTCACTTTTGAATCGATATCGCCTTTGCTATCTCGCGATAAACTTACCTTTCTAAGCCTGATCTAGGTGGCTTTTCTAGACGATCCGTGCCATATTTCGTGGCAATCAAATTTGATCTTTTCATAGTCAACACTCTGGAGCAGACACATGTCTCACGAAGATGAATATCTATCAGTAGCGGAATTAATTGAATTTCAAAAGGAAGAGACTCGCGACATCATTACAGCATTAATTGAAGATGGTAGCGATCCTGAAGCTCTATACGATATTGAGCATCACCTATTCGCTGAAGATTTCGACGTACTTGAGAAAGCGGTTGTTGAAGCATTCAAAATGGGCTTTGAAGTGCTTGAAGCTGAAGAGACAGAAGACGAAGATGGTAAAAAGCTACTTTGTTGTGATGCAACGATGCAGTGTACTCTGAATGCAGAAGCGATTGATGAGCAAGTTGAAAAGCTTGTAAACCTTGCTGAAAAGTTTGACATTATCTATGACGGTTGGGGCACTTACTACGAAGGTGCAGATGCTATCTACCCTGAAGAAGATGATGAAGGCGAAGAGTAATTCTTTCCCAATTTTAAAAGAATGCCAGCGACTAGCTGGCATTTTTTTTGTCCTCAGAAAAATGAATGTCTTTATATGCATTCATTCATTATAATGCGGTCAAAATTGATCTAGCTCAAGGAATGACATGCGGCTACCTCTCGATGGTCTTTGGCAAATTTCGCCACTGACGGATCTCTCAATCCCACAAGATGACATTACCTTTCCTGCTCCGTTAAGCTCTAAACTCCCTGATCACTTGAGTGAAGAGGAAATCGCAGAGCAAGAGTGGCACCTGATGCATGACATCGAAGTGGATGATGCCATGTTGGCGTGCCCATTTGTTGAGCTAGTTGTCGCAGGCGTTGACTACTTTGCAGAAGTACGACTCAATGGCGTTGCCGTGTTTGACTGTGATGGTAGCGAAGCTGAATATCGTAAAGACATTCGCCCTTATATGCAGCTTGGTCGCAATCGTTTTGAGATCCTTTTCCTTGAAGAAGAGGAGAGCCTGTTACTTGAAGAGGATATGGATGACTCTGTATCTTCAGCAGCCGTTACTAAATCAGATTCACGTATTGGGATTTGGCACGCACCGTATTTGCAGTTTGTTCGTAATGTGAAGCTTGAACAAGTCGTCACCGAGCAAATCTGGCACCACGGTGGTGGTTGTGAGTTTAAAGTGGATGTTATTTATCAGACATTAAAAGCAGGGCTAGTCTCTGCATCAATCAAATTCAACGGTATGACATTAGTCATGCCAATAGATGTACGAGCTGAGCATACTGGTGTGGTATTTCAGGTTGAAGCTCCGATCCTTTTTGATCTTGATAACCCCAACCCTAAGCATTTATATCAATTAGAAGTTGAATTGGATGGACAGAAAGAGAGCTCTTTTGTCGCCTTGAATCCAGCCTCTTGCGTGAGTAATTTTTTGCGTAACTAGTGGTTCTTCAATTAGCCTGTTACGCAATGCATCAATTCGTGTACTCGCTTCTCATCAATGAACTGCCGACGCTAACCCTATTTCAAAAACACATTATAGCGTTTTGGCCATGACCACCTCACAAGCGTCATGGCCTGTTTCCCCCCAAGCTGAATCAAGGTGATCAAAGCCCAGTTTTTCGTAAAGTTTAACGGCGGCATTAAGGCATTCGGTCGTTTCTAGATACATATGTTGATAACCCAGAGCTTTAGCTTTCTCCATCGACATATTAACCAACTTCTTCGCTAAGCCTTTGCCTCTGGTTTCTGGCAAGAAGTACATCTTTTGCAGTTCACAGACTTCTGGCATACCGGCTAATGGTGCAAACCCGCCACCACCGACCACCTTTCCATCAAGCTCAATCACCCAATATTGCGATCTTCCATTGTTATAAACACTGAACATGTCTTCTAAGGTGGGATCCGCCACACCATAACCTTTGTCTTCGGTTAACCCGTTTTCATAAGAGACTTGGCGAATCACATTGGCAACTTCGGTGTTGTCTTGCTGTTTTAGGGGGCGAACCTCCACATTACTTGAGGCGTGGCTTTGTTGCAGTGCTTTTAGATATTGCTCTATTCCGCCTGCGACTTGTTGAGTTTCCGTTTCGGTTAAACGTTCGAGTACCGAATCGTAAAATTGATTTTGTTGCTGGTGTAGCTTGGTCAGTGTCTCAAGACCTTGGGGGGTTAATGAGGCAACAACACTGCGCTTATCATGGGGGTGTTGCGAGGTTTGAATCAGTGAGTTCTTTACTAGATTATTGACTGCTCTACTGGCGTTAGATTTATCGATATTGAGCTTATCCGCCAGTTGATTCACGGTTAATGGCTGCAGTTCTAACTCGATAAGCGTATGGGCTTGAATTGGAGGTAGGGCAATATCACCACAATCTTTGTCGAGCATTCCAAGGTGTCGAACGAGCTGACGTGATAATTCTCTAAGTTGTGCAGAAGTCATGTTACCTCCTCAGTATGATTTTAATACATATAATGTAATTGCGACTCGCAACCATGTCAATAAGCTATGTCACTGGACTACGTCAATAAGTAATGGTCATTTCGTTTATTGCTAACCTTTGGAGGAGTTATTTGAGGGTAGGGTTTTCTTTAGGTCATAAAAAAGCCGATGTTTTCACACCGGCTTTCAATTGGTACTTAATCACTCAACTGAGCATTGAAGATTATAGAGCTGCGATGGTCATTTTTTGCTCTTCAAGCTTAACAAGAGTCTCTTGGTAGCCTTCTAGCTTTTCACGCTCTTTCGCGATAACCGCTTCTGGTGCTTTAGCAACGAAACCTTCGTTACCTAGCTTACCTTCGATACGCTTAATCTCACCGTGAGTCTTAGCCACTTCTTTATCTAGACGAGCAAGCTCAGCACCTTTGTCGATAAGACCCGCCATTGGGATCATCAGCTCAGATTTGCCAACAAGCTTAGTAGCACAAGCTGGAGTCGCTTCGCCGTCTGCTAGAACTTTAATGTCGTCTAGTTTAGCCAGAGAGTTCAGAACGATCTTGTTCGCTTCGATACGAGCAGCGTCTTTCTCATCAGCGACTTTGATCATTACTTCTAAGCCTTGGCTTGGTGCAATGTCGTATTCTGCACGTAAGTTACGGATAGCTGTGATGAAAGTCTTAACCCATTCGATGTCTTCAACGATCTCAGCATTGAAGTTATCTTCATTAAACTGAGGAAGCGCTTGAGTCATAATCGTTCTTTCTTCTGAATCAGGGCCTTCAACACCGTCAATGAGTGGAATAACGCTCTGCCAAATAGATTCAGTGATGTAAGGAAGAACAGGGTGAGCAAGACGTAGAGTCTTCTCTAGAACCGTGATAAGCGTGTAACGAGTCGCTTGTTGCTGAGCTTCAGACCCTTTCCAAAGAACCGGTTTAGTTAGCTCTAGGTACCAGTCACAGAATTGGTTCCAGATGAATTCGTAAAGCGTGTTTGCTGCCATGTCTAGACGGTAGTTGTCTAGATGAGCGTTAAACTCTTTCGCTGCAACTTCAAACTGAGATTCAATCCACTTATCGGCTAGAGAGAATTCCATGTTTGCACGGTCTTCAACAGACAGTGACATGCCACAATCGTGTTCTTCTGTATTCATCAGTACGTAACGGCTTGCGTTCCATAGCTTGTTACAGAAGTTACGGTAACCTTCAAGACGCTTCATGTCCCAGTTGATGTCACGGCCTGTTGAAGCCATAGCAGCAAGAGTGAAACGCAGTGCGTCAGTACCGTATGGTTCGATACCGTTTTCGAAAGTCTTACGTGTATTTTTCTCGATTTTAGCGGCTAGTTTAGGTTGCATCATGTTGCCACAACGCTTCTCTACTAGCTCTTCAAGGCCGATGCCGTCAATCATGTCGATAGGGTCAAGTACGTTACCCTTCGACTTAGACATCTTGTCGCCGTTTTCATCACGGATAAGACCTGTCATGTAAACGGTTTTGAAAGGTACTTGAGCTTTGCCATCTTCATCTTTCACGAAGTGCATGGTCATCATGATCATACGAGCAACCCAGAAGAAGATAATATCAAAACCAGATACTAGCACTTCAGATGGGTGGAATGTTTTCAGCGCTTCAGTATCTTCAGGCCAGCCTTGTGTGCCGAACGTCCAAAGTGCAGAAGAGAACCAAGTGTCTAGTACGTCGTCGTCTTGCTTAAGTACAACAACAGGCGCT
Organism: Vibrio toranzoniae; assembly: GCF_024347655.1. Taxonomy (NCBI): domain Bacteria; kingdom Pseudomonadati; phylum Pseudomonadota; class Gammaproteobacteria; order Vibrionales; family Vibrionaceae; genus Vibrio; species Vibrio toranzoniae. The sequence continues at coordinate 2,754,453 of NZ_AP025514.1, read as the reverse complement.
AGGTTGTTCTTTTCACGAACTTCTTCTTCAGTGCGACCTACGTAAACTTTACCATCGTTGTCGTACCATGCTGGGATACGGTGGCCCCACCAAAGTTGACGAGAGATACACCAGTCTTGCACGTCACGCATCCACGCGAAGTACATGTTTTCGTACTGCTTAGGCACAAACTGGATTTGACCATCTTCAACGGCTTTAACTGCAGGCTCAGCAAGAGGCGCTGTGCGTACGTACCATTGGTCAGTCAGCATTGGTTCGATAACGACACCACCACGGTCGCCGTAAGGTACGGTTAGGTCGTGATCTTTGATCTCTTCAAGAAGACCAAGTTCTTCGAATTCAGCAACGATAGCTTTACGAGCAGCAAAGCGCTCCATGCCTTGGTACTTAGCAGGGATGTCTGTTGAGTAAACATCGCTTTCTTCGCCGTTGGTTGTGAATACTTCAGCAGCATCACGGATATCAGCGTTGAACGTTAGGATGTTGATCATTGGTAGGTTGTTGCGCTTACCCACTTCGTAATCGTTAAAGTCGTGAGCAGGTGTGATCTTCACACAACCAGTACCTTTTTCCATGTCTGCGTGCTCATCGCCTACGATAGGGATAAGACGGTTAACAACAGGAAGCAGGATCTCTTTACCGATAAGATCTTTGTAACGTGGATCTTCAGGGTTTACGGCTACGCCAGTATCACCAAGCATGGTTTCTGGACGCGTAGTTGCAACAACAATGTAGTCTTTGCCATCAGCCGTTTTAACACCGTTCGCTAGCGGGTAGCGGAAGTGCCACATGAAACCTTTTTTGTCTTTGTTTTCAACTTCAAGATCAGAAATTGCAGTGTGTAGTTTAGGATCCCAGTTTACTAGACGCTTACCACGATAGATTAGGTCTTCTTCGTATAGACGAACGAACACTTCTTGAGTTGCAGCCGATAGGCCGTCATCCATAGTGAATCGCTCACGATCCCAGTCTACAGATGCACCAAGACGACGAAGTTGTTGAGTGATCGTGCCACCTGATTCGCCTTTCCATTCCCAGATCTTGTCGATGAAAGCTTCACGGCCGTAGTCGTGTTTTGTTTTGCCTTCTTCAGCAGCAATCTTACGCTCAACAACCATTTGAGTTGCGATACCGGCGTGGTCAGTACCCACTTGCCAAAGCGTGTTTTTGCCTTTCATACGTTGAGCACGGATAAGCGTATCCATGATCGTATCTTGGAACGCGTGACCCATGTGTAGGCTGCCAGTGACGTTCGGTGGCGGGATCATGATGCTGTAAGCTTCTTTTGATGTGTCACCGTGTGGCTTGAAGTAGCCTTTCTCTTCCCAAGTCTGATACAGAGCTTGTTCGATTGATGTTGGGTTGTATGTCTTTTCCATAGTGCTCTTAAACGGATACTGTGAATGGTTAATCGTGGTCAAACTTCATAAGTGAAGCTTCTTGAATCTAAATCCAAAGATAGCTTTAACTATGAGGTTTGACTATGGATGTTGAATCTCGATAGTTTGTAGCTGATATCCAGCCTGACGGTAAATTTTATACCTTTCTCTAGCGAGTTGCTTAGCTTTTTCTTCGCAAGGAACGAAGTCTATCACCTGAGCAAAGGCGTTCGCAAAGGTTGTATGATTATCGGCCAGATTAATTACCAGCTGACGATTCCAATTGTGTTTTACACCTTGGTAGCCGATTTCAATGTTGGTTGAATATTTCGGACCTTCGCCAACTAAGTTATGTGCAATAAATTCACTGGGTTCGACTTGCCAGAAAATCTCTGCGATACGTTCAGCATGTTCTTTGTCATTACAGTTGAGATAAAGTTTAGCGCCTTGTTTCGCAAAGTGCTGAGCAAGAAACAGCACATAGTGAGTAAAACCTTCTTCACTGGCTTGCGGGCTATCTGATGACACTATGTAAAACGTAGCTGTCTGCATGCTTAATACTCGAACTGGAAATCGTGGCTATTCATCTTACTTGCTTAATCGAGTCTGACAAATAGCGCTTATTAAAAAAGGGCCCGTAGGCCCTTTTCATTATTTTGAAGATTGCTCTTCAGTCTCATGGCCGCTGCGGTTCAATAAGAATTGGACTAGCATTGAGACAGGACGACCTGTCGAGCCTTTCGCTGCACCAGATTTCCAAGCTGTACCTGCGATATCCAGGTGAGCCCAGTGGTATTTCTTAGTGAACTTAGACAGGAAGCAACCAGCAGTAATAGTACCGCCAGGGCGGCCGCCGATGTTCGCCATATCTGCGAATGGGCTATTTAGCTGCTCATGGTACTCGTCTGCCATTGGTAGACGCCATGCACGGTCACTTGCTTGCTCAGAAGCATTCACAAGTTCGTGAGACAGTGGGTTGTGGTTTGATAGAACGCCACTGATGTGGTGACCTAAAGCAATAACACACGCGCCGGTTAGCGTTGCCACGTCAACCACACATTCTGGTTCAAAGCGCTCAACGTAAGTTAGTGCATCACACAGAACCAAACGACCTTCAGCATCAGTATTTAGAACTTCAACGGTTTGGCCTGACATCGTTGTTAGGATGTCACCTGGGCGATAAGCATTGCTACCAGGCATATTTTCACAGCCTGCTAGAATACCAACAACGTTGATTGGCAAGTTCAGTTTCGCCAATGCTTTCATTGTTCCGAATACAGACGCTGCACCACACATGTCGTACTTCATCTCATCCATGCCTTCGCCTGGCTTAAGTGAGATGCCGCCTGAATCGAACGTAAGGCCTTTACCAACAAGTACAATCGGCTTTGCATCTGAATCAGGTGCGCCTTTGTATTCCATGATAGACATCATCGATTCGTTCTTAGAGCCACGACCTACCGCTAGGTAAGAAGTCATGCCTAGTTTTTCCATCTCTTCTTCACCGATGATCTTAGTCGTTACGGTTTCGAAGTCGTCAGCTAGGCGACGAGCTTGAGAGGCAAGGTATGCTGGGTTAGCAATGTTTGGTGGCATGTTGCCAAGGTCTTTAGATGCTTTCACACCGGAAGCAATAGCAAGACCGTGAGAGATCGCTTTTTCACCAAGGCTTAGCTCGCGACGTGTTGGTACGTTGAACACCAATTTACGTAGCGGACGACGAGTCTCTGGCTTGTTGCTCTTGAATTGGTCGAATGTGTAAAGACCATCTTTAGTCGCCTCAACCGCTTGGCGAACTTTCCAGTAAGTGTCGCGGCCTTTAACGTGAAGTTCTGTTAGGAAACATACTGCTTCCATAGAGCCTGTTTCGTTTAGTGTGCTGATGGTTTTTTGGATAATTTCTTTGTATTGACGCTCGCCTAGCTCACGTTCTTTACCACAGCCTACCAGTAGAACACGTTCTGAAAGTACACCAGGTACTTGATGCAGTAGTAGCATCTGGCCAGGTTTACCCTCTAGGTCACCGCGACGAAGCAGTGAACTAATATAGCCATCGCTAATCTTATCTAATTGCTCGGCTACTGGAGAAAGGCGGCGCGGTTCGAATACACCGACAACGATACATGCGCTGCGCTGTTTCTCTGGGCTGCCACTTTTTACACTGAACTCCATGCGTACTCCTACATCCTGAAGACAAATCAAACTAAATGTTAGATAATGGGTTCTTACTTGTTGGATCCTATAATGGAACTAACCTTAAAGAAGAACACTGACACTTAGCTAAAAATTGAAAAAAATAAAAGGTTCAACGGGAAATTATAGTGATTCAATCAAAAAAACAAGTTTTGTATAGGTAATTTGAGTGTGATTATTGTTAGATATTTGATCCGCGAGACAATCAAGAGCCAATTTGCGATCTTTTTTGTTCTCTTTCTCGTGTTTCTCAGCCAAAAATTCATCAGTGTTTTAGCGGACGCCTCTGATGGTGATATTCCTGCGAGCCTCATATTGTCGATCGTTGGCCTAAATATGCCAGCGATGGGCTTACTGATGCTTCCACTCAGTATCTATATTGGTATTTTACTTACTTTTGGGCGTCTTTACGCTGAAAGTGAAATAGTCGTAATGAACGCCACGGGTATTGGTAATAAATTTCTTATCCAATCTGCGCTTTATTTGGCTTTGATTACCGCATCGGTTGCAGCCTTTAACTCATTTTGGTTATCTCCTTGGTCGCAAGACAAAGTTGAGCAAATGTATGAAGAAGTGGCTGCAGAGAACAGCGTTGATTTGCTGCCAAAAGGTAAGTTTGAAGGCACGCCGGATGGTTCTTCTGTCGTTTTTATTGATGATATCGACGGTAATAAGTTAAAAAATGTGTTTGTTGCTCAAATGCGCCCACGTGATTCTGTACTACCGAGCGTGATGTTCTCTAAATCAGGCGATGTCAAAGAGCTTAGTGATGGTCGCCAAGTTATTGTGATGTACGATGGCACTCGACATGAAGGTGTTCCAACACGTCTTGACTATATGGTGACGCACTTTGAGGAGTACGAAGGCCTAATTGGCCAACGTGAAGTCGAGAAAAAAGGTCGAGATTGGGAAGCCATTCCTACGCTCGAACTGATTGGTAATCCAGAAAACAGTGCGAAAGCAGAATTACAATGGCGAATTTCATTGGTGCTTTGCATTCCATTGTTGACCATGCTTGTTGTGCCACTGTCTGCGGTGAACCCTCGACAAGGTCGTTTCGCTAAAATTGGCCCAGCCATTCTAATTTACCTAACTTATTTCTTAGCAATTAGTGCAACCAAATCTTCGATTGAAGAGGGGAGTATCCCTGCGGTAGTCGGCATGTGGCCAATTAATGCGTTATTGTTATTTGTCGCAATTGGTGCAAACTTTATGGATAGTGTGCCAGTAAGGCGTTTGAAAGAAAAATTCAAGAATAAAAGGTTAGCTTAAGCCGTGTTTAAGATTCTCGATTTATATATAGGCAGAACCATCATCGCAACGACGTCGCTGGTATTGGTGACGTTTGTTGGTCTCTCTGGGATTATCAAGTATGTAGAGCAGCTGAGAAAGGTTGGTCGTGGTACCTATGATTTATTACAAGCGCTGTATTTCGTTTTATTGAGTGTTCCTCGTGATATAGAAATGTTCTTTCCAATGGCGGCATTACTTGGTGCATTGATTGGATTAGGTATGCTTGCTGCAAGTTCTGAATTAGTGGTGATGCAGGCTGCGGGTTTCTCTAAGTTAGATATTGGCTTATCAGTACTCAAGACCGCGATTCCACTAATGGTTGTCGTGACTCTTCTTGGTCAATGGGGAGCGCCTCAAGCACAAAAAATGGCTCGCGACTTAAGAACTATATCGATTGCGGGTGGTAATATTATTTCCACTCAAAGCGGGGTATGGGCGCGTGATGCCAATGACTTTATATTTGTTGTCAAAATTGACGATGAAAAGCTATATGGTTTGAACATGTGGCGCTTTGATGAAAACAAAGCACTTAAGACGGCGATATATTCTGAAGAGGTCGATTACGTTGGAGATAACGTTTGGACAATGAACGATGTCGAGATCACATCTTTCGAAAATGAGCTCCAGATTTCCAAAGAAAGCCTCCCTACATATTCATGGCAGACATCTCTTGCCCCAGATAAACTTGCGATTGTTACGGTTAAGCCTGAAGAGCTATCTTTAAGTGGGTTGTATGATTATGTATCTTATCTGAAGGCGTCAGAGCAAGATGCGTCACGCTATGAACTGGCGTTATGGCGAAAGATAACTCAGCCTATTTCGATAGCGGTTATGATGTTGATGGCATTGTCGTTTATCTTTGGCCCTCTACGTAGTGTGACCATGGGGGCTAGGATTCTTTCTGGTGTTATCGCTGGTTTTACTTTCTATATATCCAGTGAGTTTTTTGGTCCTGTGAGTTTGGTTTATCAAATTCCCCCCGCTTTTGGTGCGCTAGCCCCGAGTGTAGTATTCCTCGGAATAGCAGTCATGCTCTTGAGGCGGAAACTGTAAATAGAAAAAAGGAAGGTATAACGCCTTCCTTTTTTGATCTTGATTAGAGCTAACTTAAATCACGCTATCGTGCTTGTGGTAACACAACGACTTCGGTCTTTGCCCAGATATCGTGAAAACCACGCTTTTGTGGATCGAATGGAACACATAGGTTTGCCAATCCAAAACCTGAAGTACCTAAACGAATCAGCGCCTGAGTTACTGTAATAGCTGAACCGTCTTTGTTTTGAACGCGTAGCTTCCAGGCTCTCATTCCCAGAGTTTGTCCTGCTCTTGTCCAGAAGAACACAAAGAAGTAAACCCAAACCACGACTAAGTAAAAAGTATACGCTGGGCTCCAAATCGGATGGTTTGTTAAGAAGTCACTAACATCTGCATATCCGCTATGGTTAAAAATACCAAGAGCCATTAGAGCGTGCAGCAGAGCGACAATAACGCCAGCTGCCAACATTTCAATAGCGATTACGATAAGAGCGTCATAGAACAAGGCACCAAATCGGCGCATTACTCCTGCTGGTGGCAGAGTGTTTGTTGATGTCATGGTGTTATTACTTCTTCAAAAATTGAGGCGTCAGAATATAGTTTAAGGCTTAGCGTGAAAAGAGACATAACGCACAGCTTATGACTTAGTGGCGAAATTATCGGCAAACACACATGAATTCAAGTTTTTATACTTGCCACATCAGTTCGCATACGTATAATGCCAAGCATCGAAAGGGCAACGCCTCAAGATAATGCCGGTATGGTGAAATTGGTATACACGACGGATTCAAAATCCGTTGCCTTCGGGCGTGGCGGTTCAAGTCCGCCTACCGGTACCATATTTAAATGATAAAGCCTCGACTTCTGTCGGGGCTTTGTTGTATTTCCATGATGGAAAGCTTACCGTTCCATTCACGGTAGAAGCGCTTTTCAATCAGTTAGATCTTGCTGTTTCATTCTGAACTTGTACTGTTTTCCTTCGTAATTCCATTTCTTAAAAAATTAATTATCTTAAATCAGAATGTTACCTGTCATTCTTTCTTCTATTGTCTATGTTTAAATAAATAACAAAGGAGAGATATATGCTGACAGTAACCCCTTACTTGTTTTTTGATGGCCGTTGTAATGAAGCATTGTGTTTTTATCATAAGTGTTTTGGTGGTGTGGTTTTATCGAAGCAACTTTTTAGTGATGCGCCACAGGTAGTTGAGGGGGCTCAACCTGATTGGGTGATGCATGCTGAGTTTGAAGCGTTTGGTATGAAGCTCATGATGTCTGATGGTGTTAAGGCAAGAGAACTCGAAGGGAATAACCTTGCACTCTCTCTTGTTACTGAAGACACCACGACTCAAGAGCAAATCTTTGAAAATCTTAAGCAGGGTGGGCGTGTGATGACTCCACTAGCGGATACTTTTTGGGGATCTCGGTTTGGTAAGGTTGAAGATAAGTTTGGTATACGTTGGATGATACATTGCGATTCTTTAAATTAAACCTCTGAAATTGGATAGTGAAATTACTGCTTGGTTTTATTAGAATTATACGTAGAGATTATTAATCAATACTATATAAAAATGGGCAGCATAAAGATTACCGTAGATCGCATTCAGCCCGGTCTACATATACGACTCCCAGTAAAATGGAATGAACACCCATTTCTACTCAACAGCTTTAAAATCAAAGATGACGCCCAAGTAAAAGTCATTCGACATCTTGGGATTAAGCATGTCTATATAAACCCGAACCAAAGCGACACATCTCCCTTACCTGTTAACCACGTGAGTGAGCAAGTCCTTGATACTGATTTACAGGTAAGTCTTGAAACGGAAAGAATGTGGAAAGATAAACATGAGCGTATTGAAACTCTAAGTTCTTACCGCCGCAGAGTAAGCCATTGTGAGAAAGAGTTCGAACGTTCGCTTGCTCGTATGCGTTCAATTATGACCAAGATTCGTAATCGTCCTTTAGATGCGGTAGGGGAGATAAAGGCTCTTGTTGACGATATTGTCGAAACACTCGTGAGTGATGATAACGTCACCCTGCATCTTATGAATGCTAAAGTGGACTTTGATGATCTCTACTTTCATACATTGAATGTTTCTGTTGTTGCATTAATGATAGGTAAGGCTAAAGGGTTCGATACTCAACAATTGAAAGCTCTCTCCTTTGCTGCGTTATTTCACGATATAGGTAAAATAAAAATACCGACGGCTATCTTAAGAAAACAGACTGCGTTGACGGTACCGGAAGAAAACTATTTAAAGCTTCATACTAAATACGGTGTGGATATAGTAGCGGGGATTGATGATTTTCCTGACAGTGCGAAGAAGGTAATCGGTCAGCACCATGAAATGAATGATGGTTCAGGTTACCCAGAAGGGTTAACGGAAGGGGAGATTGATGAATTCGCTAAAATAGTCGCAGTGGCTAATGCCTTCGACAACCTTTGTCATGGTAGAGGGCAACCTCAACAGAAGATTCCTTACCTAGCACTGTCTCATTTGTATAAGAATTGCAAACATCTATATAGTCAGGACAATTTGAGCCTGTTAGTCAAGTTTATGGGAGTGTATCCACCGGGTACAGTGGTGCAGCTTTCAAATGAATCAATTGGGATTGTGATTTCTGTTAATGCCAAACACATGCTTTATCCGAATGTACTGATCTATGATCCTAGCGTTCCAAGAACCCAAGCCCCGATCATTGACCTCTTTACTAAAGAGATAAAAATTGTCAATGCCGTTCATCCAAGCAAGTTACCGGAACAAGTTAGAGAATATCTAAACCCAAGGGCTCGTTTATCCTACTTTTTTGATAATGGTGAGTAGTTACCCACAGGGTGTTGTGGGTAACTTGTTCGAAACTTGGGTTAAAAGTGGTATAAATAAGCCCTTGATTGAAATGTCTTCACTTAACCTATTTTTTTAATAAAAAACGCATTTTATGCTTGCCAATAAGAACTGCATCTCTATAATGCCGCCTCACTGACACGGTAGATGCCACAAGGCTTCAGCGAAGAATGTTAGTAAGGCAACTAGCTTTAAGCGATGACTCGCTTCTACTTTTAAAAAGTGGAAATTGATTCCAAATAAGTGTTTGACACTGAGAATTAAATAGCTAGAATGGCCGCCTCTTCCGAAGTGATGTAAATCACAACGAAGAGAAGCTCTTTAACAATTTAAACCTATCAATCTGTGTGGGCACTCGTTGATGAATATCAAAACGTTTTATCGTTAGATAAAACAGTTACTTCGGTAACAAATTGATTTCAATGAACTGAGTGACCAATTCAATTTGGTACAGCCTTGAGCTGTTTGATTTTACTTTTTAAAGTGAAAACCAAAAAGAGCACAGTCAATTCATTACCATTCTGTTGGAATGGTAATAGCTTTAAAATTACACTCTTTATTTATAAAGAATAGTTTTGAAGTCAGTATTCGTTGAGTCACAAAATCTTAAATTGAAGAGTTTGATCATGGCTCAGATTGAACGCTGGCGGCAGGCCTAACACATGCAAGTCGAGCGGAAACGACACTAACAATCCTTCGGGTGCGTTAATGGGCGTCGAGCGGCGGACGGGTGAGTAATGCCTAGGAAATTGCCTTGATGTGGGGGATAACCATTGGAAACGATGGCTAATACCGCATGATGCCTACGGGCCAAAGAGGGGGACCTTCGGGCCTCTCGCGTCAAGATATGCCTAGGTGGGATTAGCTAGTTGGTGAGGTAATGGCTCACCAAGGCGACGATCCCTAGCTGGTCTGAGAGGATGATCAGCCACACTGGAACTGAGACACGGTCCAGACTCCTACGGGAGGCAGCAGTGGGGAATATTGCACAATGGGCGCAAGCCTGATGCAGCCATGCCGCGTGTATGAAGAAGGCCTTCGGGTTGTAAAGTACTTTCAGTTGTGAGGAAGGGGGTAACGTTAATAGCGTTATCTCTTGACGTTAGCAACAGAAGAAGCACCGGCTAACTCCGTGCCAGCAGCCGCGGTAATACGGAGGGTGCGAGCGTTAATCGGAATTACTGGGCGTAAAGCGCATGCAGGTGGTTCATTAAGTCAGATGTGAAAGCCCGGGGCTCAACCTCGGAACTGCATTTGAAACTGGTGAACTAGAGTACTGTAGAGGGGGGTAGAATTTCAGGTGTAGCGGTGAAATGCGTAGAGATCTGAAGGAATACCAGTGGCGAAGGCGGCCCCCTGGACAGATACTGACACTCAGATGCGAAAGCGTGGGGAGCAAACAGGATTAGATACCCTGGTAGTCCACGCCGTAAACGATGTCTACTTGGAGGTTGTGGCCTTGAGCCGTGGCTTTCGGAGCTAACGCGTTAAGTAGACCGCCTGGGGAGTACGGTCGCAAGATTAAAACTCAAATGAATTGACGGGGGCCCGCACAAGCGGTGGAGCATGTGGTTTAATTCGATGCAACGCGAAGAACCTTACCTACTCTTGACATCCAGAGAATCCAGCGGAGACGCAGGAGTGCCTTCGGGAGCTCTGAGACAGGTGCTGCATGGCTGTCGTCAGCTCGTGTTGTGAAATGTTGGGTTAAGTCCCGCAACGAGCGCAACCCTTATCCTTGTTTGCCAGCGAGTAATGTCGGGAACTCCAGGGAGACTGCCGGTGATAAACCGGAGGAAGGTGGGGACGACGTCAAGTCATCATGGCCCTTACGAGTAGGGCTACACACGTGCTACAATGGCGCATACAGAGGGCAGCGAGCCAGCGATGGTAAGCGAATCCCAAAAAGTGCGTCGTAGTCCGGATTGGAGTCTGCAACTCGACTCCATGAAGTCGGAATCGCTAGTAATCGTGAATCAGAATGTCACGGTGAATACGTTCCCGGGCCTTGTACACACCGCCCGTCACACCATGGGAGTGGGCTGCAAAAGAAGTAGGTAGTCTAACCTTCGGGAGGACGCTTACCACTTTGTGGTTCATGACTGGGGTGAAGTCGTAACAAGGTAGCCCTAGGGGAACCTGGGGCTGGATCACCTCCTTATACGAAGATAGTCACGATGAGTGTCCACACAGATTGATGGTTTAGATTTAGTTAAAGCCAGAGCTTTAATTAATAACGTAAGTTATTGATTAAAGCTTTTTGCTTTATGCTCTTTAACAATTTGGAAAGCTGACTGATTACTTAATTGGTTTTCACTTTAAAACGTGAAATCAAACAGCTCAAGGCTGTGATTAAGTTAATCAAATTTAAAAGTTCTCAATGTTTATCTGCTCTTAGTGAATAAGAACAGCATAAACACAACAAACACATTCAAGTGTCTTGTATTCGAATGATCAGCAATGATTGTTCATTTTTTGATTCTACTTTTTATTAAAAAGTGGAAACAAAAAGTAAATTGAGTCCGGCAAACAGTCATCAAGAATTAACCCTTCTTGATGACAACCAAAAACCTTGGTGATTTGACATCAACACGAAACTTCTTCGGGTTGTATGGTTAAGTGACTAAGCGTACACGGTGGATGCCTTGGCAGTCAGAGGCGATGAAAGACGTAATAACTTGCGATAAGCCCAGATTAGGTAGTAATAACCTTTTGAGTCTGGGATTTCTGAATGGGGAAACCCACGTGCATAAGCACGTATCTTGTTGTGAATACATAGCAACAGGAGGCAAACCGGGGGAACTGAAACATCTAAGTACCCCGAGGAAGAGAAATCAACCGAGATTCCGAAAGTAGCGGCGAGCGAAATTGGATTAGCCCTTAAGCTTTTAATGATGCAGGTGAAGCCTCTGGAAAGTGGCGCAGTAAAGGGTGATAGCCCCGTAACCGACACATCATCATCAGTGAAATCGAGTAAGGCGGGACACGTGATATCCTGTCTGAATATGGGGGGACCATCCTCCAAGGCTAAATACTACTGACTGACCGATAGTGAACCAGTACCGTGAGGGAAAGGCGAAAAGAACCCCTGTGAGGGGAGTGAAATAGAACCTGAAACCGTGTACGTACAAGCAGTAGGAGCACCTTCGTGGTGTGACTGCGTACCTTTTGTATAATGGGTCAGCGACTTAATTTTAGTAGCAAGGTTAACCGTTTAGGGGAGCCGTAGGGAAACCGAGTCTTAACTGGGCGTACAGTTGCTAGGATTAGACCCGAAACCAGGTGATCTAGCCATGGGCAGGTTGAAGGTTGAGTAACATCAACTGGAGGACCGAACCGACTAATGTTGAAAAATTAGCGGATGACTTGTGGCTAGGGGTGAAAGGCCAATCAAACCTGGAGATAGCTGGTTCTCCCCGAAAGCTATTTAGGTAGCGCCTCGGACGAATACTACTGGGGGTAGAGCACTGTTAAGGCTAGGGGGTCATCCCGACTTACCAACCCTTTGCAAACTCCGAATACCAGTAAGTACTATCCGGGAGACACACGGCGGGTGCTAACGTCCGTCGTGGAGAGGGAAACAACCCAGACCGCCAGCTAAGGTCCCAAAGTATAGCTAAGTGGGAAACGATGTGGGAAGGCTCAGACAGCCAGGATGTTGGCTTAGAAGCAGCCATCATTTAAAGAAAGCGTAATAGCTCACTGGTCGAGTCGGCCTGCGCGGAAGATGTAACGGGGCTAAGCTATACACCGAAGCTGCGGCTACGTACCTTAGGGTGCGTGGGGTAGGGGAGCGTTCTGTAAGCCGTTGAAGGTGGTCTGTAAGGGCTGCTGGAGGTATCAGAAGTGCGAATGCTGACATGAGTAACGATAAAGGGAGTGAAAAACTCCCTCGCCGGAAGACCAAGGGTTCCTGTCCAACGTTAATCGGGGCAGGGTAAGTCGACTCCTAAGGCGAGGCCGAAAGGCGTAGTCGATGGGAAACGGGTTAATATTCCCGTACTTCTTACAATTGCGATGGGGGGACGGAGAAGGCTAGGTGGGCCTGGCGACGGTTGTCCAGGTTCAAGTATGTAGGCGGGTGGTTTAGGTAAATCCGGACCGCTACTAACGCTGAGATACGATGTCGAGCACCTACGGGTGTGAAGTCATTGATGCCATGCTTCCAGGAAAAGCCTCTAAGCTTCAGATTGTAAGGAATCGTACCCCAAACCGACACAGGTGGTCGGGTAGAGAATACCAAGGCGCTTGAGAGAACTCGGGTGAAGGAACTAGGCAAAATGGTACCGTAACTTCGGGAGAAGGTACGCTCTTATCAGTGAAGTCCCTTGCGGATGGAGCAGACGAGAGTCGCAGATACCAGGTGGCTGCAACTGTTTATTAAAAACACAGCACTGTGCAAAATCGTAAGATGACGTATACGGTGTGACGCCTGCCCGGTGCCGGAAGGTTAATTGATGGGGTTAGACTTCGGTCGAAGCTCTTGATCGAAGCCCCGGTAAACGGCGGCCGTAACTATAACGGTCCTAAGGTAGCGAAATTCCTTGTCGGGTAAGTTCCGACCTGCACGAATGGCGTAATGATGGCCACGCTGTCTCCACCCGAGACTCAGTGAAATTGAAATCGCTGTGAAGATGCAGTGTACCCGCGGCTAGACGGAAAGACCCCGTGAACCTTTACTACAGCTTGGCACTGAACATTGAACCTACATGTGTAGGATAGGTGGGAGACTATGAAATTGCGTCGCTAGATGTGATGGAGTCGTCCTTGAAATACCACCCTTGTAGTTTTGATGTTCTAACGTTGGCCCCTGAATCGGGGTTACGGACAGTGCCTGGTGGGTAGTTTGACTGGGGCGGTCTCCTCCCAAAGAGTAACGGAGGAGCACGAAGGTGGGCTAAACACGGTTGGACATCGTGTGGTTAGTGCAATGGCATAAGCCCGCTTGACTGCGAGAATGACAATTCGAGCAGGTGCGAAAGCAGGTCATAGTGATCCGGTGGTTCTGAATGGAAGGGCCATCGCTCAACGGATAAAAGGTACTCCGGGGATAACAGGCTGATACCGCCCAAGAGTTCATATCGACGGCGGTGTTTGGCACCTCGATGTCGGCTCATCACATCCTGGGGCTGAAGTCGGTCCCAAGGGTATGGCTGTTCGCCATTTAAAGTGGTACGCGAGCTGGGTTTAGAACGTCGTGAGACAGTTCGGTCCCTATCTGCCGTGGGCGTTGGAAAATTGAAAGGGGCTGCTCCTAGTACGAGAGGACCGGAGTGGACGAACCTCTGGTGTTCGGGTTGTCATGCCAATGGCATTGCCCGGTAGCTACGTTCGGAATCGATAAGCGCTGAAAGCATCTAAGCGCGAAGCGAGCCTTGAGATGAGTTTTCCCTGGCACTATAAGTGTCCTAAAGGGTTGTCGTAGACTACGACGTTGATAGGCAGGGTGTGTAAGTGCTGCGAGGCATTGAGCTAACCTGTACTAATTGCCCGTGAGGCTTAACCATACAACACCCAAGGGGTTTTGTGGACTCAAAGCAATACCAAACGCTTGAATGAGTTTGAAGAGATAGACTTTTAAATCAGTTTTCCGAATTATTAATTGTCGCTGAGGCGTCAATTAACCAAATTTGCTTGGCGACCATAGCATTGTGGACCCACCTGATTCCATGCCGAACTCAGTAGTGAAACACAATAGCGCCGATGGTAGTGTGGGGTTTCCCCATGTGAGAGTAGGACATCGCCAGGCTCTTATTTATGTTTTCACTTTTTAAAAGTGAAGACAAAAAGTTCGACTTTGTCTACTTAGTAGACAAGTCACCATAGAGTTCTAAGTTTTCTTAGTGTTTTATGTTGACTTTCAAAGTGGAAAGCGTATTATACGCGTCCTGCTTACGTGCTAAGGCACTGAAAGCGTTCTCTTTTTAGAGAACACGCTCTTTAACAATTTAAACCTATCAATCTGTGTGGGCACTCGTTGATGAATATCAAAACGTTATTACTTAGGTAGTAACAGTTACTTCGGTAACAAATTGATTTCAATGAACTGAGTGACCAATTCAATTTGGTACAGCCTTGAGCTGTTTGATTTTACTTTTTAAAGTGAAAACCAAAAAGAGCACAGTCAATTCATTATCTTTCTGTTGGAAAGATAATAGCTTTAAAATTACACTCTTTATTTATAAAGAATAGTTTTGAAGTCAGTATTCGTTGAGTCACACCTATTAATTTAGGTAATCAAAACTTTAAATTGAAGAGTTTGATCATGGCTCAGATTGAACGCTGGCGGCAGGCCTAACACATGCAAGTCGAGCGGAAACGACACTAACAATCCTTCGGGTGCGTTAATGGGCGTCGAGCGGCGGACGGGTGAGTAATGCCTAGGAAATTGCCTTGATGTGGGGGATAACCATTGGAAACGATGGCTAATACCGCATGATGCCTACGGGCCAAAGAGGGGGACCTTCGGGCCTCTCGCGTCAAGATATGCCTAGGTGGGATTAGCTAGTTGGTGAGGTAATGGCTCACCAAGGCGACGATCCCTAGCTGGTCTGAGAGGATGATCAGCCACACTGGAACTGAGACACGGTCCAGACTCCTACGGGAGGCAGCAGTGGGGAATATTGCACAATGGGCGCAAGCCTGATGCAGCCATGCCGCGTGTATGAAGAAGGCCTTCGGGTTGTAAAGTACTTTCAGTTGTGAGGAAGGGGGTAGCGTTAATAGCGCTATCTCTTGACGTTAGCAACAGAAGAAGCACCGGCTAACTCCGTGCCAGCAGCCGCGGTAATACGGAGGGTGCGAGCGTTAATCGGAATTACTGGGCGTAAAGCGCATGCAGGTGGTTCATTAAGTCAGATGTGAAAGCCCGGGGCTCAACCTCGGAACTGCATTTGAAACTGGTGAACTAGAGTACTGTAGAGGGGGGTAGAATTTCAGGTGTAGCGGTGAAATGCGTAGAGATCTGAAGGAATACCAGTGGCGAAGGCGGCCCCCTGGACAGATACTGACACTCAGATGCGAAAGCGTGGGGAGCAAACAGGATTAGATACCCTGGTAGTCCACGCCGTAAACGATGTCTACTTGGAGGTTGTGGCCTTGAGCCGTGGCTTTCGGAGCTAACGCGTTAAGTAGACCGCCTGGGGAGTACGGTCGCAAGATTAAAACTCAAATGAATTGACGGGGGCCCGCACAAGCGGTGGAGCATGTGGTTTAATTCGATGCAACGCGAAGAACCTTACCTACTCTTGACATCCAGAGAATCCAGCGGAGACGCAGGAGTGCCTTCGGGAGCTCTGAGACAGGTGCTGCATGGCTGTCGTCAGCTCGTGTTGTGAAATGTTGGGTTAAGTCCCGCAACGAGCGCAACCCTTATCCTTGTTTGCCAGCGAGTAATGTCGGGAACTCCAGGGAGACTGCCGGTGATAAACCGGAGGAAGGTGGGGACGACGTCAAGTCATCATGGCCCTTACGAGTAGGGCTACACACGTGCTACAATGGCGCATACAGAGGGCAGCGAGCCAGCGATGGTAAGCGAATCCCAAAAAGTGCGTCGTAGTCCGGATTGGAGTCTGCAACTCGACTCCATGAAGTCGGAATCGCTAGTAATCGTGAATCAGAATGTCACGGTGAATACGTTCCCGGGCCTTGTACACACCGCCCGTCACACCATGGGAGTGGGCTGCAAAAGAAGTAGGTAGTCTAACCTTCGGGAGGACGCTTACCACTTTGTGGTTCATGACTGGGGTGAAGTCGTAACAAGGTAGCCCTAGGGGAACCTGGGGCTGGATCACCTCCTTATACGAAGATATTGACGATGAGTGTCCACACAGATTGATTAGGTTTAGAAAAGTTAAGAGACGATATTGGGTCTGTAGCTCAGCTGGTTAGAGCGCTCGCCTGATAAGCGGGAGGTCGGTGGTTCAAGTCCACTCAGACCCACCAATATCGACCTAGATGGGGCTATAGCTCAGCTGGGAGAGCGCCTGCCTTGCACGCAGGAGGTCTGCGGTTCGATCCCGCATAGCTCCACCATCTTTAAGGGTTTTTCCCTAAGAATCTTTAAAAATGGTTCCCTTCTTTTAATAGAAGTTGAATCAAGCTCTTTAACAATTTGGAAAGCTGACTGATTACTTAATTGGTTTTCACTTTAAAAAGTGAAATCAAACAGCTCAAGGCTGTGGTTAAGTTAATCAAATTTAAAAGTTCTCAATGTTTATCTGCTCTTATTTAATAAGAACAGTATAAACACAACAAACACATTCAAGTGTCTTGTATTCGAATAATCAGAAATGATTGTTCATTTTTTGATTCTACTTTTTATTAAAAAGTGGAAACAAAAAGTAAATTGAGTCCGGCAAACAGTCATCAAGAATTAACCCTTCTTTGATGACAACCAAAAACCTTGGTGATTTGACATCAACACGAAACTTCTTCGGGTTGTATGGTTAAGTGACTAAGCGTACACGGTGGATGCCTTGGCAGTCAGAGGCGATGAAAGACGTAATAACTTGCGATAAGCCCAGATTAGGTAGTAATAACCTTTTGAGTCTGGGATTTCTGAATGGGGAAACCCACGTGCATAAGCACGTATCTTGTTGTGAATACATAGCAACAGGAGGCAAACCGGGGGAACTGAAACATCTAAGTACCCCGAGGAAGAGAAATCAACCGAGATTCCGAAAGTAGCGGCGAGCGAAATTGGATTAGCCCTTAAGCTTTTAATGATGCAGGTGAAGCCTCTGGAAAGTGGCGCAGTAAAGGGTGATAGCCCCGTAACCGACACATCATCATCAGTGAAATCGAGTAAGGCGGGACACGTGATATCCTGTCTGAATATGGGGGGACCATCCTCCAAGGCTAAATACTACTGACTGACCGATAGTGAACCAGTACCGTGAGGGAAAGGCGAAAAGAACCCCTGTGAGGGGAGTGAAATAGAACCTGAAACCGTGTACGTACAAGCAGTAGGAGCACCTTCGTGGTGTGACTGCGTACCTTTTGTATAATGGGTCAGCGACTTAATTTTAGTAGCAAGGTTAACCGTTTAGGGGAGCCGTAGGGAAACCGAGTCTTAACTGGGCGTACAGTTGCTAGGATTAGACCCGAAACCAGGTGATCTAGCCATGGGCAGGTTGAAGGTTGAGTAACATCAACTGGAGGACCGAACCGACTAATGTTGAAAAATTAGCGGATGACTTGTGGCTAGGGGTGAAAGGCCAATCAAACCTGGAGATAGCTGGTTCTCCCCGAAAGCTATTTAGGTAGCGCCTCGGACGAATACTACTGGGGGTAGAGCACTGTTAAGGCTAGGGGGTCATCCCGACTTACCAACCCTTTGCAAACTCCGAATACCAGTAAGTACTATCCGGGAGACACACGGCGGGTGCTAACGTCCGTCGTGGAGAGGGAAACAACCCAGACCGCCAGCTAAGGTCCCAAAGTATAGCTAAGTGGGAAACGATGTGGGAAGGCTCAGACAGCCAGGATGTTGGCTTAGAAGCAGCCATCATTTAAAGAAAGCGTAATAGCTCACTGGTCGAGTCGGCCTGCGCGGAAGATGTAACGGGGCTAAGCTATACACCGAAGCTGCGGCTACGTACCTTAGGGTGCGTGGGGTAGGGGAGCGTTCTGTAAGCCGTTGAAGGTGGTCTGTAAGGGCTGCTGGAGGTATCAGAAGTGCGAATGCTGACATGAGTAACGATAAAGGGAGTGAAAAACTCCCTCGCCGGAAGACCAAGGGTTCCTGTCCAACGTTAATCGGGGCAGGGTAAGTCGACTCCTAAGGCGAGGCCGAAAGGCGTAGTCGATGGGAAACGGGTTAATATTCCCGTACTTCTTACAATTGCGATGGGGGGACGGAGAAGGCTAGGTGGGCCTGGCGACGGTTGTCCAGGTTCAAGTATGTAGGCGGGTGGTTTAGGTAAATCCGGACCGCTACTAACGCTGAGATACGATGTCGAGCACCTACGGGTGTGAAGTCATTGATGCCATGCTTCCAGGAAAAGCCTCTAAGCTTCAGATTGTAAGGAATCGTACCCCAAACCGACACAGGTGGTCGGGTAGAGAATACCAAGGCGCTTGAGAGAACTCGGGTGAAGGAACTAGGCAAAATGGTACCGTAACTTCGGGAGAAGGTACGCTCTTATCAGTGAAGTCCCTTGCGGATGGAGCAGACGAGAGTCGCAGATACCAGGTGGCTGCAACTGTTTATTAAAAACACAGCACTGTGCAAAATCGTAAGATGACGTATACGGTGTGACGCCTGCCCGGTGCCGGAAGGTTAATTGATGGGGTTAGACTTCGGTCGAAGCTCTTGATCGAAGCCCCGGTAAACGGCGGCCGTAACTATAACGGTCCTAAGGTAGCGAAATTCCTTGTCGGGTAAGTTCCGACCTGCACGAATGGCGTAATGATGGCCACGCTGTCTCCACCCGAGACTCAGTGAAATTGAAATCGCTGTGAAGATGCAGTGTACCCGCGGCTAGACGGAAAGACCCCGTGAACCTTTACTACAGCTTGGCACTGAACATTGAACCTACATGTGTAGGATAGGTGGGAGACTATGAAATTGCGTCGCTAGATGTGATGGAGTCGTCCTTGAAATACCACCCTTGTAGTTTTGATGTTCTAACGTTGGCCCCTGAATCGGGGTTACGGACAGTGCCTGGTGGGTAGTTTGACTGGGGCGGTCTCCTCCCAAAGAGTAACGGAGGAGCACGAAGGTGGGCTAAACACGGTTGGACATCGTGTGGTTAGTGCAATGGCATAAGCCCGCTTGACTGCGAGAATGACAATTCGAGCAGGTGCGAAAGCAGGTCATAGTGATCCGGTGGTTCTGAATGGAAGGGCCATCGCTCAACGGATAAAAGGTACTCCGGGGATAACAGGCTGATACCGCCCAAGAGTTCATATCGACGGCGGTGTTTGGCACCTCGATGTCGGCTCATCACATCCTGGGGCTGAAGTCGGTCCCAAGGGTATGGCTGTTCGCCATTTAAAGTGGTACGCGAGCTGGGTTTAGAACGTCGTGAGACAGTTCGGTCCCTATCTGCCGTGGGCGTTGGAAAATTGAAAGGGGCTGCTCCTAGTACGAGAGGACCGGAGTGGACGAACCTCTGGTGTTCGGGTTGTCATGCCAATGGCATTGCCCGGTAGCTACGTTCGGAATCGATAAGCGCTGAAAGCATCTAAGCGCGAAGCGAGCCTTGAGATGAGTTTTCCCTGGCACTATAAGTGTCCTAAAGGGTTGTCGTAGACTACGACGTTGATAGGCAGGGTGTGTAAGTGCTGCGAGGCATTGAGCTAACCTGTACTAATTGCCCGTGAGGCTTAACCATACAACACCCAAGGGGTTTTGTGGACTCAAAGCAATACCAAACGCTTGAATGAGTTTGAAGAGATAGACTTTTAAATCAGTTTTCCGAATTATTAATTGTCGCTGAGGCGTCAATTAACCAAATTTGCTTGGCGACCATAGCATTGTGGACCCACCTGATTCCATGCCGAACTCAGTAGTGAAACACAATAGCGCCGATGGTAGTGTGGGGTTTCCCCATGTGAGAGTAGGACATCGCCAGGCTCTTATTTATGTTTTCACTTTTTAAAAGTGAAGACAAAAAGTTCGACTTTGTCTACTTAGTAGACAAGTCACCATAGAGTTCTAAGTTTTCTTAGTGTTTTATGTTGACTTTCAAAGTGGAAAGCGTATTATACGCGTCCTGCTTACGTGCTAAGGCACTGAAAGCGTTCTCTTTTTAGAGAACACGCTCTTTAACAATTTAAACCTATCAATCTGTGTGGGCACTCGTTGATGAATATCAAAACGTTATTACTTAGGTAGTAACAGTTACTTCGGTAACAAATTGATTTCAATGAACTGAGTGACCAATTCAATTTGGTACAGCCTTGAGCTGTTTGATTTTACTTTTTAAAGTGAAAACCAAAAAGAGCACAGTCAATTCATTATCTTTCTGTTGGAAAGATAATAGCTTTAAAATTACACTCTTTATTTATAAAGAATAGTTTTGAAGTCAGTATTCGTTGAGTCACACCTATTAATTTAGGTAATCAAAACTTTAAATTGAAGAGTTTGATCATGGCTCAGATTGAACGCTGGCGGCAGGCCTAACACATGCAAGTCGAGCGGAAACGACACTAACAATCCTTCGGGTGCGTTAATGGGCGTCGAGCGGCGGACGGGTGAGTAATGCCTAGGAAATTGCCTTGATGTGGGGGATAACCATTGGAAACGATGGCTAATACCGCATGATGCCTACGGGCCAAAGAGGGGGACCTTCGGGCCTCTCGCGTCAAGATATGCCTAGGTGGGATTAGCTAGTTGGTGAGGTAATGGCTCACCAAGGCGACGATCCCTAGCTGGTCTGAGAGGATGATCAGCCACACTGGAACTGAGACACGGTCCAGACTCCTACGGGAGGCAGCAGTGGGGAATATTGCACAATGGGCGCAAGCCTGATGCAGCCATGCCGCGTGTATGAAGAAGGCCTTCGGGTTGTAAAGTACTTTCAGTTGTGAGGAAGGGGGTAGCGTTAATAGCGCTATCTCTTGACGTTAGCAACAGAAGAAGCACCGGCTAACTCCGTGCCAGCAGCCGCGGTAATACGGAGGGTGCGAGCGTTAATCGGAATTACTGGGCGTAAAGCGCATGCAGGTGGTTCATTAAGTCAGATGTGAAAGCCCGGGGCTCAACCTCGGAACTGCATTTGAAACTGGTGAACTAGAGTACTGTAGAGGGGGGTAGAATTTCAGGTGTAGCGGTGAAATGCGTAGAGATCTGAAGGAATACCAGTGGCGAAGGCGGCCCCCTGGACAGATACTGACACTCAGATGCGAAAGCGTGGGGAGCAAACAGGATTAGATACCCTGGTAGTCCACGCCGTAAACGATGTCTACTTGGAGGTTGTGGCCTTGAGCCGTGGCTTTCGGAGCTAACGCGTTAAGTAGACCGCCTGGGGAGTACGGTCGCAAGATTAAAACTCAAATGAATTGACGGGGGCCCGCACAAGCGGTGGAGCATGTGGTTTAATTCGATGCAACGCGAAGAACCTTACCTACTCTTGACATCCAGAGAATCCAGCGGAGACGCAGGAGTGCCTTCGGGAGCTCTGAGACAGGTGCTGCATGGCTGTCGTCAGCTCGTGTTGTGAAATGTTGGGTTAAGTCCCGCAACGAGCGCAACCCTTATCCTTGTTTGCCAGCGAGTAATGTCGGGAACTCCAGGGAGACTGCCGGTGATAAACCGGAGGAAGGTGGGGACGACGTCAAGTCATCATGGCCCTTACGAGTAGGGCTACACACGTGCTACAATGGCGCATACAGAGGGCAGCGAGCCAGCGATGGTAAGCGAATCCCAAAAAGTGCGTCGTAGTCCGGATTGGAGTCTGCAACTCGACTCCATGAAGTCGGAATCGCTAGTAATCGTGAATCAGAATGTCACGGTGAATACGTTCCCGGGCCTTGTACACACCGCCCGTCACACCATGGGAGTGGGCTGCAAAAGAAGTAGGTAGTCTAACCTTCGGGAGGACGCTTACCACTTTGTGGTTCATGACTGGGGTGAAGTCGTAACAAGGTAGCCCTAGGGGAACCTGGGGCTGGATCACCTCCTTATACGAAGATATTGACGATGAGTGTCCACACAGATTGATGGTTTAGATTTAGTTAAAGCCAGAGCTTTAATTAATAACGTAAGTTATTGATTAAAGCTTTTTGCTTTATGCTCTTTAACAATTTGGAAAGCTGACTGATTACTTAATTGGTTTTCACTTTAAAAAGTGAAATCAAACAGCTCAAGGCTGTGATTAAGTTAATCAAATTTAAAAGTTCTCAATGTTTATCTGCTCTTATTTAATAAGAACAGCATAAACACAACAAACACATTCAAGTGTCTTGTATTCGAATGATCAGCAATGATTGTTCATTTTTTGATTCTACTTTTTATTAAAAAGTGGAAACAAAAAGTAAATTGAGTCCGGCAAACAGTCATCAAGAATTAACCCTTCTTGATGACAACCAAAAACCTTGGTGATTTGACATCAACACGAAACTTCTTCGGGTTGTATGGTTAAGTGACTAAGCGTACACGGTGGATGCCTTGGCAGTCAGAGGCGATGAAAGACGTAATAACTTGCGATAAGCCCAGATTAGGTAGTAATAACCTTTTGAGTCTGGGATTTCTGAATGGGGAAACCCACGTGCATAAGCACGTATCTTGTTGTGAATACATAGCAACAGGAGGCAAACCGGGGGAACTGAAACATCTAAGTACCCCGAGGAAGAGAAATCAACCGAGATTCCGAAAGTAGCGGCGAGCGAAATTGGATTAGCCCTTAAGCTTTTAATGATGCAGGTGAAGCCTCTGGAAAGTGGCGCAGTAAAGGGTGATAGCCCCGTAACCGACACATCATCATCAGTGAAATCGAGTAAGGCGGGACACGTGATATCCTGTCTGAATATGGGGGGACCATCCTCCAAGGCTAAATACTACTGACTGACCGATAGTGAACCAGTACCGTGAGGGAAAGGCGAAAAGAACCCCTGTGAGGGGAGTGAAATAGAACCTGAAACCGTGTACGTACAAGCAGTAGGAGCACCTTCGTGGTGTGACTGCGTACCTTTTGTATAATGGGTCAGCGACTTAATTTTAGTAGCAAGGTTAACCGTTTAGGGGAGCCGTAGGGAAACCGAGTCTTAACTGGGCGTACAGTTGCTAGGATTAGACCCGAAACCAGGTGATCTAGCCATGGGCAGGTTGAAGGTTGAGTAACATCAACTGGAGGACCGAACCGACTAATGTTGAAAAATTAGCGGATGACTTGTGGCTAGGGGTGAAAGGCCAATCAAACCTGGAGATAGCTGGTTCTCCCCGAAAGCTATTTAGGTAGCGCCTCGGACGAATACTACTGGGGGTAGAGCACTGTTAAGGCTAGGGGGTCATCCCGACTTACCAACCCTTTGCAAACTCCGAATACCAGTAAGTACTATCCGGGAGACACACGGCGGGTGCTAACGTCCGTCGTGGAGAGGGAAACAACCCAGACCGCCAGCTAAGGTCCCAAAGTATAGCTAAGTGGGAAACGATGTGGGAAGGCTCAGACAGCCAGGATGTTGGCTTAGAAGCAGCCATCATTTAAAGAAAGCGTAATAGCTCACTGGTCGAGTCGGCCTGCGCGGAAGATGTAACGGGGCTAAGCTATACACCGAAGCTGCGGCTACGTACCTTAGGGTGCGTGGGGTAGGGGAGCGTTCTGTAAGCCGTTGAAGGTGGTCTGTAAGGGCTGCTGGAGGTATCAGAAGTGCGAATGCTGACATGAGTAACGATAAAGGGAGTGAAAAACTCCCTCGCCGGAAGACCAAGGGTTCCTGTCCAACGTTAATCGGGGCAGGGTAAGTCGACTCCTAAGGCGAGGCCGAAAGGCGTAGTCGATGGGAAACGGGTTAATATTCCCGTACTTCTTACAATTGCGATGGGGGGACGGAGAAGGCTAGGTGGGCCTGGCGACGGTTGTCCAGGTTCAAGTACGTAGGCGGAAGGTTTAGGTAAATCCGGACTTTCTTAACGCTGAGATACGATGTCGAGCACCTACGGGTGTGAAGTCATTGATGCCATGCTTCCAGGAAAAGCCTCTAAGCTTCAGATTGTAAGGAATCGTACCCCAAACCGACACAGGTGGTCGGGTAGAGAATACCAAGGCGCTTGAGAGAACTCGGGTGAAGGAACTAGGCAAAATGGTACCGTAACTTCGGGAGAAGGTACGCTCTTATCAGTGAAGTCCCTTGCGGATGGAGCAGACGAGAGTCGCAGATACCAGGTGGCTGCAACTGTTTATTAAAAACACAGCACTGTGCAAAATCGTAAGATGACGTATACGGTGTGACGCCTGCCCGGTGCCGGAAGGTTAATTGATGGGGTTAGACTTCGGTCGAAGCTCTTGATCGAAGCCCCGGTAAACGGCGGCCGTAACTATAACGGTCCTAAGGTAGCGAAATTCCTTGTCGGGTAAGTTCCGACCTGCACGAATGGCGTAATGATGGCCACGCTGTCTCCACCCGAGACTCAGTGAAATTGAAATCGCTGTGAAGATGCAGTGTACCCGCGGCTAGACGGAAAGACCCCGTGAACCTTTACTACAGCTTGGCACTGAACATTGAACCTACATGTGTAGGATAGGTGGGAGACTATGAAATTGCGTCGCTAGATGTGATGGAGTCGTCCTTGAAATACCACCCTTGTAGTTTTGATGTTCTAACGTTGGCCCCTGAATCGGGGTTACGGACAGTGCCTGGTGGGTAGTTTGACTGGGGCGGTCTCCTCCCAAAGAGTAACGGAGGAGCACGAAGGTGGGCTAAACACGGTTGGACATCGTGTGGTTAGTGCAATGGCATAAGCCCGCTTGACTGCGAGAATGACAATTCGAGCAGGTGCGAAAGCAGGTCATAGTGATCCGGTGGTTCTGAATGGAAGGGCCATCGCTCAACGGATAAAAGGTACTCCGGGGATAACAGGCTGATACCGCCCAAGAGTTCATATCGACGGCGGTGTTTGGCACCTCGATGTCGGCTCATCACATCCTGGGGCTGAAGTCGGTCCCAAGGGTATGGCTGTTCGCCATTTAAAGTGGTACGCGAGCTGGGTTTAGAACGTCGTGAGACAGTTCGGTCCCTATCTGCCGTGGGCGTTGGAAAATTGAAAGGGGCTGCTCCTAGTACGAGAGGACCGGAGTGGACGAACCTCTGGTGTTCGGGTTGTCATGCCAATGGCATTGCCCGGTAGCTACGTTCGGAATCGATAAGCGCTGAAAGCATCTAAGCGCGAAGCGAGCCTTGAGATGAGTTTTCCCTGGCACTATAAGTGTCCTAAAGGGTTGTCGTAGACTACGACGTTGATAGGCAGGGTGTGTAAGTGCTGCGAGGCATTGAGCTAACCTGTACTAATTGCCCGTGAGGCTTAACCATACAACACCCAAGGGGTTTTGTGGACTCAAAGCAATACCAAACGCTTGAATGAGTTTGAAGAGATAGACTTTTAAATCAGTTTTCCGAATTATTAATTGTCGCTGAGGCGTCAATTAAACAGAATTTGCTTGGCGACCATAGCATTGTGGACCCACCTGATTCCATGCCGAACTCAGTAGTGAAACACAATAGCGCCGATGGTAGTGTGGGGCTTCCCCATGTGAGAGTAGGACATCGCCAGGCTCCAAATTTTTAGAATCGTTTAAACGCTTCTTAAATTGCTGATATAGCTCAGCCCGGTAGAGCGCACCCTTGGTAAGGGTGAGGTCCCCAGTTCGAGTCTGGGTATCAGCACCACTATTTAGTTGATTTGATTAGTCAAATTAACAACAGGATTTGTTTGACGACCATAGCATTGTGGACCCACCTGATTCCATGCCGAACTCAGTAGTGAAACACAATAGCGCCGATGGTAGTGTGGGGCTTCCCCATGTGAGAGTAGGACATCGTCAGACTTAATTTGCTTTATGCTGAATAGACACTGCGGAGTGGTAGTTCAGTTGGTTAGAATACCGGCCTGTCACGCCGGGGGTCGCGGGTTCGAGTCCCGTCCACTCCGCCACTTATTAAGAAGCCTCGCTAGAAATAGCGAGGCTTTTTTTATCTAAATAATGGTGTATTGCCTTTTGGTCAAGCAGCTGCCAGAAATCTATAATAGCTATCTAGGTAATACCAATTCCGTTAATTAGCTTATCAGTCTTAGCCAATCTCTAAAGCAGAGTGAGATGACTCTGCTTTTATCTTCACAAAACCTATTCCACGCTCTACATAATGTCTCTACGATATCGTCATAGTTTTCGAAGCACCTGTTTGCTACTTCATTTTGACGGAGCCAACTCCATACCTGTTCTATGTAATTCAGAACAGGTGAATATGGCGGGAGTTTGATGATACTAGCATTAGAAACTGTATAGCCAGTATCTTCAATTAGTCATCCTGCACCACCATTATCACACCAGCATGCCTTCCTTTTTTGTTGCATTTGATATTTGCTGGAGATAATGCCCCAAGGGACAGCGACCGCTTCTCCTATTCACGATTAGGGAAAGCAGAGCAAGAGGTAGGCATATTCGAACTGTTGCTGTTTGATTGCTCGTGTGCGTATTCCTATTTTTAACCTTAGTCTCTGCTGGTCAAATCTTTTCTCATCTTAAAAGCAAACGTCAATATGAGTATATAATTGCTTATTAGTTCAAGTTATATTTTGGTCAATGCGTTTAGTATAAAGCTACGCAAAGTTATTTTTGTTAACTGGTAAATCAGAAACTTCCCACGATCATGAGTTTATAGCTTGATGATGATTTTGGTAACTAGGGGTATTCCACAGCCTAAAGGTAGTTCTATGAAATTAAGCTTTAACTTCGAAGATGCGAGCCAAATCTTTGTTGGGTCTTTTGCTTTGGCTGTACCTATTTCTTTTTCTGAAGAGGCGTGGAAGTTAGGGGAGACCTTACCGGCTGCTAATTTACTGTTGTTGTTTTTATTGTCCGCTGTGTTTCTAGGCTTTTATACTTATGAGAGCGTCTTCCAAAAGGATGTTGTCGCTCGTATCCCTGTGTTTGTGTTCAGAATCGTTATTGCTTATGTGATGACAGCATTGGTTGTTGCTTTGGTTCTAACTTGTTTGGATAAGCTGCCTCTATTAAGCGATCCAATAGTATCGATCAAAAGGGTGATCGTTATTTCCATGCCTGCGTCTATGGGAGCGATCGTAGTAGATAGTTTTGATAAAGAGTAATTGTATGCCACTTCAATTTAAACAACCACTAGAGGCTCTCTAGAGCTTATTTGATTCACTATTAGGTCTTTCATTTCTATACTTATCATTAGGTCTGTTTAATAGAGATATTTATAGATAAAACAGGCTGAAAGTCCTTTATGGTTGACCTTTTATGTGTATGTGTCGTTACATGATCTTAAAGGGAATTAAAGAGCAAAACTGGCTCTTTTAGAAGAATATTGGAACTGCTGAACTATGAACTGCATTAGGTATTAGAAAGGTAAGGTGTGTCTATAGAGAAAGTTAGGATCTTCAGATGCAAAAAAGCCGCATCAATGATGCGGCTTTTTTTAATTGGCTCCCCTTGCAAGACTTGAACTTGCGACATACGGATTAACAGTCCGCCGTTCTACCAACTGAACTAAAGGGGAATTGATTATTTAGTCTCTAATCAAGAGAATGGTGCCGACTACCGGAATCGAACTGGTGACCTACTGATTACAAGTCAGTTGCTCTACCTACTGAGCTAAGTCGGCATTATGAACCAAAAAGCTTATGCTTGATGATTAAATTGGCTCCCCTTGCAAGACTTGAACTTGCGACATACGGATTAACAGTCCGCCGTTCTACCAACTGAACTAAAGGGGAATTGTTCTTAAAGCTTTAAAGAAATGGTGCCGACTACCGGAGTCGAACTGGTGACCTACTGATTACAAGTCAGTTGCTCTACCTACTGAGCTAAGTCGGCACATAATATTTCTTTGTGCTTTGCTGTTGCTGTCTAAGACACCAACAAATAAATTGTGGTGCCCGGAGGCGGAATCGAACCACCGACACGCGGATTTTCAATCCGCTGCTCTACCGACTGAGCTATCCGGGCAACGAGGTGTATTAAACGTGTTTTCGCGTTCTGGGTCAACACTAAATTGCAAAAAAAGTATTGTTTGATGTTTTTCTATACTTAGTGGGTTGTTTTTGTTCATTTAGGACGAAAAACCTAGATCTAGCATGCCCTAAAAGATCACGAAAGTACGGTTAACTACACTGAATGGGTGCTGAAATAAAAAAAGCACGTATGGAAACGTGCGTTTTTATTTAAGAGTTTTTCTGAGAGCTTAGTGTCTTACTTCAAATCTATTAACCCAAGCTTCTAATTCGTTAGAAAGAGAGGCGAGTGTTTGGGTGCTGTTGTGACTTTCTGTTACTACACTGCTTAATTGGTTGCCACTTTCTTCGATCATGTTGATACGCTTCGAAATATCATCGCCTACCTGGGTCTGCTCAGCGGCTGCTGTCGCTATCTCATGCCCCATTGAGGATATAGACGCTAGAGCGATAACAATCTGTTGTAGCGCTTCAGAGGCGCTTTGAGACTCTTTCACTGTGCTCTCACTGGTTGCCGCACACACTTCCATAGTTTGAATTGCATTACGGGATCCTTCTTGAAGGTTATTGATCATTAGCTGGATTTCTTTTGTGCTTGATTGCGTTCGACCTGCGAGGTTGCGAACTTCGTCAGCAACAACCGCAAACCCACGGCCTTGTTCACCGGCTCGAGCCGCTTCGATGGCTGCATTAAGTGCTAAGAGGTTAGTCTGCTCTGCAATGTCACCGATAACGTCGAGTACTTTCACAATATTGTTCACATCGCTGTCTAGGTTAGAGACAGCTTCACTTGCTGTACTTAGCTGGCCCGCTAAGCCTTGAATATTGTCCACCGTATTGTGAATTAGGCGTTGAGTATGTTGGCTCTGTTTGTCTGCCTCATCAGTATTACGTGCAGTATCGCTCGCTGAGTCTGCAACATGGCTGGCAGAAGAGGCCATCTCGGTCATTGCTGTCGCGATCATCTCCGTTGATTGCTGCTGAGTCTCTGTCAATTGAGCGATTGACCCTGCACGATCTTCTACACGTTGTAATTCCCCTCTTAATGCCAGCATAGAAGTATTTAGGTTTGATACGAGCTCAGCCAGTGATTTACTCATTTGTTGTACGGCCTGGTAAATACTGCCGTCAGTTGCCTGAGTTTCGAAAGAGGTTTGAATTCGACCTTGTGCTACGGCTTGTACTGCTTCTCGTACATCTTTAGGTTCGCCGCCAAGAAGCGCTAGCATGCGTTTAATGGATACAATTAGGCTCGATAGAATAAGACCAGCAATCACCACACAAAGGAATAGCTGCCATTGAGCGGTAGACCAAAAACGAGCGTTAACTTCATTGAACCCGATACCGGTGCCGACAACCCAACCCCAATGCGGGGTCTTCTCTGCAATAGACAGCTTTTCTTCAATCGTTCCGTCTGGAAGCTTTTGTGTCCAGGTGTACTCAATGATCTGGCCAGTGCGATTGCCAAGTACTCGTTGAATGAGTTGGCCAACACTGTTTCCATCACCGTCTTTAAAATCATTAAAGCTGGTTCCGTGTAGTTGTGGATCCAGAGGCGTCGCGATAAACGTCATGTTTTCATCAGCAACATAAACATATTCATTGTCTTTATAGATGTTGTTACGTAGTAGGCGGGTAGCAAGTTGTTTGGCCTGTTGCTCTTCTAGAGTGCCATCAATAGCCATTTTTTCGACTTCAGTAAGAATGCTGTATGCACTCTTAAATAACTCTGTCACGCGAGCTTTGTTGTCCATGTTGCTAGCGACTCTCAAGGTCCATAAACCAGTAGCAGTTAGCGCTAACAGAGCGATCAAGATGATGCCCGATAATAAGTAAGCTTGCGTTTTTAATTTCATATTTTCCTGCGTAGCAATTCAATAATAAGTATTCGGTATTTTTATCGAATCTTAATCTAACTTGTTTAGGGCAGATATCAGAAAGGTATCAAAATATGATGAAGATTAAATTTACGAAGAAAAAAAAGTAACAGGCTGGTATGTTGTTTGTTTTTATGTGACGGTAAATGGATAAAAACGTTTAATTTCAGAGGTGGTTTAGAGCGTTTAAATGAATGAGGTGATGGGTATGGTCGAGGTAGGAAAGGAAGCCCTTTTAACTTATAGGATTAGGGGTTATTAAGGTTTGGTGTGAGTGGGCGTTAATATCGAATAGAGTTAGCTTTGCTCAAACGAAAAAAAGCCAAGTCTTTCGACTTGGCTTTTTTGAATGTGGCTCCCCTTGCAAGACTTGAACTTGCGACATACGGATTAACAGTCCGCCGTTCTACCAACTGAACTAAAGGGGAATTACTTGTCTCAACATCAGGTCTATTAAAGACCATTATTTGTTAAGTACTAAATAATGGTGCCTCGAGGCGGAATCGAACCACCGACACGCGGATTTTCAATCCGCTGCTCTACCGACTGAGCTATCGAGGCAAAAGAATGGTGCCGACTACCGGAGTCGAACTGGTGACCTACTGATTACAAGTCAGTTGCTCTACCTACTGAGCTAAGTCGGCACACTAAATTCTTTGCTTAAAGAGTTAAACTCTTCAATTAAAACCTCATATAAAATGAAGTCCTTTAAAAATGGCTCCCCTTGCAAGACTTGAACTTGCGACATACGGATTAACAGTCCGCCGTTCTACCAACTGAACTAAAGGGGAATTACTTGTCTCAACATCAGGTCTATAAAGACCATTATTTGCTAAGTACCAAATAATGGTGCCTCGAGGCGGAATCGAACCACCGACACGCGGATTTTCAATCCGCTGCTCTACCGACTGAGCTATCGAGGCAAAAGAATGGTGCCGACTACCGGAGTCGAACTGGTGACCTACTGATTACAAGTCAGTTGCTCTACCTACTGAGCTAAGTCGGCACACTAAATTCTTTATGCTTTTGTTCGTGTTGCTACTCCCTGTTAAAGAGTAATGACACCAACAAATCAAATTGTGGTGCCCGGAGGCGGAATCGAACCACCGACACGAGGATTTTCAATCCTCTGCTCTACCGACTGAGCTATCCGGGCAACGGAGCGCTATTAAACGGATTTTCTGCATAACCGTCAACACCTTTTTTGAAAATAATTAAAAAAAACGTTCGTTAGTTGTTTTTTTATTCAAAAGTGAGGCTTACGTTTTACCTTGGTTAAAATCTATCTTGAATTTTGTTACTTTTTCTAAGTATCGACGCGACTCTTTGTTTGGGTGTTTCTTTGTCAGTGCCCAGTACGCTTGACTAGGTTGCAGCGAGTTTAGGTCGCGCATCGCCCGCTTTCTGTCCTTACTGAAGGTATTGAGTACCCCACCAGTGCCACCATTGTATGCTGAAATCATACTGTACTCGAGCGTTGTCGGGTGTGTTATATCTTTTAAATAACGATTTTTGAGTATGTAAAAGTACGCGGTGCCAGCATCAATATTGTTTTCTGGATTGAATAAATACTCAGGAGTGGGTTCTCCAGGTTTGTTCTTTACTAGTTTAAACACGTCTCGACCTGCAGTTTTTGGTACGACTTGCATAAGACCATAAGCATTCGCCCAGCTCACAGCATATGGGTTAAAACTACTTTCTGTTTTGATGATCGCGTAAATCAAGTCTTCAGGAATGTCATAACGTTGAGACGCTCGTCTAACGATATCGGCGTACTGATAGCGACGTTTACTAGCGTGATCGGCCACCATTGGGATTTCAACGTAGTAAGCTTTTTTGAAATCGACTTCCTTGGTTTTTAGGTTATTGGCGATCAGGTAGTCAGCAAATTGGTTAGCGCGCCATGTCCATTGAATGGGCTTTTTCTCTTGATCTACGACCTGATTGTAGAGGAAAGGTTTCCCTTCTAACTTGATGCTTTTGGAAGAAAATAGGTCGACATGGGCCGGGTCATCCGGCGTCAGAAGTGTCGTGATTATTGCGTTTTTGAGGTGTTTTTTAGGTTCGGTAGAGGAGACGGTTTCTACTGTGATTAGGCCTTGGCTAAAGTTTACTTCTGAACGGCTTAAGTAATTATCAATGTATTTCACATAGTTACTTTTGCCTGCCATCTTTATTTCACTGCTGCCCCAACGTTTTTGGATGTTGCCTGAAAAGCTATGAATCAAAGCATCCAGTGCATCAGTGTCTTTTTCAAATTGACCGGGTAGCTCCGCTAAATTACTTACAAATCGGTTGGTTGGTTCGTAGTTAACATCATAAATGTTTTCGACAAATTCACGACTGCACCCAGTTAATAACATGGCTATTAGGAAGTAACTTAGCTTTTTCATAGTTCCTCATACAAAAATGACATCGCAGCGTTAACCATGATGTCATTAAAATTTGCTTAAATAAATGTCTTATTCGCTTGGTGGAGTGTAGCCATCAATAACGACATCTTTACCTTCGAAAAGGAAGTTAACCATCTCAGTTTCAAGAAGTTTACGATGTTCAGGATCCATCATGTTTAGCTTCTTCTCATTGATAAGCATGGTTTGCTTGCTTTGCCATTGTCCCCAAGCTTCTTTAGAAATGTTGTCAAAGATACGCTTACCTAAGTCACCTGGGTAAAGTTGAAAATCTAGGCCTTCAGCATCTTTTTGAAGGCGAGCACAAAATACAGTGCGGCTCATAGTGGTTCCTCTTATCGCGTTCGCGGATTCAAACGTCGTCGTTCAGTTCAAAGGGTAGGCTCTCAATAAGCTGCTTCACAGGAGCGGCTAGGCCAATTTCTTCCGGTTTTGATAAGTTATACCAGAGACCTTTAGTCCCTTCCATTATCAAATCTGGTTGTTTATCTAATTTCACTAGTACAGGTGTGATATCTAAGTGGTAGTGGCTGAAAGTATGTCGAAACGCAATCATGGTTTGGATCGAATCTTTAGCATTGTTTTTGATCGAACGAAGATCTAATTGATGTTCGATCTCAGCGTTTTCATTTTGAGGGAAACAGAATAAGCCTCCCCAGATACCAGACTGAGGACGCTGTTCAAGCCATACTTGATTATCGTGGTACAGAATCACAAACCATGTTTCTTTTACTGGTTTTTCTTTCTTAGGTTTTTTGCCCGGGAAGTCGAGTTGCCTATCAAGCTTCTTGGCTTCGCACATGCTTTCAATCGGGCACAGAGTACATTTAGGTTTGCTACGAGTACACACCATCGCACCCATGTCCATCATCGCTTGATTGTACTTATCGACATCTTTCTTCGGAGTATGAGCTTCTGCGTGTTCCCAAAGTTGGTTTTCAACCTTCTTTTGCCCAGGCCAACCTTCTACTGCGAAGCTTCTCGCTAAGGTGCGCTTGACGTTACCATCAAGGATCGCATGAGGGAGTTTATGAACCGAAGACAGAACTGCAGCGGCAGTAGATCGTCCAATACCCGGTAGTGCGTTCATTTCTTCAATAGAAAGCGGAAATTCACCACTATATTGCTCGGCAACAATCTTGGCAGCCTTGTGCAAATTACGAGCTCTTGCGTAGTAACCAAGCCCCGTCCATAAGTGGAGTACCTCATCTTGTTCGGCGTTTGCTAGGTCAATAACCGTTGGAAAGCGTTCCAAAAAGCGTTGGTAATATGGAATCACTGTTGTTACCTGAGTCTGCTGAAGCATGATTTCAGATAACCAAACGGTGTAGGCGGTTTTATTCTGTTGCCAAGGTAGTTCTTTACGCCCGTAAGCGTCATACCACTTTAATATGGCGGTTGCGAAAGGAGTCACGACATGCTCTATGCTTTGCTATTATTAGAAGCGAAATTGCACCACACTTAACGTTGGATGTAAAACAGACAAATTGTGTGGGAATTTATCCACGGAAAGACTTGCACCGAAGGCAATTCTTTGGATAATCCCCGCTTTGATTAATCAATGTGCAGGCAAAAATCAATGAGTGAAGTGACCACTAACGAATATACTGAAGATGGCAAACTGGTTCGTAAGATCCGTAGTTTTGTTCGCCGCGAAGGCCGCTTAACCAAAGGCCAAGAAAGCGCGATGAATGAATGTTGGCCAACAATGGGTATCGACTACACCCCAGAGCTTCTTAACTGGAAAGAAGTATTTGGCAACGATAACCCAGTTGTACTAGAGATTGGTTTCGGTATGGGTGCATCACTGGTTGAAATGGCAAAGAACGCACCAGAGAAAAACTTCTTAGGTATTGAAGTTCACAGCCCTGGTGTTGGTGCTTGTTTGGGGACTGCGCGTGATGCGGGTGTAACTAACCTGCGCGTAATGTGTCACGATGCCGTAGAAGTATTTGAACACATGATTCCAGATAGCAGCCTGCATACACTGCAACTGTTCTTCCCTGACCCATGGCACAAAGCTCGTCACCACAAGCGTCGTATTGTTAAGGCTGAGTTTGCAGAAATGGTTCGCGGCAAGCTTCAACTTGAGACTGGTATTTTTCACATGGCAACAGACTGGGA
This sequence comes from Vibrio toranzoniae, assembly GCF_024347655.1. Lineage (NCBI taxonomy): Bacteria > Pseudomonadati > Pseudomonadota > Gammaproteobacteria > Vibrionales > Vibrionaceae > Vibrio > Vibrio toranzoniae. The sequence continues at coordinate 2,719,653 of NZ_AP025514.1, read as the reverse complement.
GAACTACGCAGAACACATGATTGAGGTGATGAACGTAGCTCCTGGTTTCGAAAATATCGCTGAAGATGGTGATTATATTGCTCGCCCTGATGAGCGTCCGCTAACGAAGTTTGAAGCTCGTGGCCACCGTTTAGGTCATGGCGTTTGGGATATTAAGTACAAACGTACTAAGTAATTCTGAAACAAATAAGTGAAGGTAAATCTGCTTTAGGTTAAACCTTACACTTTATGGGATTGATTAAAGCCAACATTATTGTAATGTTGGCTTTTTTGTCCTTAGGCTTTTATTGCGATAGAGGTTTAAGGACAAAAAAGTAAAGTCATCCCCCTACAAAAATAACAATATAGAAGTAAGCACACATGAAACCAACTCAAGCTATTTTAGCCGAGATTTTAGACGAGGTTCGTCCTTTAATTGGGCAGGGAAAGGTCGCTGATTACATCCCCGCACTGGCTCGCGTATCGAACCAGAAGTTGGCGATCGCGGTATACACCAATGAAGGAGAGGTGATTCAAGCGGGTGATGCAGAAGAAGCTTTTTCTGTGCAATCTATCTCTAAAGCGTTGAGCTTGACGTTAGCGATGGTGCTTTATAAACCCGAAGAAATTTGGCAGCGAGTGGGCAAGGAGCCTTCTGGCCAAGCGTTTAACTCGATGATTCAACTTGAGATGGAGCAAGGCATTCCTCGTAACCCGTTTATCAATGCGGGGGCAATTGTAGTGGCAGACTTATTGCACAGCCGTCTATCAGCACCAAGACACCGTTTATTAGAATTTGTACGTCAGCTATCGGGTGATACTCATATTGTGTATGACAAGGTAGTTGCGGCTTCAGAAATGATGCACAGCGATCGTAATGCGGCTATCGCTTACTTGATGCGTTCATTTGGTAACTTTGAAAATGATGTTATCCCTGTTCTGAATAACTACTTTCATGCCTGTGCGCTTAAAATGACGTGTGTGGATTTGGCGAAAACCTTTAGCTATTTGGCGAACAAAGGTGTGTCGGTTCAAACTAAGAAAAAGATCATCACGCCGGTTCAAACTAAGCAGTTGAATGCTTTGCTTGCGACATGTGGTTTGTACGATGGGGCGGGGGAGTTTGCGTATCGTGTTGGTATGCCAGGAAAATCGGGTGTGGGTGGCGGTATTATTGCCATCGTTCCGGGTGAGATGACAATTGCTGTATGGTCTCCAGAGCTTGATCCTTCTGGTAACTCGCTTGCTGGTACTAAGGCGCTAGAGCTGCTTTCAGAGCGAATTGGTCGTTCTATTTTTTAGAAGAAAGATGCGAGCACGGACTTCGTCCTATAGAGCGCTTCGCTTCGAGAAAGGTTCTTACAATAAAAAGGGTTGACCCTAAAGCCAACCCTTATGCAATACTTCTCGAATTTCGCTCTATTCGTCTTCTTCTGCCATAAAGGCTTCTAGCAAATCATTCAGGAACAGTTTTCCTTTTTCAGTGATCTGCCAGTGAGTGTCGGTTTCATTCAAGTAACCAAGCTCTTTTGCCCACTCTATTGTTGGCTGAATCGAGTCAAAATCAAGCCCAGTCGTATTAATGAAATCTTGTTTTGGACACGCTTCTATTAGCCTGAAGCGGTTCATAAAGAATTCAAAAGGGCGGTCTTCATTCGGCACTTCAAACTCATCAGATAGATAAGGTTTCACCATGTTCTGGTAAGCCACTAAATAGCCTCTAGGGTGCTTAACCTTTGTGGTGCGAACAATGCGTCCATCAGCAAAACTTAGTTTGCCATGAGAGCCACAGCCAATACCTAAGTAGTCACCAAAGCGCCAATAGTTGAGGTTGTGCTGGCATTGGTATCCTGGCTTGCTGTAGCCTGAAATTTCATACTGTACATAACCTGCATCTGAGAGCTTTTTATGGCCTAAGTCGAAGATATCCCAAAGGTCATCGTCGTCAGGCAGCTTTGGCGTTTTGTAATAGAACATGGTGTTAGGTTCTATGGTGAGTTGATACCAAGATAAGTGTGGAGGATTAAGCTCGATCGCTTTATCTAGATCCGCCAATGCTTGCTCTATGCTTTGATCCGGTAAGCCGTGCATGAGATCTAAGTTGAAACTATTCAATCCGATCTTGTGTGCTAAGTGAGCTGCGTTGACCGCTTCACCTTGACCATGAATACGCCCAAGCCTTTCCAGCTTCTCTTGCTCAAAGCTTTGTACGCCTACCGAGATTCGAGTAATGCCTGCCTTTTGGTAACCTGCAAAACGCTCAGCTTCAATAGTGCCAGGGTTGGCTTCCATGGTGATTTCGATTTCTGGCTTGAACTGAATGCGCTGTTCAATGCCTTGCAGCAATCGACCGATTCCCTCTGGAGAGAATAGACTCGGTGTGCCGCCACCAATAAAGATCGAATGCAATGGGCGAGGTGTGCCATTGAGTTGGTACTTTTCGATATCAGTATCGAGATCCTCAAGTAGCGCATCGATGTACTCTTTTTCAGGAATCTCGGTTTTCAGAGCGTGTGAGTTGAAATCACAATACGGACACTTTTGTACACACCATGGGATGTGGACATAGAGGCTAAGTGCTGGTGGTATTAGCGCTGTATTATGCATTACAGAGCTTGCTCCTTGAGTGATTTGAATAGTGACGTCAGGGCTTTACCACGGTGTGATAGTTGCTTTTTACGTGTTGATTCAAGTTCAGCAGATGCGCAGTTATCTTCAGGTACAAAGAATACCGGATCGTAGCCAAAGCCATTCTCACCGTGTTCTTCAGTCAGAATACGACCTTCCCATTTACCGTGGCATACCAATGGTGTCGGATCGTTTTCGTGACGCATTAGTACCAACACACAGTGGAAACGAGCGGTGCGCTTTTCAGTTTCCACACCTCGCATTGCCTCAAGCAGTTTTTCGATGTTTTGCTTATCGGTTGCTCCTTCACCTGAGTAACGCGCAGAGTAGATACCCGGTGCACCATTAAGGTGATCAACCTCTAAGCCAGAATCGTCTGCAATGGCTGGTAGCCCAGTTTCTTGCGCAGCATGGCGAGCCTTGATGATGGCATTTTCAATGAAAGTTGTTCCCGTTTCAGCGACTTCTGAAACATTGAATTCACTTTGTGCGATAACGTCAAAACCAAATTCAGACAGAATATCTGCCATCTCGCGAACTTTGCCGTGGTTGCCTGTTGCTAAAACAATCTTACTCATGGGATGTGGCTCTAATAAGTTAGTGAACAGAAAAGTGAAGGTTGAACCTACTCTTCTATATGGAATTTTTGTGTGAAGCGCAGTGGACCTGTGCCTTTCAACCCTGCGTTAACATCGATATTAAAGGTGATGTTTTCTTCGTGTGTTATAGGGAACTCAGCCAGGTAATAAATCGCATCACCTTCCTTTATTTCGCGGAAGTTCAGTGTGCGAGTGTTACCTACTAGGTTCTTCGCTGTTCCCGTGATTTTAGCCGTTGTCGCAGGTTTACCTAGGGAAGCTTTGTCTAATACGCTGATGTTCAGAATCGCTGAGTAGCCATTTCGTTTCAGCTTATATTGCTTAGCGACCTTCGCCGTTATAAATGTCGAGTTAAAAGCCGAGTAGTGAACCTCGACATCCTTAATATTCTTAAACTGTCCTGCCGAGCTTGGGAGGGCAACAAGAGCGGTGAGTAGGGTTGTTATCCATAAACGCATAATGACTCCAATAAATAGCAAAAAGCCATCATAGGATGGCTTTGACTTCAGTTGGGATTTGGCTTGGTGAGCATATTCGAACTTGCTTGTGCCGACCGAGCTCTCCCTTTTCTATCGTAATTTGCCCTTTAGCGACCTTAAATTGTTTCGCAAGGTATTTCGCTAAGTGGGCATTGGCTTTGCCATCAACCGGTGGTGCTGTAATGGCAATTTTCAGTTCCTCACCGTGCAAGCCGACAATTTTATCTCGGCTTGCTTTGGGTTGGATATAGAGCCGAAGAAGAATATCGTCTTCTTCGGACCAAACCGCTTTTGGCATCGTCAAAGTACCTAGTGTCCGTACTTAAATTATAGCTGATACCAAATAGGGCCAATCATGTCACCCATTAGGAAGTTTGCAAATTGCAGAACAATGAACAGAACCAGCACGCTTAAGTCAAAGCCACCCATGTCAGGTAAGATGCGACGAATAGGTATTAACATTGGCTCAGTCAGTTGATGGAACACGTACTCAATTGGGCTGCGGCCTTGGCTAACCCAGCTTAGGATTGCACGGATCAATAGTACCCAGAATAATAAGCCACCAGCGGCTTTGAGTAGAGATAGTGCGCCAAAGATAAGGAAGCTAATATCAAATACAGCCGCGCCGCCAGAGATAATCAGATTTAGAGCAACGAACTTAAGTACACACAGCACATAAGCGAAAACAACCGTCGCAAGATCAAGGCTGCCGATTGATGGAATAACTCGGCGCAGTGGAGCAACAACCGGTTGCGTCGCTTTTACGATGAATTGTGAGAATGGATTGTAGAAATCTGCACGTGATGCTTGTAGCCAGATACGCAAGATCACAACCATGATGTAAAGATCAAAAACGGTCGAGATCAGAAAGCTCATCGAGTTCATATTGTTTCCTTTTTCGGATTTACTTGCCGCTTAGGTATAACCCGAGCGACACAATGCTTTTGTACAGTAATGAGTATTAAAACAGTTTTTCCATCTCTTCAGCTCGAGCTACCGCCGCTTGCATCGCTTTGGCTACGATATCTGATAGTTGGTGTTCGTTAAATGTGCGCAGTGCTTCTGCGGTGGTCCCGCCTTTTGAAGTAACCTGTTCGCGCAATGTTGATAACTCAATATCTGGATTCACTACCACCATCTCTGCCGCGCCCAATGCTGACTGTTGCACTAGCTTTCGAGCGGTTTCTTGGTCGAAACCTTGGTTGATTGCCTCTGCTTGCATCGCTTCCATAAACAAAAAGAAGTAAGCAGGAGCACTGCCCGCCGCCGCAATAATGTTGTTGATGCCTGACTCTTGCTCAACCCAACTCACTTCACCTACGGCTTGCATTAGCTGAGAAGCGAAGTCTTTATCGCCTTGGCTGACCTTTGAATTAGCATAAAGGCCGCTCATCCCCTTACCAAGTAGTGATGGCGTGTTTGGCATCACACGCACAAGGTTCAGTTTGCAGTTTAACATCTCATTGAGCCGATTCGCATTAATACCCGCGGCAATTGAGATAACCAGTTTGTTGCTAAAATCGATACTTTGTAAGGGTTTACATACATCGGCCATCATTTGTGGCTTCACTGATAACACAACAACATCTGCTTGCTCTGCTGCGGCAATGTTGTCGCTGGTGGTATTGATTCCGTATTTTTGCTCTAACGGTAATCTTCTGGTGTCTGAAGGCGCTGTCGCAGTAATTTTTTGTGCTGGGTAACCACTCGCCACTAAGCCCGCTACAATTGAGCGAACCATGTTTCCTGCCCCAATAAAGGCGATGTTCTTATGTTCCATATATACAATCCTGAGCGTGTCGCTGCGCGGTTCAAGCGAAGCTGTATCAATATTTATCGTCGATTTCTAGTGACTAATTATTTGTTATTTCGCGTAATCACGCGCACCAAAGATAGCTGTACCAATACGAACCATGGTGCTACCTGCCTCAACCGCTGCATCCATATCGCCACTCATGCCCATAGAAAGGGTATCAACGTCAGGATACTTCACGGCTAGCTTTTGTTGAAGCTCGGCCAGTTGAGAGAATGCATTAAGCTGTGATTGATAGTCAGATACGTTTGCTGGAATCGACATCAATCCTCTTAAAGTGAGGTTAGGGAGCGACGAAATCAACTCTGCGAGTGAAAAAACTGTCTGTTCTGAAGTGCCAGCTTTCGATTCTTCGCCGCTGGTATTCACTTGAATAAGCACCTGCAGAGGTGGGAGGGCGCTTGGTCGCTGATCATTAAGCCTTTGGGCTATTTTATCGCGATCCACAGAATGCACCCATTGGAAGCTTTCTGCGATTGGGCGTGTTTTATTGGACTGAATTGGGCCAATAAAATGCCACTCCAAATTTAAGTTAGAATGATGTTCTGAAAAGTGTTTTACTTTATCAACACCTTCTTGGACATAGTTTTCACCAAAGGCAATTTGGCCTCCAAGTGCGGCTTCTAGAACCGCATCAATAGGTTTAGTTTTGCTGACGGCTAAAAGTTGCACGGACTCTGGATCTCGTCCGCACTTTTGTTCAGCACTACGAATCTGTGAGGTGATTTGTTTGATATTTTGTTGAATACTACTCATAGCTGACTTTACTTAAGGGAAAATAAATGGATATCACCGAGTTACTAGATTTTAGTGTAAAGCATAACGCATCAGATCTACATCTTTCTGCGGGTGTATCTCCAATGGTACGTATAGATGGTGAAGTAAGAAAGCTTGGAGTGCCCGCTTTGAGTCATGCTGATGTGCATCGTTTAGTTTTTGAGATCATGAACGATTCACAGCGCGGTGAGTTTGAAGAGAAACTCGAAGTCGACTTCTCTTTTGAATTGCCCAATGTTGGTCGTTTCCGTGTGAATGCTTTTAACCAAGCTCGTGGTTGCTCAGCTGTGTTTCGATCTATCCCTGTAGAGATCCCAACTTTAGGTCAGTTAGGCGCGCCTGAAATCTTTGAAAAGATTGCTAACTACGAGAAAGGGTTAGTGCTGGTCACTGGCCCTACTGGTTCTGGTAAATCGACGACGCTTGCGGCGATGGTTGATTATGTTAACCGTAACCATAACAAGCACATCCTGACCATTGAAGACCCGATTGAATTCGTTCATACCAACAATAAATGCCTCGTTAACCAGCGAGAAGTTCATCGTGATACCCACAGCTTTAAAGCGGCGCTACGCAGTGCATTGCGCGAAGACCCTGACGTTATCCTTGTGGGTGAACTTCGTGACCAAGAGACAATCAGCTTAGCGCTAACGGCCGCAGAAACAGGCCATCTAGTTTTTGGTACGCTGCACACCAGTTCTGCTGCTAAAACCATAGATCGTATTATTGATGTGTTCCCCGGCAGCGACAAATCTATGGTTCGTTCAATGCTATCCGAATCACTACGCTCGGTGATTGCTCAAAAATTGTTAAAGCGTGTAGGCGGTGGTCGTGTGGCTTGTCATGAAATTATGATGGCGACACCTGCAATTAGAAACTTGATTCGTGAAGATAAAGTTGCACAGATGTACTCGATTATTCAAACTGGCGCAGCACATGGTATGCAAACCATGGAGCAGAATGCGAAGCAGCTTATGGCCCAAGGTTTAGTTGATTCAGAAGAAGTCGAGAAGAAGATTGAAATCGAAACCTCACGGTTTTAAGTCAGGATGAATCATATGGAGTTGAATCAAATTCTTGAAGGCATGCTTTCACAGAAAGCGTCGGATCTTTACATCACCGTGGACGCACCAGTTCTGTTTCGTGTTGATGGTGAACTGCGACCTCAGGGAGAAAAGCTGAATACGGCTCAGGTCTCTCAATTGCTTGATGCGATGATGGAGCAAGACCGACGCGATGAATACCAACAAACACGCGAGGCTAATTTTGCGATTGTGCGTGATAGTGGCCGTTTTCGTGTGAGTGCTTTCTTCCAACGAGAGCTTCCTGGTGCGGTAATTAGACGCATCGAGACTAACATTCCAACCTTTGAACAATTAAAACTCCCTGATGTGCTACAAGACCTTTCAATAGCGAAACGCGGACTTGTGCTAGTGGTTGGAGCGACGGGGTCTGGTAAATCAACTTCAATGGCTACGATGACAGGGTACCGGAATGCTAACCGGTCTGGTCATATTTTGACGATTGAAGATCCGATTGAATTCGTACATGAGCATAGAAAGTGCATTGTTACTCAGCGTGAGGTCGGACTCGACACCGAGAGTTATGAAGTCGCGCTTAAGAACTCCCTGCGCCAAGCTCCCGACATGATCTTGATTGGTGAGATCCGTAGCCGTGAAACCATGGAGTACGCGATGACTTTTGCTGAGACTGGTCACCTATGTATGGCAACTCTGCATGCTAATAATGCTAATCAAGCACTAGAACGTATTCTGCATTTGGTTCCCAAAGAGCAAAAAGAGCAATTCTTGTTTGATCTGTCGATGAACTTACGTGGTGTGGTGGCACAGCAATTAATTCGAGACAAGAATGCCAATGGTCGTCATGGGGTGTTCGAGGTTCTTTTGAACAGCCCTCGAGTGTCGGACCTGATTCGTCGTGGTGAGTTGCATGAACTCAAATCGACAATGGCTAAATCGAAAGAGATTGGGATGCAGACCTTTGACCAAGCTTTGTATGATTTAGTCGTTGCGGGCAAAATCAGCGAAGAAGATGCGTTTCATAGTGCCGACTCTGCTAATGATCTGCGCTTAATGTTGAAAACCAAGCGAGGTGATGGTGACAATGGCATGGGAGCTCTCAGCAGTGTGAAAATCGATATGGGTTAATTAGTGCCGCTGATTTTTATAGGAGAGGGTAAATAGATTCCCCACAACAAGCTGTGGGGGAAGGTTTAACCTTTATGAGGAGCTGAAATTATCATTCGCGTCACCACGCTCTTTTCTCATTTAATTTTTAGTTGGATAACCGTCGCCAGCTTCCATTGAGTTACATACTATTATCGTTAGAACTGAGCAGGCTATTAGAACAGTTTTATATGAGCCATCACTAACCTAATAATAAATCGCATTAATATTACGTCGCTATATGATTACAGGTTAGAATTGAGTGTAATTATTGCTCGCTTAATGCTGAGTTAAAAATATTGTGCTTCAAACCAGCTCTCTAGAATAACAACTGCAGATTGGTTATCCACATTTCCTTTGCTTAATGCTTTATACCCGCCCATATCAAAAAGCTCGGATCGGGCTTCTGCTGTAGATAGCCTTTCATCATGAAGTTCGACATCAATACCAAAGCGCCCTTTGAGGCGATTAGCAAACTTCTTTGCTCTTGGAGTAATGGTTGCTAGATCTTTGCCGTGTAAATCCGTTGGCAAACCGACGATAATCAGGTTAGGTTGCCATTCTTTGATTTGCTTCTCGATATCATCCCAATTCGGAATACCATCTTTAGCCTTGAAGGCTGTTAAGGGACTTGCGGTACCAGTAATCTCTTGGCCGATTGCACTACCGATACTTTTTGTACCGTAATCAAATGCCATAATTGTCCGTGACATAAAAGTTCCAGAATTAAATAGTTGGGTTGGGTTGGGTTGGGTTGGGTTTGTATTGATTGTTATGAGTTGGTTTTAGGCGTGTCCTGAATCAGCCGATAATTGCGCAACATTAATGCCTAGCATCTGAACGGCAACTTTCCAACGATCTGCAATGGGGGTGTCGAAGATAACTTTAGGGTCGGCTTCAACGGTTAACCAAGAGTTTTCGGTGAGTTCTATTTCTAGCTGCCCTGGTTCCCAACCTGCGTAGCCTAATGCGACCAAGTAATGCACTGGCTCGTCTCCAGTTCCGAGCACGGTAAGGATATCTTTAGAGGTCGTGACAGAGATTTGATCGGTCATGTTGATGCTAGATTGATAGTTGCCTTTTGGCTTATGTAAAATGAAACCTCTATCTTCAGCTACCGGTCCTCCGTTTAACACTGGCTTATCTAAGCTAGCTTGATTGGATTTTGGGTTTATGGAGTCGATCTCGACTTGATCCAGCATTTTTCCAACCGTTATATCAATAGGGGCATTGATCATTAACCCCATTGCACCTTCATTGTTGTGTTCACAAAGGTAAATTACAGAGTTTTGAAAGTAAGGATCTTTCATTCCTGGCATAGCAACCAGAAAGTGATTGGTTAAATTCATAAAGCCTCCTGCCTTTGAGAAAAGAGCGGCTTGTGCCGCTCATTACATTGGTTTAGCTAAGAACGATTCAGCTTAGATTATTTAAACTAAGCCAATCGATTGGAAGCTATTTTGCTTTAACGCGACGTTCGATTGCGTCCATCAGTTTACCGGTTACTGAAATATCAAAAGCCGCTTCGATTTCACGAATGCAAGTCGGGCTGGTTACGTTTATTTCAGTCAGTTTGTCACCGATTACATCAAGGCCAACAAAGATTAAGCCTTTTTCTTTCAGTGTTGGAGCCACTGTTTTTGCAATTTCCCAGTCAGTATCACTCAGTGGTCTAGCCACACCAGTACCACCGGCCGCTAGGTTACCTCGCGTTTCCCCTTCCGCTGGAATACGAGCTAAGCAGTAAGGCATAGGCTCACCATCAACCACAAGAATACGTTTATCACCATTACTTATGTCTGGAACAAAAGTCTGTGCCATTGCGTAATTTTGACCGTGGTTGGTCAATGTTTCAATGATTACTGATACGTTTGGATCACCTTTCTTCACTCGGAAGATAGACGCGCCACCCATGCCATCCAACGGCTTAAGAATCACATCACCATGCTTCTCGCGAAACTCTTTAATCTTCTCAGCTTTACGAGTCACGATTGTCGTCGGTGTTAGTTCAGGGAACCAAGCAGTGAACAACTTCTCATTACAGTCACGTAAGCTTTGTGGCTTGTTTACGATCAGTGCTCCGTTCTCTTCAGCACGCTCAAGAATGTAAGTCGCGTAGATGTACTCAGTATCAAACGGAGGATCTTTACGCATCAGTACGGCGTCTAATTCAGATAGCGCGATAGTCTGCTCTGACTTGAACTCATACCAACCGTTTGGATCTTCTTTTAGTTCTACAACCTTTGTGTCAGCAATGGCTACGCCCTGATCTAAGTGTAGATCATCCATTTCCATGTAATGGATTTCGTAACCACGACGCTGAGCTTCAAGCATCATGGCAAAGCTAGAGTCTTTTTTGATGTTAATGGATGAAATAGGATCCATTACGATGCCAAGTTTGATCATTTTTTTCTCCTAGCCTAGATCGCCAAAACGGACTTGTAAGGCAGTAATTGCGGTTAGAGCTGCTGTCTCGGTACGAAGTACACGTGGGCCGAGTAGCGTCTCTTCAAATTTGTATTGTTCTGTCATGCCGATTTCTTCAGCTGACAATCCACCTTCAGGGCCTATTAATAGGCGCACCTTGCTGACGGGTTCTGGAAGGGTGTTAATTGAGTATTTTGCGCGAGGATGTAGGTTCAACTTTAACGCTTCACTGGTTTCGCTACACCACGCTTCAAGTTGCATGATAGGGCGAATGACAGGAACCGTATTACGGCCACTCTGTTCACATGCCGCGATAGCAATCTTTTGCCATTGTGCGAGTTTTTTCTCAAAGCGTTTGGTATCAAGTTTCACGCCACAGCGCTCTGAAATCAGCGGAGTAATGGTATTCACACCGAGCTCTACCGATTTCTGAATCGTGAACTCCATTTTATCACCGCGTGAAATCACTTGGCCTAAATGTAAGTCTAATGGAGATTCACTGCTACGCTCGATTCGCTCAGTAACATGAACCGTGACGTTCTTTTTTGATACTTCAATAATTGTCGCAGGGAACTCAGCGCCACTGCCGTCAAATAGAAGTACTTCTTGGCCTTCTTTCATGCGAAGAACACGACCAACATGACCCGCGGCATCTTCGCCTAAAGCGAGTGAGCCTAACTGATGAATGCGTTCAGGGTGATGGATACGAGGGACTCTCATGCTGGTAAACCTATAAATATGATTATTTGGGTATTTTTATCTATGCCTAACATGGATGCTTTTAGTTGAAAAAACAAGGGTAGAGCAAGAGTTTCAGGGGCAATGCTGAAACTCTTGCTTGGTAGAGATGGCTATGCGAGTGGTGTTATTTGCAAGCTGGGTAAACAAATGGATTGTGATTACCTTGGACGGCGTAGATTCGTTTATCACGAGTACATTCCCACTGATCGACAGGAAACTGTTTGTTCCACGCCATCATCAGATTGGTTTGTTGCTTTGAGAGCCTAAAACCGTACTCTTGGCTCATGTATAGGTAAGTTCTTGCGATTGAGCCTTTTGCTCTGTCAGGCGGCATAACTTTACGCTGTTTGAAGTTGACCTGCATTTCACACTGACCATAGCTCACGCCATCTATTCCATTCCACTGACTGAAATTGTAATTGGATCGATCACCATTAACCTCGCCAATCGTGGGCGTTAGGTTATGAAGGTCAGCCTCCATGGATTTAAATATTTTATCATTTCGCGTACAGTTTTTGCGTCCGCCGTCTTGCCAGCACTGACGCTGGTGGCCAAATTGCCAAGCGGGAACCACGTGTTCCCACTCAATACGACTTGCTCGCTTCTGCTGTTTTCGGACTTGGTAGCCACAACCATTAAGGTCTGGAATACCTTTCTTTTTGTCTTTCCAAGTAATATCACAACCACAATAAAACGAAGTCGGATGATCGAGATAAATCTTCACGGCTTCTTTTTTGGCTTTGTAGAATGAGCTTGGTGGGGCAGCGAAAACGCTTTGGGTTACCAGTAGGCCAAATACTATTGATAAGTAAAAAGACACAGGTAGGCCAAATGCTTTTAAGGTGAGTTTTTGCATAGAGAAAGACTGATAAAAGTATGATAAATATCAGTCTATCACTCAAATGTTAGATCTCTCTATTAGATTTATCCGAACGAGTGAATCAATCGGTTATTAGCTTAGTTGAGTGCCTGTAAAAACTAAGGTTTGTTGGCACAGTTGGCATCGGTAGGTCGATTGATTTCGAAGGACTTTGTTATGTCGTCTAATTGATAGTGGGTAAACGGTGCAGTCGCAGCGGTATTCAAAGGTCTTGCCTTGCACAGAGGTAATCTCAAAACTGTGGGTTGTTTTGGCTGGTACGTTGAATACCTTTTCCATCACGTATTTCCACTCGTTACCATGAGGTCTAACGCGTCCGAAGACCTGATGCGTGATCAAGTGTGCGAGTTCATGAGGAACAACCTCGTTGATAAAGGCGTCTTCGTTTTCGCTGAATAGCACGTGGTTGAGCTTAATTTCATTTAACTGAAGGTAGGCCTTTCCTGCCGATTTACCTCTTAATTTGTAAGTGATAGTTGGGTATGGAAACTCACGAGAGAAATGTTGATTAGCAATAGCGAGACACTCCGCCAGTTTCTTATTTGCGCGATGTTGTTGTGGGGTGTAAGACAAACGTTGTTAACTCCAAATAAAAGACCTCAGCGTTAAGCTAAGGCCTCATAATAACATTGCTTGTTAATCTAGCGATGCTTTACACGTGATGTTTTTTCTTGATGATCTCGTGATAAGCGTGCCATGTACCGTAACCAAGTAGCGGCATGGTGACGATCATACCGATGCCGTAGGTTGCAAAGCCCACCAGAATACCGGAACAAATAATACTCGCCCACACAACCATTGCTGGGATGTTTGCTTTCACTGCATTGAAGCTAGTGAAAATAGCGCTCATTACATCAACGCGTCGCTCCATCATTAATGGAATTGAAAACGCTGAAATACTGAATATTAGGCTAGCGATGATTAGCCCAATTAAAGAGCCCGTAATCAGGAATGGAGCGAATTCAGTTAGTGGAGCCCCTTGAACAGAAGGGTATAACGCGTGCAATAACGCCGCGATTCGCATCCAGAAAATCATCGCTACCATCAATACAATCGCAAAGGCCCATTGATGGGTTGAGTTTCGTGTGATGGCCTTCATTGAGTGCAGTAGGCTAGCGTTGTGTCCTTTTTCTCTTTCCCAGCTGGCGTCATACAGGCCTAGAGCAAGAAAAGGCCCTATCAACATATAGACTATCAAGCTCGGCATAACGACTAGGTGTGTTCCTTGCCATTGGACAAGTTGGACTATGGCGATGGCTGCCGCCATAAAACACAAGCCGTAAAATGCGCTGATTAATGGCATTTTCACGAAGTCGTGTAGAGCTAGTGACAACCAATGAAAGGGTGCTGAAATGCTAACTTGGTTACAAGGAATGGTTCGAGCGTAATCCTGATCGCTGACCTTATCTTTTTTATTGTTCAGTTCCGATGGGTGCACGGTACGAGGCATAATTCCCCCTAGTTAAATAACGTCCTAGTTATAATTCCATAAGGCTCAGTGGTGTGGTTGACATTAGCGTTATGGTGTCGAGCTCAATCGCTCGTAATCGTCCTAGTTTTTGCTCTCGCATTCATTTAACTAATGATTTTAGACTAAATACATTAGGGTTAAACGTGAGCTTGATCGTCTAGGAGTTACCTTAACTATTGTCAGTAGTGCTAGAAAATACAAATTATCAGTGGCTTTTTATACTAAGTGGTTAACGGTAAAGAAGGGCGTTAGAGAAGGGAATGGCGAGTGAAAGTTCGGTAAGTACATAAAAATAAAGCCCTTACTAAGAAATAAGGGCTTTAAAGAAACAAATCGCAGTGGCTAAATTATTTTAGACCAGCGAAGTCCGCAAGGATTGCTGCTTTGTCTGTCGCTTCCCAAGGGAATTCTTCACGACCGAAGTGGCCGTATGCAGCAGTCTGCTTGTAGATAGGTTGAAGAAGGTTCAGCATCTCTTGAAGACCGTATGGGCGTAGATCGAAGTTTTGACGAACGGCTTCAATGATGATCTCGTGCGCTACTTTTTCAGTACCGAACGTTTCAACCATGATAGATGTAGGATCAGCAACACCGATAGCGTAAGACAGTTGAATCTCACAACGGTCAGCCATACCTGCTGCAACGATGTTTTTCGCAACATAACGCGCTGCGTAAGCTGCAGAACGGTCAACTTTTGATGGATCTTTACCAGAGAATGCACCGCCACCGTGACGAGCTGCGCCGCCGTAGGTATCAACAATGATCTTACGACCAGTTAGACCACAGTCACCCATTGGGCCACCGATTACGAAACGACCTGTTGGATTGATGAAGAAGTTAGTGTCTTTATTGATCCACTCAGAAGGAAGTACTGGCTTGATGATCTCTTCCATTACCGCTTCACGCAGGTCAGGTGTCGTGACTGAATCACAGTGCTGAGTTGAAAGAACAACGGCATCGATACCCACGATCTTACCTTGGTCGTACTGGAATGTTACTTGAGACTTAGCATCTGGGCGAAGGAAGTTAAGCTTGCCACTCTTACGTACTTCAGCTTGCTTTTTAACAAGAAGGTGAGAGTAAGTAATTGGAGCAGGCATTAGGATTGGTGTTTCGTTAGTCGCGTAACCAAACATGATACCTTGGTCGCCAGCGCCTTGCTCTTTCGGGTCTGTTTTATCAACACCTTGGTTGATGTCTGGAGACTGCTTACCAATTGTGTTTAGAACGGCACAAGAGTCAGCGTCAAAGCCCATATCAGAATGAACGTAACCAATTTCACGTACTGTTTCACGAGTGATTTCTTCAATATCAACCCATGCAGACGTTGTTACTTCACCGCCAACCATCACCATGCCGGTTTTTACGTAAGTCTCACAAGCAACACGTGCTTTTGGATCTTGTTCCAAGATGGCATCAAGAACAGCATCAGAGATTTGGTCTGCAATTTTATCTGGATGGCCTTCTGAAACAGATTCAGAAGTGAATAGGTGCTTAGCCATGAGAGCTCCACTTTTAGTTTTAGTTGCAAATAGTGTTTTAGTTGCAAATAGATTAAATGCAAATAATTTTAGGCGTCGCAAGTTAAGGAAGCGCCGCCATTAAATACAGTATATTTTGTAGGTGTTTCTACATCTAGACGGCCATTCTAAATTCCAACGGTCGAATTACAAGCTCTTTTTTATGATATGACATAACTAAACGTTTGCGTGCCGGGTGATATAAGCCATTACCAAGTGATATCAATGGGTAAAAATTGCGAAAAATGATGGTTAAAAGGACAGTAAATCGTTTGCAGTCGCTATAGTCGTTTGAGAGAATACCCGCGCTAATAAAAATGAAATTTTTAGCACTAACTCTTTTTAAATCGCTTATGTACTCAGGAGCAGACATGCCTTCTCGTAAAGTTCTAGCCAATGCAATCCGTGCGCTTAGCATGGACGGTGTTCAACAAGCAAACTCTGGTCACCCAGGCGCACCTATGGGTATGGCTGACATCGCTGAAGTTCTTTGGCGTGGCCACTTGAACCATAACCCGGCCAACCCAGAGTGGGCTGACCGCGACCGTTTTATCCTGTCTAACGGCCATGGCTCAATGCTGATTTACTCTCTGCTTCACCTAGCAGGTTACGAGCTTTCAATTGAAGATCTTAAGAACTTCCGTCAACTGCACTCTAAGACTCCAGGTCACCCAGAGTACGGCTACGCACCAGGTATCGAAACGACTACTGGTCCTTTAGGTCAAGGCATCACTAACGCTGTTGGTATGGCAATGGCTGAAAAAGCACTGGCTGCACAGTTCAACAAAGAAGGCCATGACATCGTAGACCACTACACTTATGCATTCATGGGTGATGGCTGTCTGATGGAAGGTATCTCTCACGAAGCATGTTCTTTAGCAGGTACGTTGGGTCTTGGTAAGCTGGTTGCTTTCTGGGATGACAATGGCATCTCTATCGATGGTGAAGTTGAAGGTTGGTTCTCTGACGATACACCTAAGCGTTTTGAAGCGTACGGCTGGCACGTAATCCCAGCGGTAGATGGTCACGACTCTGATGCTATCAACGCTGCTATTGAAGCGGCTAAAGCGGATCCTCGTCCAACTCTAATCTGTACTAAAACAGTAATTGGCTTTGGTTCTCCAAATAAAGCAGGTACGCACGACTGTCACGGTGCACCTTTAGGCGCTGACGAAATCGCAGCAACTCGTAAACAACTAGGTTGGGAGCACGGTCCTTTTGAAATTCCGTCGGAAGTTTACGCAGAGTGGGATGCGAAAGAAGCAGGCGCAGCTAAGGAAGCAGCGTGGAACGAGAAACTTGCAGCTTATGAAGCAGCATACCCTGAGCTGGCAGCTGAATTCAAACGCCGCGTAAACGGTGATCTTCCTGCACAGTGGGAAGAGAAAGCATCGGCAATCATCGCTGATCTTCAAGCTAACCCAGCAAACATCGCATCACGTAAAGCATCTCAAAATGCTCTCGAAGCGTTCGGTGCTATGCTACCTGAATTCATGGGCGGCTCTGCTGACCTTGCGCCTTCTAACCTAACTATGTGGTCTGGTTCTAAGTCGCTTGAAGCAAACGACTTCTCTGGTAACTACATCCACTACGGTGTACGTGAATTCGGTATGACGGCTATCATGAACGGTATCGCTCTGCACGGTGGTTTCGTACCCTACGGCGCAACGTTCCTAATGTTCATGGAATACGCTCGTAACGCTATGCGTATGGCGGCTCTGATGAAAACTCAGAACATCCAAGTTTACACGCACGATTCTATCGGCCTAGGCGAAGATGGTCCTACTCACCAACCGGTTGAGCAAATCGCATCTCTACGTCTGACTCCAAACATGAGCACATGGCGTCCATGTGACCAAGTTGAGTCAGCTGTTGCTTGGAAACTGGCAATCGAACGTAAAGATGGTCCTTCTGCACTTATCTTCTCTCGTCAAAACCTTGCACAACAAGATCGTGACGCTGAGCAAGTGGCTAACATCGCTAAGGGTGGTTACATCCTGAAAGATTGTGCTGGCAAGCCAGAGCTTATTCTTATCGCTACAGGTTCTGAAGTTGAGCTAGCGGTTAGCGCTGCGGCTGAACTAACCGCTGAAGGCAAGAAAGTACGCGTAGTATCTATGCCTGCAACTGACGCGTTCGATAAGCAAGACGCAGAATACCGTGAGTCTGTACTGCCATCTGACGTAACTGCACGTATCGCAGTAGAAGCGGGCATCGCTGACTTCTGGTACAAGTACGTTGGTTTCGGTGGCAAGATCATCGGCATGACAACGTTCGGCGAATCTGCACCAGCAGGCGAGCTATTCAAGATGTTCGGTTTCACTACTGAAAACGTAGTAAACACAGCGAAAGAGTTGCTAGCGTAACTGCTAGACAGCCCTAACAGTCGAACGTAAAGGACGACTGTTAGATGCTAAATTTAGAAAGGCCATCATTACGATGGCCTTTTTTAATTGTGTCAGGTTTTCCAACCTTGTGGAATGCTTTGGTAAATGCGCTCTAAAAGTACGGATAAGCGCAGTGGTGGTCTTCCTGCTGGCGTATAGCAGTTAATGGAGATGGGCTCCGAAAGCCAACCTTCTAAGCAAGGCGTGATTCGACCTGGGTGATGTTGCTCATAACCGCTTGCTGTCCAAGTTGGTAGCAACCCAATACCATGACCATTCGCGATGCTGTCGATCTGCATGGCGATGTTGTCGCTGTATAAGCGACTAATAAATGGCTCTAAGAAGAACTCACCGTGTTGAGGGTGCGTGAGCATCAATCCGTTTTCTTGTACCGAGCCAAAGTCTATCCAAGGGTGCGCTTCAAGTTCTTTGGGGTGTCGGAGCGAACCATGTTGTTCTAGATAAGCTGGAGAGGCAAAGGGCGTGTAACGAAATGAGCCTAATACCTCTTTGCGCCAACCGAGATCCTTACGCTCACCGAGCCAGATGAACAAATCTGGGTCATGATGCGCTTCAGAAAAGTCGCTGGTGAGTTGGACCCTGACGTCAGGGTTACCGGCGAGAAAGCCGTTGAGCACACCGCCTAGCCAACTTCTAACTAATGCTGTGTGACAAACAATATGCAGCGGCCCTGAGACTTGGTTCGTTAAACCTTGGAGCGCATCATAACTCTCTTCACTTAGCTCAAGAATCTGGCGACTGTAGTGGGCAAAAATTTCTCCTGCTCTTGTTAGAACTAATCGGTTGCCTTGTCTTGCTGTTAGAGCTTGACCGAAATCTTCTTCTAATTGTGCCAAGCGACGACTCAGCGTTGATTTAGGTTGGTTAAGGGCCTTGGCAGCGGCGGTCAAGCTCTTATGCTGATTGAGCGCATCAAAGGCTCGAATTGATGCTAAGTCGTGCATATTTCATTTATTCCTTACTGAGTTATGTATGGGTTCCATAAATGGGAGGAACCGTTCCATAACTATCACTATGCATCTCACTCTATTTATGAATAATTTGCGTTTGAAAATAATAATCATTATCAATTATGGAGATGTAGATGTCTACTCTTAGACTGCCAGTTATTACTGCAACTGGTATTTTTGCCTTTGTCAGTATCCCTCATGTTTTTGCCAATGATGCGGTTTCTAGAATGGAAACAGTGGTTGTAACTGCATCAAGTTATGAACAGTCTCAAGCGGACGCACCTGCGAGTATTAGTGTGATTTCGCGTGAGGAGTTGGACTCGCGTTATTATCGTGATGTTACTGATGCACTAAAAAGTGTGCCTGGTGTTGTCGTGACTGGTGGTGGCGACACTACCGACATCAGTATTCGTGGTATGGGTTCTAAATACACCTTGATACTCGTCGATGGTAAGCGCCAAAGCACGCGTGAAACTCGCCCAAATAGTGACGGCCCTGGTATTGAACAAGGTTGGCTACCCCCTCTTCAAGCGATTGAGAGAATTGAGGTCATTCGTGGCCCAATGTCGACGCTTTATGGCTCTGATGCGATTGGTGGTGTGATTAACGTGATCACACGAAAAGACGCGATGGAGTGGACGGGTAACGTTCAACTAGGCACGGTTTTGCAAGACAACAGTCGCTCGGGCGGAGAACAGAGCGCGAATTTCTTCGTCAATGGGCCGCTAGCCGAAAATCTATCTCTCCAAGTATACGGTCAGTATACCGCAAGAGAAGAAGATGATATTGAATACGGTTATGAAGATAAAGATATGCAAAGTATCTCGTCAAAACTGACCTACCAGGTTAATGACCGCCATTCTGTGCAATTAGAAGGGGGCACATCGGCACAAAGTCGTCGTGGGAACGTTGGACTCTCCGTACCCACTACGGGTTGCCGAAGAGGTTGTGAGGATTCGCTCAACGAATATAGTCGTAATTACGTCACACTGAGTCACAACGGCGATTGGGACTCGGTTGGCCTATCAGATACTTACTTGCAACGTGAAGAGAGCGAAAACAAATCTCGTGAGATGATGATCACCAACACTACGTTCAAGTCGAGCTTAGTGACTGGTATTGGAAACCATACACTGACGACCGGTGTGGACGCCACTCATGCGGAGCTTGAGGATTTTACTTCCAACAAAGCGTCATCGAAGACCGAAACATCGAATACGCAGTGGGCTGTCTTCATTGAAGATGAATGGAGAATCGCCGATCCGTTTAGCGTTACGTTTGGTGGTCGTCTAGATCATGACGAAAACTATGGCGCGCACTTTAGCCCGCGTGTTTATGGTGTATGGCGTGTCGACCCGTCTTGGACTGTGAAAGGTGGTGTGGCAACAGGTTTCCGTTCTCCGCAATTACGTGAAATTACTCCTGGTTGGGCACAAGTCAGCGGTGGCGGTAATATTTACGGTAACCCAGATCTTGATCCTGAAACGTCGCTAAACAAAGAAATCAGCGTCTTGTATCAAGGTGACGCTGGTTTAGATGTCTCTTTGACTGCATTCCATAATGAGTTCAAAGACAAAATCACACGTGTTGTTTGTCCAGATACCATCTGTACTGATGGGCCAAACCAATGGGGAGCCGATCCTACGTACCGTATCAACGTGGATGAAGCCGTCACACAAGGTATTGAAGCGACCTTAGCATCGCCGTTAACAGAAACTATTTATATCAGCTCGAGCTACACATTTACCGATTCCGAACAAAAAACAGGTGAATACAAAGGCATGCCGTTACAGCAGTTACCAAAGCATCTATTTAACGTTGATGTGGCTTGGCAAACAACAGTAGACCTAGAGAGTTGGGCTAAAGTCACTTATCGAGGTAAAGAAATGGATCCGGTTACGGGCCCATCGAGAAACAGTACCGTAGAGCCCGCTTATACCTTTGTGGACGCCGGTGTGACATACCAGTTAACCGATAACACTCGTATCAAAGGCGCGATCTATAACTTGCTGGACGAGGAAATCAGTTACGAAGAATACGGATATGTCGAAGATGGTCGTCGCTACTGGTTAGGTTTAGACGTCGCATTTTAATGATTGTTGTAGTAGGCCGAGCATTGTCTCGGCCTTTTTTAATCCTACTTTGCTATGATTCAACAGGTGCGCTTTTCAACCTGATCAGGTAGTATCTGTGACACGAAATTTTGGTTAGATGTACGGAACTATGCTAAAAGTCGCGATAAATGGATTTGGACGAATAGGGCGTAATGTATTACGCGCTGTCTATGAAAGTGGCAAAAGCCAACAAATCAAAGTAGTAGCGGTCAATGAGCTTGCTCAGCCTGACGCTATGGCTCACCTATTGCAGTACGACACCAGTCATGGCCGCTTCGGCAAGAAAATCTCTAACGATCAAGAGCACATCTATGTTCATCATGGCATTGGTGCTGAAGATAAAGGCGAGTTTGATACCATTCGTATCTTACATCTGGCTGATATTGAACTGTTGCCTTGGCGTGACCTCGAGGTTGATATTGTTCTCGATTGTACTGGTGTTTACGGTTGCCGAGATGACGGCCTTGCGCACATCGCTGCTGGCGCGAAGAAAGTGCTGTTTTCACATCCAGGTGCTAACGACCTCGATAACACCATTATCTATGGTGTAAATCACGATACCATCGAAGCTGACCACCGAATCGTTTCCAATGGTTCATGCACCACTAACTGTATTGTCCCTATCATTAAGGTGCTTGATGACGCCTTTGGCATCGAATCCGGTACCATCACGACTATTCACTCTTCAATGAATGATCAGCAAGTGATCGATGCGTACCACAGCGATCTTCGCCGTACTCGAGCTGCGAGCCAATCCATCATTCCTGTCGATACCAAACTGCATAAAGGTATTGAAAGAATCTTCCCGAAATTTTCTAACAAGTTCGAAGCGATATCTGTGCGTGTGCCGACGGTAAACGTAACCGCGATGGATTTAAGTGTCACAATTAATACAAATGTGAAAGTTAATGACGTAAATCAAACCATTGTTAATGCATCCCAGTGTACATTACACAATATAGTTGACTATACTGAAGCGCCGCTCGTTTCCATTGACTTTAATCACGATCCCCATAGCGCAATCGTTGATGGTTCACAAACACGAGTGAGCAATGGCACCTTAGTGAAAATGCTGGTGTGGTGTGACAATGAATGGGGCTTTGCGAATCGAATGCTGGATACGGTTCTTGCAATGCAAGCTTCTGAAGGCAAGAAGTAAGACCTAGAAGCAAATGTGTGGATTATTTATTTTTTAGCTTGAAATAAATACAAAGTATCCACATATTATGAGTAGTTAAAGAATTACCAGTTGAATAATTTATAGGCTTAGCAGGGTTGCTGAGTTTCCAAAACTTTATATTTATTTAAATTTGAGAGGACAAAACATGTCTGTGATCAAGATGACTGACCTGGAACTTGCAGGTAAACGCGTATTTATTCGTGCTGACCTAAACGTACCAGTAAAAGACGGTAAAGTAACTTCAGATGCACGTATCCTTGCATCTCTACCAACTATCAAACTTTGCCTAGAAGCTGGCGCAAAAGTTATGGTTACTTCTCACCTTGGTCGTCCTACTGAAGGCGAATACAACGAAGAGTTCTCTCTAGCACCTGTAGTTAACTACCTAAACGACGCACTAGACTGCGACGTTAAGCTAGCGAAAGATTACGTTAACGGCCTAGAGCTAAACGCTGGTGAACTCGTTGTTCTTGAAAACGTTCGCTTTAACAAAGGCGAGAAGAAAAACGAAGAAGCACTTTCTAAGCAGTACGCTGCACTATGTGACATCTTTGTAATGGATGCATTCGGTACAGCTCACCGTGCACAAGCTTCTACTCACGGTGTAGGTACTTACGCTCCTGTAGCATGTGCTGGTCCTCTTTTAGCTGCTGAGCTTGAAGCGCTTGGTAAAGCAATGGACAACCCAGAGCGTCCACTCGTTGCTATCGTTGGTGGTTCTAAAGTTTCGACTAAACTAACGGTTCTTGAGTCGCTATCTAAAATCGCTGACCAACTTGTTGTTGGTGGTGGTATCGCAAACACATTCATCGCTGCAGAAGGCCACAACGTAGGTAAGTCTCTATACGAAGCTGATCTAGTTGAAACGGCTCAGAAGCTAATGAAAGAGTGCGCAATTCCAGTTGCTACTGATGTTGCATGTGCTAAAGCATTCGACGAAAACGCAGAAGCTGAAATCAAGCACGTTTCTGAAGTTCAAGACGACGACATGATCTTCGACCTTGGCCCAGATTCAACTGCAGCACTAGCTGAAATCATCGGTAACGCAAAAACTATCCTTTGGAACGGCCCTGTAGGCGTATTTGAATTCAAAAACTTCGAAGCGGGTACAGCTGGTATCTCTAAAGCAATCGCTGAGTCTGCAGGTTTCTCTGTAGCAGGTGGTGGTGACACGCTAGCCGCTATCGATAAGTTCGGTATCAAAGCGGACGTTTCTTACATCTCTACTGGCGGTGGCGCTTTCCTTGAGTTCGTTGAAGGTAAAGTACTTCCTGCAGTAGCAATGCTTGAAGAGCGTGCTAAAGCATAATTGATTTAGAAAGGCGAGATGCGAATCTCGCCTTTTAACGTTTGCTGCATATCACACTTTTTTGCTAGAATGGCATAAGTTGTGAGCAAACGATTGCAAGTTTTTGAACTTAAGTTTTTTAATCTTAAAACGATAGAATAAATAGGACTATTTCCATGTCTAAGATCTTCGATTTTGTAAAACCTGGTGTGATTTCTGGCGATGACGTACAGAAAGTATTTGAAGTAGCAAAAGAAAACAAATTTGCTCTTCCTGCTGTAAACGTTGTTGGTACTGACTCTGTAAACGCAGTACTAGAAGCAGCTGCTAAAGTTAAATCTCCAGTAGTTGTTCAGTTCTCTAACGGTGGCGCTGCATTCTTCGCAGGTAAAGGCGTTAAACTTGAAGGTCAAGGCGCACAAGTGCTTGGCGCTGTAGCTGGTGCAAAATACGTACACGCTGTAGCTGAAGCTTACGGTGTTCCAGTTATTCTACATACTGACCACGCTGCTAAGAAACTTCTTCCATGGATCGACGGTCTATTAGACGCTGGTGAAGAGTTCTTCGCACAAACTGGTAAGCCTCTATTCTCTTCTCACATGCTAGACCTTTCTGAAGAGTCTCTAGAAGAGAACATCGAAACATGTGCTAAGTACCTAGAGCGCATGGCTAAAATGAACATGACAATCGAGATCGAACTTGGTTGTACTGGTGGTGAAGAAGACGGCGTAGATAACTCTGATATGGACGCATCTGAGCTTTACACTTCTCCAGAAGACGTAGCGTACGCATACGAGAAACTAATGGAAGTTAGCCCTCGTTTCACTATCGCTGCTTCTTTCGGTAACGTACACGGTGTTTACCAAGCTGGTAACGTTGTACTGACTCCAACTATCCTACGTGATTCTCAAGCATACTGTTCAGAGAAGTTCGGTATTGCACCTAACGCTCTAAACTTCGTATTCCACGGTGGTTCTGGTTCTTCTGAAGCAGAAATCCAAGAGTCTATCGGTTACGGTGTTATCAAAATGAACATCGATACTGATACACAGTGGGCAACTTGGGACGGTATTCGTCAGTACTCAGCTGACAACTTCGATTTCCTACAAGGTCAAATCGGTAACCCAACTGGCGAATCTGCTCCAAACAAGAAGTACTACGATCCACGCGTATGGTTACGTGCAGGTCAAGCTTCAATGGTTGCTCGTCTAGAGAAAGCATTTGCTGACCTTAATGCTGTAGACGTACTATAATTCTTTGAATTAAGTACTCTTTGAGTTTTAAGAAACCCGCTTAATGAGCGGGTTTTTTTATGTCTGATGAAAACTTGTATTAAATATGTGAAAAACCTAGCCTACCGTGCATAAATTTCGTAGTCTTTTAGTTATCGGTATTTGTGTTTATCGGTAAGTTTTATTTTTCAAAAGCTTACATAAATATGACTTTGCAATCTGTCAAAGATAGGATATCGTGCCGAAAAACTGGACTTGGTTCAGTTTATAAAAAGGACTTGGCTTTTATTTACTTTTAACACAATGACTTAACAGGAGTTAAACTGTTTGCTTTGTTGTCTAGTAAGTTTGGCTTAAGGCAGTTTAGCCCATAGCATATTATATAGAGGATGCACATTATGGCTGATAGTTCGACAGCAATTGAAACCCCACTTGTGGACGGCTTATCTCACGCTGAGAAGTGGTTAACAAATAATTCAGATCTATTTATCCAATATGGCGTAAATATTATTTCAGCACTGTTAATTTTATTTATTGGTAACCTCGTTGTTAAAGCCGTAGCGAACAGCGTGTCCAAGGTTCTTGAGAAGAAGAAGATGGACCGAGCCGTTGTTGAGTTTATCCACGGTTTAGTTCGTTACTTGTTGTTTGTTATTGTCTTAATTGCTGCTCTTGGTCGCTTAGGTGTTCAAACTGCATCTGTAGTCGCTGTAATTGGTGCGGCAGGTTTAGCTGTAGGTCTTGCGCTACAAGGCTCACTATCTAATTTTGCTGCTGGTGTACTTATCGTTGCGTTCCGTCCATTCAAGTCTGGTGACTATGTGGAAATTGGTGGTGTAGCGGGTTCAGTTGATTCAATTCAAATCTTCCAAACGGTTCTAACAACGCCAGACAACAAAATGGTAGTGGTGCCAAACGGAAGTGTTATTGGTAGCCCTATTACTAATTACTCTCGTCATGCGACGCGTCGTATTGATCTAATGATTGGTGTTTCTTATAACGCTGATCTTCAGAAGACAAAAGCATTACTGACTAAGATCTGTGAATCTGATGAACGTATATTAAAAACGCCAGGTGTTAAAGTTGGTGTTCATACGCTAGCGGATTCTTCAGTAAACTTCGTAGTTCGTCCATGGGTTAAAACTGCGGAGTATTGGGATGTTTACTTCGACTTAATGCAAGAAATCAAAGAAGGCTTGGATAAAGAAGGTATCGAAATTCCATTCCCACAAATGGATGTGCACATGAATAAAGTAGAAGCTTAATTTCTAGTTAGTTTTTTATAGCTATAAGCTTTTATAAGGAAAGGCGGATAACTTAGGTTATCCGCCTTTTTATTGTCTTCAATATCACTTCTCTTGTTCGTTAGTTGTTATCACGGCTTAGTTTCTTTTCTTTGTATATCCCTATTTTTCGTTCTACTCGACGTTGGCCACAACGATGCTTTCAACATCGCATATAAGGGCTTTCTTACTTCTTGTCCTCCCAAAATAGCCAATAAACATAAACCGCCAGGAATCAAAATCATCATCAGTAGTGGTCGAAGTAGGTAAGAGAAGCAAAAGATCGTGGGCAGAAAAATCAGTACTTGTCCCAGTCGGTTTAATATATTCATCATGTCCGTATCTCCAAGATAAAAAATGAGCATGCTCATTTTTATAATTGAGCGCGCTCAATTTGTCAAATTAAAGCACTAAGAGTATGATCAAGCTTGATTTGAGAAGGGTGTATTTTCGTGAGTAAGAGAGAGATAACGAAACAGAAGATCTTAGCGTCTGCTTGGGAGTTGTTTGGGGAGAATGGTTATGACAACACCACAACTCGACAGATCGCTCGTCACGCGGGTGTGGCAGATGGCACGGTGTTTAGTCATTTTGAAACTAAGCTGACGATTCTTCGAGAAGGGATGCTATCGCAGTTGGAAAAGATTGGTCAGGAGGTGTTAGCTGCTGACCAAGATAAACGTGCTGTGGATGTCGGTATCTCGCTGATTGAACACTACTACCGATATTATTTTGATAATGTTGAGTTAAGTCGAGCGTTACTCAAAGAGGTCATTTGGGATCTAGATTATTACCGCACCTTTGATCAGGCACTCTTTCAGACGGTTAATGTCGATGTATCTATTTCTGAAAAAATGCCATTGATTATGGATAGCTATTTCATGACCTTGATAAATCACTTGAGCCAACCAGAGCCAAGCCTTGAAGCTGCGTTGAGTGAACTGAACAGTAAAATTCGAGTCATTCTAGCGTAACTCATTATATTAATGAGTTACTTACGGCGTGTCTGGCTTGGTCGGTAGTCTTTGTTCTTTAAGTGGTTACCAGTATTGTTCAATCAGTCCATGAGTAAGCACAGCAGCAATTGCGAACATCATGGTCGCTACTGCGATATCAATGCCTTTCTTAACATTCGGTTTAGATAGCGTTGGGCCTAGCTTTGCTGCGCCCAATGACAAAGAGTAAAACCAAACGAACGAAGCCAAGATAGTCCCCATAGCAAAAGCAATTCTGTCGTTACCTTCAAACTGCCCGCCAATCGAACCAAGAATCACTACGGTATCCAAATAGAGGTGTGGGTTTAATACGGTAACCGCCAATGCACCCAAAATAACGGTGCGCTTACCACGAGCCAGTATCTCTCCTTTTGACTCCTCGCTTGAGGGCGCTTTAAAGGCACTGCGTAGCGACAACAAACCATACACGGTTAGAAAAGCGATACCACCTAACGTTACTGAGGTGAGTAGCAATTCATTTTGCGACAAAATCGCACCACCACCAAAAATACCCAATGAGATAAACAGAGTGTCGAGCAGGCTACAAATTGTCGCAGTGGTTAAATGATGGTTGCGCTTTATCCCTTGATTTAAGACGTACGCATTCTGAGCGCCAATAGGGATAATCATGCTTGCCCCTAGACCAAAACCTTGTAATAAAACCCAAAAACTCATTTTAACCTCCACTGATTTAACGATATTTACGTGCTATATGGCGAAGATACTCTGACCTTTTGAATAAGTATAATTAATGATTTTAATCTATTATTAGAGTTGCTAATGTGGCGTTGAGTTAGCTTAAAAAGGAAGCAAATTGATGCGTGGATTAGATTATAAGTGGATAGAAGCACTGGATGCTGTGGTGAAACAACGTAGCTTCGAAAGGGCTGCGGAGCAGTTATATATCTCCCAGTCTGCGGTGTCTCAACGTATCAAACAACTGGAAAAGTGGCTAGCTCAACCTGCTTTGGTGAGAGAAAACCCGCCAAGGCCAACCCCTGCGGGTAAAAAGTTATTGGGTTTGTATCGCCGGGTTCGTTTGTTAGAGCACGAACTTGTCCCTGAATTAATGAATGAAGATGGTAATCATCCTCTTTCTATATCGATAGCAACCAACGCAGATAGTTTGGCGACATGGCTGTTACCAGCATTATCGGATGTGATGAGGTCTCGCCAAGTGGAACTGAACCTCGCGATTCATGGTGAGGCGAGAACCATTGATAAGATAAAAAGTGGTGAGGTTGCCGGCGCGATCAGTTTGGAGTCTCAAGCGATTCCAGGCTGCAGTGCTGATTATCTCGGCAGAATGGATTATGTATGTGTGGCGAGCCCTGACTTCCATCAGCGCTATTTTTCTGAGGGCGTAAACTACGCCACATTAAGCAAGGCACCAGCGGTCTCTTATGACCAATATGATGACCTGCATAAGAAGTTTCTTCATGACCATTTTAACGTACCAAGAGACAGTGTGATCAATCATACAGTAGGTAGCTCAGAAGCGTTTGTACGTTTGGGTTTATCAGGTGTTGCCTACTGTTTGATCCCTCGATTGCAGATCATTGATGAGTTAGAGTCTGGGACATTGATTGATATCACGCCTGGTTTTCTGCTGTCTTATCGCATCTACTGGCACCACTGGCAGCTTGAAAGTGGGGTACTCAAAGAGATATCTCAAGCGATATTAAGTTATGCTCACAACCACTTGCCTCAGTAATCTGTCGATTTTTTCATCGTCAATGTTCTGTTAGAAATGAGAGGTTAGGATTGGCTAAACGACAAATTGCTCTATGATGAAAGTACATTTGCTTAGCACAGGTCTACCTAATGAAGTTTGCACCAAAGATGTTAGTAACGTCTCTTACTCTTACTGCAGCGTTGAGTGCTGTGAGTTTTCCTTCATTGGCAAACTCTCCCTCTTTTCCGCATATTTCAACGACGGGCTATGGTGAAGTAGTTGCGACACCTAATATGGCAACATTTTCTGTTAGAGTCGTAGAATCGACGATGACGGCCGAACAGGCAAAAAAAACCGTTGATAAAGTTGTAACGGGTTTCCTCAACAAGCTGCATCACGCTGGCGTCAAGGAAGAGAGTGTACACAGCTCTAATCTCTACCTGTCTCCTCAATACCATTACCCTAAAGATGGCAAGCCTGAGCTAGTTGGCTATAGAGCTTCACGTAACGTGACGGTTCAAGTGAACGATTTAGCTAACTTAAATGAGTACATGGATATTGCTATTGGGCAGGGTATTAATCAGATCGATAATATTCAGCTTCAGGTTCGTGACGAAGCTAAGTACCAAGAACAAGCGCGCTTAGAAGCAATTAAAGATGCAAGGTTGAAAGCTAAGTCGCTAGCGAGTGGTTTTGAACGTGAGTTAGGTGATGTATGGCGTGTAGATTACAACGCACAATCTTCTCAGCCCGTACTGATGCGCTCAATGGCGATGGATGCGAGAACAGAGTCGAACTCTTATGAAGATTCAACGATCACTATTCGCGATCGTGTTAATGTGATCTATCAACTAGAAGAATAGGGAACGCATATCTGAGAGGTATTCGATCACTATGATCTAGTTACCTACGATAGGCCAAATAGTAAAAAAAGCTCTCATAATGAGAGCTTTTTTACTAATGATCGAGTTTGATGATTAGTGAAGTAGACGAGCGCGGATTGTGCCTTCGATCTCTTTCAGTTTAAGCAGTGCTTCTTCTGAACGATTTGCTTCCACATCAATAACCACATAACCCATATCTGCCGCCGTCTGTAAGTACTGACCTGCGATGTTGATGCCTTCTTCTGCGAAGATGGTGTTGATCTGAGTTAGAATGCCAGGACGGTTTTCGTGGATATGGAGCAAACGAGAGGTTCCAGTATGCAATGGCAGTGATACTTCTGGGAAGTTAACACTTGATAGCGTTGAGCCGTTATCTGAGTATTTCGCTAGCTTACCTGCTACTTCTACACCAATATTCTCTTGTGCTTCTTGTGTTGAACCACCTACGTGAGGAGTCAAGATGACATTGTCGAACTGCATTAACGGAGACTCAAATGGGTCTGCATTGGTTTTTGGTTCTGTTGGAAAAACGTCGATCGCTGCACCTGCAAGGTGACCAGAATCTAGAGCACCACACAGAGCCGGGATATCAACCACAGTGCCACGTGCCGCATTAATAAAGATAGAGCCTGGCTTCATTCGCTCGAACTCCTCTTTCCCCATCATGTTCTTAGTTTCTTTAGTTTCAGGTATGTGTAAAGAGATCACATCGCACTTGTTTAGCAATTCAGTCATAGTATGAACTTGAGTGGCATTACCTAGAGACAGTTTGTTCTCGATGTCATAGAAGTAAACACGCATCCCAAGATTTTCCGCAATAATACCCAGTTGAGTACCAATGTGACCGTAACCAATAATACCTAAACGCTTACCACGAGCTTCGTAAGAGTTGTCTGCACTCTTTTTCCAAATGCCACGGTGCGCAAGAGCGTTCTTTTCTGGAATGCCACGAAGTAGCAATAGAACCTGACCAAGAACTAGCTCAGCAACACTTCGTGTATTTGAAAATGGCGCATTGAATACAGGAATACCGCGCTTCGCCGCAGCTTGAAGGTTTACTTGGTTTGTACCTATACAGAAACAGCCGACAGCAACAAGCTTTTCAGCCGCATCAATAACTTCTTGGGAGATGTTTGTGCGAGAACGAATACCAATGAAGTGAACATCTTTAACAGCCTCAAGAAGCTCATCTTCTGGTAATGAGCCTTTATGATACTCAATATTGGTATAACCAGCGGCTTGCAGTACTTCTACAGAAGAAGGGTGAAGACCTTCTAGAAGTAGAATTTTTATCTTGTCTTTTTCCAGTGAAACTTTGGCCATTGTTCTCGTCCTTAAAGTGGAAAGGTGGGGCAAATGCGGCGCACGTGCAACAAAATGGCTGAGAGGGGAACTAATTCACCATTTTGTCAGGAGACAAACGTTTTCCTTGTGCGTCTTCTGAACAATAAAGTAACAAAAAAAAAATGTTTTGGGTAAGAAAATTACGGAATAAGACATAATTTTACGGGGACAAAGCAAAAAAACGGCGCCCTTGGGCACCGTATGTAATGAAGTAACAGAAAAACTCAATCTCCTGGTATTTATTCTTCTATTTTTGCACCTTCAGGCGTGCCAGTGATCACCACATCTGCGCCGCGGTGAGCAAACAGACCAACTGTAACTACACCAGCGATAGCATTGATATTATCTTCTAATTGTTTTGGATTTTCGATCGCCATGCCGTACACGTCTAGGATCATGTTACCGTTATCCGTTGTGCAACCATCGCGGTAAACTGGGTCACCACCAAGTTTCACTAGCTCGCGAGCTACGTATGAACGTGCCATTGGAATAACTTCAACAGGAAGAGGGAATTTACCTAAAACATCAACCGCTTTCGTGCCATCTACGATACAAATAAACTTGTCTGAGATTGCCGCTACGATTTTTTCACGAGTAAGAGCAGCGCCGCCGCCTTTGATCATATCACGTGAACCGTTAATTTCGTCAGCGCCATCAACATAAACGTCTAGTTTGAAAACGTCGTTGCACTCAAATACTTTGATTTCTAGTGCTTCTAGTTTTTCAGTAGAAGCGACAGAGCTTGAAACCGCACCTTTGATTTTGTCTTTCATTGTGCCAAGTGCGTCGATGAAGTGATTTACTGTAGAGCCAGTACCTACACCTACAATGCTGCCTTCTTCAACATATTGAAGTGCTGCCCAGCCAGCTGCTTTTTTCATTTCATCTTGAGTCATGCCATTCTCCTGAATAAGGTCGTGCGCTTTGAGTTAATTGTTCGCGTATTGAGGTTAACGTTTGTATATCGAGGTTAACGTTTGCGGCGCGATTATAGCGCTTTAATGGTCATTTTCCCATTGCCAAGTTTTACTCGGAGTCACGATTTTAGGTAAGGGAACGTCCCATTCCTCAATTGGCAGCGTATCGACATGTTGGCAATCGTGAGCCAAACCAATTGGGGTTGCGCCACTACCTGTCTCAAACCATTTCGCTAAGGTGCGATCGTAATATCCGCCGCCCATCCCTAAGCGGTGACCATGAGAGTCAAAGCCGACAAGGGGGGTTAGGATAAGGTCGAGTTGCTGACAAGGCTGAACCAACATTTGATTAAGCTGAGGTTCTACAATGCCGTACTTATTCAAAACAGTGGGTGTGGTTGGAGAGTAGTGCAGAAACAAAAGATGTCCGGCTGAGAAGGGGTGCAATACTGGTAAATAAGTTTGCTTACCTTGCGACCATAACCATTCAATTAAAGGCTGGGTATCGAGCTCGCCATCAATCGAAATATAAAGAGCAATATGCTGAGCAGACTGAATCTCATCAAGCTGCATGCACTGCTTAACGAGGTCTAAACCGGATTGAGTTTGTTGTTCGCCAGATAAGGCATTGCGTTTGATACGGATCTGTTTGCGAAATTCGCAGCGTGTGAGCGTCTTCATAAGAAGGGATACCCCAAAGTGCCGTTGAGAATAGATGGCCCTTGAACCAGCGAGTTCAAGGCGGGTCAGCAATGATTACCGTAGGCTTCTCGGTCGGGCCGAGCATGCTCAATAGCATTCAAGTACTAACCCTTAGGGATTGCTTATCGGCTCGGGGACGTGAATCCTCTGACAAACACTCCAGGGTAAATTTTGTGTACGCTATTGCTGTCCGTGCTTAACTTTACTGAGGACATCTGAAAGTGATGTCGTGAGCTGTTCCATGCGCTCGGTCAGTGCGTTTTGTTCGTCATTTGCTTCAAACTTTTTCGTTTGTAATTCGTAGCAAATATTCAGAGCTGCGATAGTCAGCAGCTTCACTTCATTGGTTACCTTAGTACGTTCAGCCATCTCTTTCAATCGATTATCGAGATCGGCCGCCGCTGCAATCAATGACTCTTCTTGCCCTGGTGGACAATTCACTCGAGTCAGTTTTCCTAATATTTCAACGTCTACCGCTTGATTACTCATGATGGATGAACTCTTTAACGCGCTATTTTAAGGCTGTTGCTCTTCGCCATTTTTTGAGAAAGAAAAAGTGCAAGTACCGATGAGGAAGCAATCTCCTCTGAGGGAGAAACTATAGGTAAACCGCTATTAAGATTCAAGCTTTTCAGAGTGACTGTTTGTAAATGAGAGCTTGAGCACACAGTAATTCAGCAAATTGAACAATTGCTAGTCAGTCATCCTTCAATTGCTGGGGATCGACGCTTACCAGAATTGGGGTGAAGTGGTACGATTATACTATCGATATAAAGAATAACTGAGCGAGCTATCTGATGAGCGAAACTACTTTACCTGACTACCTAACGGTTGCGACTGAACTTCAATCGGCAAGTCTAGCCGTTACCCCTGCTGAGATGCACGGTTTATTAACGGGTATGTTAAGCGGAGGCTTAAACCTTGCAGATAAAAGCTGGCAACCATTGATCTTCGATTACACCAACGAAGGTATGGGCTGGCCAGATCGCGCGTTAACCTTAGCGGAAGCAACACTGAAAGTAACAACCAGCGAAATTACAGGTTCAGGCATGGAGCTGTCTATGCTATTACCGGATGAGGACGCAAGCGCGAGCATTTTTGATCTGGCTGACGGCGTGTCTGATTGGATTAATCATTTTATTTCTGGCTTGGGTCTTGTTGGCGCTCAATTAAACAAAGCGTCTGATGGCGCTAAAGAAGCGTTGGCGGATCTTGAAGAGATGGCGAAGCTAGGCATTGACGAGGAAGATGATCTCGAAGAGCAAGCGCAACTTCTAGAGCACGTTATTGAGCACGTAAAAGCGTGTGCACTAACGATTCATGCTGAATTTGGTGCACGCCCATCTGAAGATGCGGCGCCAACCATTCACTAATCGTTTGTCGATTTGAGGTTATGATGGCTCAGTATGATGTTGTAATTGCGGGTGGGGCAATGGCGGGGGCTACTCTGGCCCTTGCTCTGAATCACCTAAGCCAAGGTTCGCTATCGATTGCGGTTGTTGAACCTTATCAGGTTGATCATCAAGCTCACCCAGGGTTTGATTCTCGTTCGATTGCTTTGTCTTATGGCACGGTACAGATTCTCGATTCATTGCGCTTGTGGCAATCTATCGCTTCCTTGGCTTCTCCGATTAAAGATATCCATGTATCGGATAGAGGCCATGCCGGAATGACAGATATCTACAGTGAAAAACTGGCTGTAGATGCACTTGGCTATGTGGTCGAGTTAGCGGATGTTGGTCGAGTTTATCAGCAGAAGCTGGAATCAGAAGCGGCAATTACGATGTTGTGTCCTGATTCAGTAGCGAAAATCGATCGCAGTGAATCACTGACGACTGTCGACCTCAATAGTGGGCAAACCATTACGGCTAAGTTATTGGTTGCGGCCGACGGTGCAATCTCAACCTGTTGTCAGCAACTTAATATCCCATTGAGTGAGCATGACTTTGAACAAGTCGCTGTGATTGCCAATATCGTGGCGAGCGAACCCCATCAAGGCCGCGCATTTGAGCGTTTTACTCATCATGGG
Organism: Vibrio toranzoniae; assembly: GCF_024347655.1. Lineage (NCBI taxonomy): Bacteria > Pseudomonadati > Pseudomonadota > Gammaproteobacteria > Vibrionales > Vibrionaceae > Vibrio > Vibrio toranzoniae. The sequence continues at coordinate 2,685,152 of NZ_AP025514.1, read as the reverse complement.
CCAATTGCTCTACTGCCGATGAGCGATAATCGTTTGTCTCTGGTTTGGTGTATACCGCCGGACCAAGCCGATAAAGTCATGGCTTTCAACGACGACGAATTCCTTAAGCAGCTTCAGTGCGACTTTGGTTGGCGACTGGGTCGATTAGAGAAGGTTGGTAAGCGTGCTAGCTACCCACTGCTTCTTCGCCATCGACAGCAGAACGTGTCACATCGATTCGCCATTGTTGGCAATGCAGCACAAACACTCCATCCCATTGCGGGTCAAGGCTTTAACCTTGGCATTCGTGATGTGGCCTCTTTGGCTGAAGAGCTGTGCCGTCAGTTGGATGATGTGGGTCGTTACACTGGTCTTGTTAACTTTAGAAATCGTAGAGAACAAGATAGAGGCGCAACGATCACGCTGACATCGAGCCTCGTTCATCTGTTCTCAAACGAATTTTTAACCGCTCGTATCGGGCGTAATCTGGGGTTAGCTGTCATGGATAACCTTCCACCACTTAAAGGTCCACTTTTGCGTCATACGCTTGGCCTAGTAGAAAGATAAGGTAGATAAATAATGATGCAAAGTGTTGATATCGCGATTGTTGGTGGTGGTATGGTTGGCTTAGCGCTCGCGGCGGCATTGAAAGACAGTGACCTAAGAATTGCCGTGATTGAGGGCAAAGCACCTAGCGAAGGCCTGAACGAATTGCCGGATGTTCGAGTGTCGGCTCTGAGTCGTTCGAGCGAATCGATTCTGCGTAATTTAGGTGCTTGGCAAGGCATTGAACAAAGACGTGCTGCACCGTATCAAGCGATGGAAGTGTGGGAGCAAGACAGCTTCGCTCGTATCGAGTTTGACTCAACACGCTTGGCGCAGCCTAACCTAGGCCATATTGTTGAAAATCGAGTGATTCAATTAGCGTTGCTTGATCAGGTTAAGAAGCAGGAAAACGTCAGCCTCTACATGCCAGCGACATGCAAAACGATGGCGATCGGTGAAAGTGAAGCTTGGTTAACCCTAGACAATGGCCAAGCGCTGACGGCCAAGTTAGTGGTGGGAGCGGATGGTGCAAACTCTTGGGTTCGTAAACAGCAAGATATTCCGCTGACGCATTGGGATTACGGTCACAGTGCGATTGTCGCTAACATTAAAACAACAGAGCCGCACCATAGTGTTGCTCGTCAAATATTTACACCCCAAGGCCCACTGGCATTCTTACCAATGCAGCCGGGCAACATGAGTTCGATTGTTTGGTCTACCGAACCTAATCGTGCCGAGAATCTTGTGTCCATGTCGGATGCTGAATTCAATAAACAACTAACGGCAGAGTTCGATTCGAAGCTTGGATTGTGCGAAGTCGTCGGTGACCGCTTTGCTTTCCCACTACGCATGCGATACGCGAGAGACTTCGCGGTAGATCGTGTGGCTTTGGTTGGTGATGCTGCCCATACCATTCACCCGCTAGCAGGGCAGGGCGTGAACCTTGGCCTATTAGATGCTGCAAGTTTAGCGCAAGAGCTGTTAAAGCTGTGGGCCGCTGGCGAGGACATTGGTACCAAGCGTAACCTACGCAGTTATGAGCGCTGGAGAAAAGCAGAAGCGGCGAAGATGATTGCTTCCATGCAGGGCTTTAAAGATCTGTTTGAAGGTGACAATCCAGCGAAGAAGCTGATTCGTGGCATTGGTATGAAACTGGCCGGCCAACTACCTGGTGCTAAAGATGAAATAATGAAGCGGGCACTTGGTCTATCAGGAAATCTTCCTGAGTTAGCCAAGCGCCCAGTGACTCATCGGTAGTCGTTCAATGTTCAGGTGGTTAGTCACCTGAACTAACGCCTTAGCGTCACTCTCAGCGTCATGAGTACGAAAAAAGGGTTGGCACATGCCAACCCTTTTTGTTTTGGATTCTTTAGATAATCAGATTAGGCGTAAGCACAGCGCAGCTTCATGATTTCACTATTTATTTCTTTCACCGTTTGAAAATGGCGCTTCTCTGCTCGATCTGGCAGGACTAGCTTGCCGTTATCAAATTCAAATTTCCCGACGCCGTAAATGTAGATTCGTCCTTTGAAAAGTCGACTTACATGTTTAGCAATCATACTCGGTGTATAGCGCTTAAACAGTCTCATTCTTAATTATCCTTATATTTACCTAGCCTGCATATTATAGAAAAACTCCAAGATCATAATTGTGATAAGCATGGAGTAATACGCAGTAGAGTTGACGTTAATTAGATATTTGTGCTGTTCGAAGCACTTTCTTCAGTAAATATCTTTTTTTACGTGAGCTCGTCCCCAAAATAATGCTGAGTGGTGAACTGCCATAAACTTTCCTGTCCGGTATTAAGCAGTGACAATGTTACAAATATAAGAATAGGCGGGATTTTTTTGTTTGTGTAATCAAATTGTAAATTTTGGACAAAAAAAGCCCGTCTAAAACGGGCGAATAGTCACAGATGCATTACACAAAAGTGGATACTGATATTACTCAGTGGATTCACTTATACTGATTACCTAAAGGCTAGTCAGTAAACTCACAATAACGTAAATCTTATCTTTTGACTACTTATGCTTTTATTTTGATTAACTATTTAATTGTGGCGTGTCCTTCTTATGATGAAGTTCACACTAAAAATGTACTCAATGAAATAATAGGATGAAGCTTGCGATCTACGACGCGATCGAGAGGATCATCGACTGATGTCTGCAACGATCGGTACGCATAGGGCCATAAGATCATTGAGTTCCATCGCTACACCAGCCCTTCGATCACCTGAGCTAATGGTCACGGTTGAGTTGTTCGGAATGGAAGGGTCAAAAATGATCGGCATATGTCTTTTTAGGACTAGAGGGCCGACACATCCAACTTTAAAGCCGGTGATGGCCTCAACATCATCGAGTGATACGCTGGTCATTCGGCGGCAATTCAGTATCGAGCGTACTTTCTTGGGGTCGACAGAGCGATTACCAGCAGTACAAGCCAACGCATACTGGTTCCCCATATCTTTCAGCAGGATGCATTTAACCATTTGAGAGGTGTCGATACCTCGTTCTTGTGCTGTTTCTTCGATGCTGGTGGTTGGTTTACTTTGTATCAGCAGGCGATAGTTCACCTGCTGTTGATCCAGCCATTGTGTAATCGGTGTTTCCACGTGATTACTCGTCGTCGAGGCTGTAAGGCAATGGTAGGATGTTCCACGTTTGATCAGGTTGCGCAGTCAATCGAAGCTGAACATCGTCATCAAGGTTGTTTGGTAACACCATCAAACCAATCGCTTGGTTATCAGAAAATTGATAGACGTTTAAGAGTCGGCCAGCACTACGCCAGTTCTCACCAACGCTACGCTCTAGTTCAATAGGACTCTCTAGAGACAACACGTCCGCTGTTGTGCCTGACACAATACGCATCTCACGCTTGTTCATGCCACGATACTTGGCGCGTGCTACGGTTTCTTGACCTGTGTAACAACCCTTTGAAAAGCTAATGCCGCCAAGAGCATGTAGGTTCAATGCTTGCGGGATGTGTTCGTTTTGCTCTGCTTTCGATAGATTAGGCTGAGCATCAAGAATCTCATGATACTGCCATAACGCCTCTGATACTTTCTCCGCAGTGCTGCTTGATACCAAGGCTTCAGCGGCTTCTTCAGTAACAAGCAGAGCCCAACGGTTGTCTGATATTAAAACGGCTGTGCCGCCAGAGATAACACGCACATTGCCTTGGCTTTCTGAAATAGAATCAATGTATTGATTAGCAGACGTACCCATCACACCGATAACAACGTCAGACGTTTGTTCGATATCGACCTTAGAGAATACAGCATACTTCTTGATTTCAACTAATTCGATCTCAATAGCAGATTTAGGTTGCATGAGTGCGTAGCCACCATTGTGGTGGAATAAGCGAAAGATGCTCCATACCTTTCCTTTTGCATCGCAGTGCGCGCCTAACGTGGATTTATCACTAGGAAGAGTGACGACATCACATGTTATTTGACCTTGCAGGTATGATTTTTTGTCATCGCCTACCATGGTAATGGCACTCCAGTCTGACACGTGTGTCATCATCAGTTCTGGAAGCGAATCATTTTGTGTATGAGCAAGCGGCTGAAATGTATTTTTCCAATCCATATTATCTTTCCTAAGAATTTTATTTTCCTCTATGTTAATCCGGTTCTGTTTCTTTGTCAGCCTAGGTTTTTTTGTGAGCTTAGATAGGGACTGTGACTCACACAGTAGTTGCAGAGCGCCTGACTTGTTACACTCCGAGAAAGCAAAATTATAGGTGAGGATAGCTAATGTACACTGCAGAGCAGAAAGCACGAATTAAATGGGGTTGCCGTCGGGGCATGTTAGAACTTGATGTCGTCATCATGCCATTTTTTGAAGAGTGTTTTGATTCATTGCAAGAGCAGGAACAGCGAGAGTTTGTTTCTCTACTAGAGTGCGATGATCCAGATCTGTTTACTTGGGTAATGGGGCATGGACGCAGTGAGAACTTAGGTCACGCATCAATGGTTGATAAAATTGTCGCACATAACCTCAGCAAGGTTCGTTAAGCTTCAGCTTAACCCTTCATATTCTGCATTATTCGCAAAAGGCACTATTTTTGGGTGCCTTTTGTTTTTCATTGTTCTTTCTTCCATTCCGCTCGTTATTAGCCTCTATTGCTTACCTTTAATAATCAACTTGTTTAGAACAAATAATGTGATATTGAATTCCGCTTATGGGCATTTTGATTATAAAGACGATGGTGAGATAAAGCTGAATGACCAAGGTTATAAATTAAAGTCCGTTGACAAAGTCTGGGCACAGTTCTTTGTCAAACTGCAATTCGAGTGTGGACACTCTGTCTTACTATGGCGAGACAGCTGTCGTGAGCGTGAGTATCGTCATTTACTGGCACACTTACAACGAGAGCGCTAGATAAAAAAGGAGCACTTGCTCCTTTTTTATCTGTTACTTATATTTACGATTGGGTTTTCTCTGGTGTAAGAATTGTTGGGCCACTGTCTTTTGCAAGCTCAGGGTAATCTAACGTGTAGTGTAATCCGCGGCTCTCTTTACGTTGCATTGCACAGCGAACCATTAACTCAGCAACCTGTAGCAAGTTACGCAGTTCTAACAGGTTATTCGAAACCCTAAAGTAGCTGTAGTACTCATGAGTTTCTTGTTGCAACATCTGGATACGGCGTAGTGCACGTTCTAGTCGTTTATCGGTTCGAACAATCCCCATGTAATCCCACATGAATAGGCGTAGTTCGTGCCAGTTGTGCTGAATGATAACCTCTTCATCACTGTTGGTGACTTGGCTTTCATCCCATGCTGGTAGTTCAGCACAAAGCTGAGACTGGTCGATGTTTTCCACGATGTCTTTGGCTGCCGCCCATGCGTAAACCACACATTCAAGCAGTGAGTTAGAAGCCATACGGTTCGCACCGTGTAGGCCGGTGTAGCTCACTTCACCAATCGCATACAGATTCGCTAGGTCGGTTTGACCTTGCTTATTCACCATGACACCACCACAGGTGTAGTGGGCTGCTGGTACTATAGGAATAGCTTCTTTGGTCATATCAATCCCCAAATCCATCAAGCGCGTGTGGATCATTGGGAAGTGCGTGGTGATGAACTCTTCAGGTTTGTGACTGATATCGACATACATGCAATCAGCACCTAAGCGCTTCATTTCAAAATCAATTGCACGAGCAACTACATCACGCGGAGCCAATTCACCGCGCTCATCGAAATCTTTCATAAAGCGGGAGCCATCTGGACGACGAAGGTAGGCTCCTTCACCACGCAGTGCTTCCGTTAGTAGGAAGTTGCGCGCTTCTGGGTGGAATAAGCACGTTGGGTGGAACTGGTTGAACTCAAGGTTGGCTACTCGGCAACCCGCACGCCAAGCGATAGCAATACCATCACCTGAAGAGACATCTGGGTTGGAGGTATATTGGTAAACCTTTGAAGCGCCGCCTGTTGCTAGCACAACAAATTTAGCGCGCACGGTTTCGACGTGTTCTTGGTTACGGTTCCAAATGTAGGCACCGATAACCTTGTCTTTCGAACCACCAATTTTATCTTCAGTGATCAAATCCAGCGCATTGTGGCGCTCGAAGATCTCGATGTTGGGGTGGTTGTTGACGTTATCTTGTAGCGAAGTTTGCATCGCCATGCCGGTGGCATCGGCTGCATGAAGAATTCTGCGGTGGCTATGTCCACCCTCACGAGTGAGGTGATATTTTGGCTGACCTTCCGTGCTATTCTCATCTTTATCAAATGGAACACCACCATCAATCAGCCATTGCACACACTCTTTAGCATTTTCAGCAATGAATTGAACTGTATCTTCTTCGCATAACCCGGCCCCAGCAATTTGAGTATCCTCTACATGAGACTCAATACTGTCCGACTCATCGAACACCGCGGCGATACCACCTTGTGCGTAATACGTCGATCCTTCGCTGCGTGGTCCTTTGCTTAATACAATTACTTTTGCATGTTCTGCTACGCGTAAAGCTAATGACAAGCCTGCCGCACCACTTCCTACCACTAATACATCACACTGATGTTCACGGTTTGCGTTCATAAAACTTATTAAATCCCGGGCTATAGTCGAATTGTCTACACTCAATTGACTTTGTCTTGTTTTAGGAGTTGCAGTAAGACTGTTATAATCTTCTGAGTCATCCTAAAACGCTATGCAAAATCAAGATATAGACAGCTATCTAGAAATATTTAATTGCTCAATACCATTGCTTTTGCTCAAGTTTTCCCAAATTGATAGGGATAGCTATTTTCATTACATCACATTGTGAAACAATAATGGCAAATAATTTTAAGAAAGTTGGAACTTTCAGTATTTGGCTTAGTCACAATAGTGCTCTTGTAGACGGTGGTGTCAATACTACATTTCGCATAATTAGTACCCATATCTGTGAAGGTAAGGGTTATAACAATAGGAGTACCCGCTCGAATGAACGAGCAGCTAACCGATCAAGTGTTGATTGAGCGAGTTCAGAGTGGAGATAAGCAGGCGTTTAACTTATTAGTGGTTAAGTATCAAAATAAAGTCTGTAATCTTATCTCTCGATACGTGAATAATTCCGGTGATGTACCTGATGTAGCACAAGAAGCTTTTATTAAAGCTTACCGCGCGATACCTAACTTTCGTGGCGAGAGTGCCTTCTATACATGGCTGTATCGAATTGCCGTGAACACCGCTAAAAATCATATCGTTGCCCAGGGCCGCAGGCCGCCAGCAACGGATGTAGATGCAGAAGATGCAGAATATTACGAAACAGGCAGCGCGTTAAAAGAAATATCGAACCCTGAGAACTTAACGCTGTCAAAAGAGTTGAAACAAGTTGTTTTTGGTGCGATTGAAGCGCTACCAGAAGACTTAAAAACTGCAATGACGCTGCGTGAGCTCGAAGGTTTGAGCTACGAAGAGATTGCAGAAGTAATGGATTGCCCTGTAGGAACCGTACGTTCGCGTATTTTCCGAGCTCGTGAAGCGGTGGAAAAGAAAATTAAACCTCTTTTGCAACGCTAGAACTTGTAATAATTATGGTGAAAATAATGGCTGATAAAGAAAAGCTTTCGGCACTCATGGATGGTGAAACGATCGATAAAGCTCTCATAGTAGATCTTGAATCTGATCAAGAAAGCATGAATACCTGGCAGAGTTACCATTTAATTGGTGACGTGATGCGTGGGGATGCGCCAGAAACGAAAGATTGGAACATTGCTGACAGTGTGGCAGCGGCGCTTGAAGCCGAGCCTGCGCATAGTGCAATGCCAAACCTGCACCAAGTGAATGTTGAACCTACGGTTGCTCCAATCGAAGAGCAACCAAAGCCTCAGCAAGCGAAACGTCAGCTTCCTGCATGGCTACAACAGTTTGGACAAGTTGCCGTGGCAGCGTGTGTTTCATTAGCGGTTGTATTGGGTGTTCAGCAGTATGGTGGTAACGATCCAGCAGCACCAGAGCAGTTACCTGTATTACAGACGATTCCATTTGCGGGCTCTGCAGAACCAGTAAGCCTAACGCGAGACTCTGTTTCTAAGCCTGTATCTGAGGCTAACTTACAAGAACAACGTAAACGCGTTCATGCATTGCTGGAAGATTATGAACTGCAGTTAAGATTAAACGGTGACGCATCATCAATGGAAGATGCACATTTAGAATCGGATATTGAATGAAGAAAATCCTGGTCAGTGCACTGACACTGTTCAGCTTGATGTCTCCAACAGCCTTTGCAGAAGAACTCTCTGCAAAGGCGTTATTGCATCAAATGAATGAGGCCAGTCAGCATCTAAATTACGAACTCTCCTATATATTGATAAAGAAGAGCAGTATTGAGCCTCTGCTTTATCGTCATGCAGTTAACGACGATCAACAGCTCGCACACCTTGTTTATCTCAGTGGCCCTGTGCGTGAAGTCATTCGACGTGGCAATGAAGTTAGCTACGTCGAGCCGGGGACTGAGCCATTTACTATTTTGTCTGGCAGTATGGTTGCCCCTGTCATTCCGATGATTAATAGAGATATCGATTCTCTTAACCGGTACTACGACTTCGTAAAAGTTGGGCGATCTCGTGAAGCGGGGAGCACAACACAAGTATTACGCGTGGTGCCGAAAGATGGCCTTCGTTACTCTTACGTAGTTTGGGTCGACGAGAAAACTCATCTTCCTTTACGTGCCGATCTTTTAGATCGTGATGGCGAAGTGCTAGAACAGTACCGCACTATCTCTTACGTGGTGAATGATAAGATCGCAGAAGCAATGGGTGGCTTGAATCAAGTTAAACTGCCGAAGGTTTTGTCATTACCAGAAGGCTTGGTGAGTGAAACTAACTGGCAAGCTTCTTGGATTCCTGAAGGATTTAAGTCAAAAGAGCTTAGCCGTTATCAAATGGCGGTGACCGAAAAAATGGTTGAGAGTCAACTTTTCAGTGATGGGTTGTTTAGTTTTTCGGTGTATATCGCCGAAAAAGATGAGCACTCATTGAAAGGGCAATTGGTACGTCAAGGGCGCAGAACCTTACATAGTTTAGTGATGGGCAACAGGGAAGTATCTGTAGTCGGCGATATTCCGCCTGCAACGGCTAAGCGTATCGCTCAATCAGTCACGTTCAATAACTCGGTACCAGTGCAATGATGACCGCGTTGGCGACCGTTAGCTCAGTCGAGCAAAAAGGTAAGCAATATTTTGTTCAACTGAGCTGCGAACAGCAAACCAGTTGCAGTAGTTGCTCTTCTCAAAAAAGCTGCGGAACCGGTATTGTCACCAAGGCCGTTGGTAATAAAGCTTTGTTTTGGCAGTTTAAAACCAAAAGCCTTGTTAAAGCCGGACAAATTGTAGAGATTGGCTTCCCAGAAAAAAGTCTGCTTCAGTCGGCGGCTATTGTTTACCTCGTCCCACTTTTCATGTTGATGATTGGTGCTGGCTTTGGACAACTCTTGTTACAGCCCTTGCTCCAAGGGGGCGAAGGGGTTGTTATACTCTGTGCTGCACTATTTACCACTGCTGGTATTGCCTTGGCGAAGCGGTTAGCCAAACCAATGGAAGACAAATCCAAGCAAGAAGTCGTCTTGATTCGAATTCTAGGTGAGTCTCTCGTCTAATTTATGATGCGTCTTGCCCTTAAATTGGGTAGAATCTGCCAACTTGATTGAAATGCCGCCACCAATGCTAATATTAGGTTGGAAGCATAGCGGCTTTCTTATTATCCCTATACAAAGAGTTTAGTCATACCAAGCCTATGAAGCACATTCGTAATTTTTCGATTATCGCCCACATCGACCACGGTAAGTCGACCCTTTCTGACCGCTTAATCCAAGTTTGTGGAGGATTAAGTGCACGTGAGATGGCAGCTCAAGTCCTCGATTCTATGGATATAGAACGCGAACGTGGTATTACAATTAAAGCGCAGAGTGTGACTTTAGATTATAAAGCTAAAGATGGAGAAACTTACCAACTTAACTTTATCGACACCCCTGGACACGTAGACTTTTCTTATGAAGTATCCCGCTCTCTAGCGGCTTGTGAAGGCGCGCTACTTGTAGTAGATGCTGGCCAAGGTGTTGAAGCACAAACTCTAGCAAACTGTTACACAGCAATCGAAATGGAGCTGGAAGTGGTGCCAATCTTGAACAAGATTGACCTACCCGCTGCTGAACCAGAACGTGTTGCTGAAGAAATCGAAGAGATCGTTGGCATCGATGCTATGGAAGCGACTCGCTGTTCTGCGAAAACAGGGGTAGGTGTTGACGATGTTCTAGAAAACATCGTAACGGCTATTCCACCACCGGAAGGTGATCCAGATGCGCCTCTACAAGCCCTTATTATTGACTCTTGGTTCGATAACTACCTTGGCGTAGTTTCTTTGGTACGTATCAAAAACGGTAAGCTGAAGAAGAATGACAAGATTAAAGTCATGTCGACAGACCAAGTTTGGGGAGTTGACCGTCTAGGTATCTTCACTCCTAAGCGAATCGACACCACTGAGCTGAATACTGGCGAGGTAGGTTGGGTTGTTTGTGGCATTAAAGACATTCTAGGTGCGCCTGTTGGTGATACCTTGACGCTTGCTAAAGGCGGCTGTACTGAACGTCTACCTGGATTCCAAAAAGTGAAGCCTCAGGTATATGCAGGCCTGTTCCCTGTTTCATCTGATGACTACGAAAACTTCCGTGACGCACTAGGCAAACTAAGCCTAAATGATGCATCACTGTTCTACGAACCAGAAAGTTCAGCAGCACTTGGCTTTGGTTTCCGTTGTGGCTTCTTAGGAATGCTTCACATGGAGATCATCCAAGAGCGTCTAGAGCGTGAATACGACCTAGACCTCATCACAACGGCTCCAACCGTAGTGTATGAAGTTGTAAAAACAGATAAAACAGTTCTGTACGTTGATAGCCCGGCTAAACTGCCAGCGGTTAATGACCTTGAAGAAATTCGTGAACCAATTGCACGCTGTAATATTCTGGTACCTTCGGATTACCTAGGTAACGTAATCACACTGTGTGTTGAGAAGCGTGGCGTACAAGTAGACATGGTTTACCACGGTAACCAAGTTGCTGTGACGTACGATCTTCCTATGGCAGAAGTGGTTCTAGACTTCTTCGACCGTCTGAAGTCAACGTCTCGCGGTTACGCATCATTGGATTACAACTTCCAACGCTACGAGCCATCAAACATGGTACGTGTAGACGTATTGTTGAATGGTGAAACGGTTGATGCACTGGCTATCATCACGCACAAAGACATTGCTCAGTCTCGTGGTCGTCTACTGGTAGAGAAGATGAAAGAATTCATCCCTCGTCAGATGTTCGATATTGCGATTCAAGCTGCGATTGGTAACCACATCATTGCTCGTTCTACAGTGAAACAACTGCGTAAGAACGTAATCGCAAAATGTTACGGTGGTGATATCAGTCGTAAGAAGAAACTTCTTAAGAAACAAAAAGAAGGTAAGAAGCGTATGAAGCAGATCGGTAACGTTGAACTGCCTCAAGAAGCATTCTTAGCGATTCTTCATGTTGGTAAAGACTAACTTTATCCAGCATTAAACGAATAATTGAAAGTGAAAGAGTAGCTCGCTATTCTTTCACTTTCGTTATTTTTAAAGAAATGAAATTTAAGGGATATCAATGGCTAATACATTTTCACTTATCTTAGTGATCGTAACTCTAGTGACTGGCATTGTATGGGCGTTGGAAAAGTGGTTGTGGGCAAAGAAGCGCCAGCAGAAACTGGCTGACGTTGAAGCACAATCGACAGGTCTAGACGCTGAAACGAGCGCAAAAGTTACGGCTCAGCCTTGGTGGGTTGAGAACAGTGTTTCCATTTTCCCGGTCATTGCATTTGTTTTGATTCTGCGTTCATTTATTTATGAACCGTTTCAGATCCCGTCTGGCTCGATGATGCCAACCCTTTTGGTGGGTGATTTTATCTTGGTAGAGAAGTATGCGTACGGTCTAAAAGACCCGGTATGGCGTACTCAACTGGTTGAAACGGGCAAACCAGAACGTGGTGATTCAATCGTATTTAAGTACCCACCACAGCCTAATATCGACTACATCAAGCGTGTTGTTGGTATGCCAGGTGACACCATTCGTTACAGCAGTCGAAAAGAGATTTGCATTCAAGCGAAGGGTACAAGTAGCTGTGATCCAGTGAAACTAAGTCACGTTGAAGAAAGCCAATTTGTTCAAGATGGTGTGCCTCTTATTCAGCTGAATGAACAGCTTGGAGACGTAGAGCACCAAATTTTAGTTAACCCATTACGCCGTGATCGTGTGCAAGCATATCAGCCCCGTAATGGTGTTAACGAGTGGGTCGTTCCAGAAGGCCAGTACTTTGTGATGGGTGATAACCGTGACAACAGTGCCGATAGCCGTTACTGGGGCTTTGTCCCTGAAGCAAACCTTGTTGGTAAGGCCGTTGCGATTTGGATCAGCTTCGAGTTCGAACGTGGTTCAGACAGTGTACTTCCAACATGGATTCCTACTGGTGTGCGTTTTAATCGCATCGGTGGGATTCATTAATCGATCAATTAACACATCGAGAGATCATGAATTCTCCAATTGATAAACTAGAGAGAAAGATTGGCTATCAGTTTAATGATGCCGATCTTATCCACTTGGCGCTGACTCACCGCAGCGCCGCAGGTAAACATAACGAACGTCTTGAGTTTCTGGGCGATTCAATTTTAAGTTTTGTTATCGCTGATGATCTTTACCACCGTTTTCCTAAGGTAAACGAAGGTGACATGAGCCGTATGCGTGCAACACTGGTGCGTGGTCATACATTGGCTGAACTAGGTCGTGAATTCGAACTAGGAGATTACTTAAAATTAGGTCCAGGTGAGTTGAAGAGTGGCGGTTTCCGTCGTGATTCTATTCTAGCGGATGCGGTTGAAGCGATTATTGGTGCTGTCTATTTAGATAGTGATACCGAGACGGTTCGTCGCATTATTTTGAGCTGGTACCAATCTCGCCTAGAAGCTATTCAGCCTGGAGTATCTCAAAAAGATCCCAAAACTCGCCTTCAAGAGTTTTTACAAGGTCGAAGAAATCCTCTACCTGTCTACACAGTGACTAATATTAAAGGTGAAGCACACAACCAAGAGTTTACGGTTGAGTGTGAAGTGGCAGGTGTGGATAAACCTGTTATCGGTAAAGGCACTAGCCGCCGCAAGGCAGAGCAAGCGGCTGCTGAAACAGCATTAGAGCAACTAAGCAATGTCTGATAACAACCAAGATTTCGATATCGATGCATTTTTTTCATCGGATAGCAAAAAAACAGGCCTACCGGAAAACCAACACTGTGGCTTCATCGCTATTGTAGGTCGCCCAAACGTAGGTAAATCAACGCTTCTGAACCATATTCTGGGACAGAAGATTTCTATTACATCACGTAAACCACAGACGACACGTCACCGTATTATGGGCGTCGAAACTGAGGGTGATTACCAAGCGATCTTTGTTGATACTCCTGGACTTCATATTGAAGAAAAGCGTGCAATCAACCGTTTGATGAACCGTGCGGCGAACAGTTCTCTGAGTGATGTGAACCTAGTCTTCTTCCTTGTGGATGGAACACACTGGACTGACGACGATGAAATGGTTCTGAACAAACTGAAGAAGACGGACTTCCCAGTTGTACTTTGCATTAACAAAGTTGATAACGTTCAGGATCGTACTAACGTCATGCAGCATATGATGGAAGTCTCTAAGAAGATGGAATTCGTTGATGTTGTGCCAATCTCGGCGAAGCAAGGTAAAAACATTGATGTATTACGTAAGCATGTACGTGAGCATTTACCAAAAGCGACCCATCACTTCCCTGAAGAGTACGTGACGGATCGCTCGCAGCGCTTTATGGCGTCTGAGATTATCCGTGAAAAGCTGATGAGATTCACAGGCGAAGAGCTACCTTATTCGGTAACGGTTGAAATAGAGCGCTTTGATTACAACCCAGACAACGATGGCTTCCACATCAACGCTCTGATTCTTGTTGAACGAACGGGTCAAAAGAAAATGGTGATTGGTAAAGCGGGCGAGAAGATCAAAACAATTGGTCGTGAAGCGCGTATTGATATGGAAGACCTATTTGGCCGTAAGGTTTACTTAGAAACTTGGGTCAAGGTTAAATCGGGTTGGGCTGATGATGAGCGTGCACTTCGCTCATTAGGTTACATCGACGATCTATAATATATTGAACGTCACTTTCTGATATCACGAAAGTTGAACTTAATATAATTTCTAGAGAGAGTGCGAACTCTCTCTTTTTGTATCTGTAAGAAGGGTAAGTGATTGAGCGAAGGTTTACATCGATGCTTTGTGTTGCACCGTCGACCATACAGTGAGTCGAGTCTGATCTTGGACGTCTTCAGCGAAGAGTTCGGTCGGGTGACCTTGATGTCTAAAGGCGCTCGAAGCAAGCGTTCCAATTTGAAAGGTGCATTACAACCTTTTACGCCGCTATTGCTAAAGTGGTCTGGCAACAGTTCAATGAAAACCTTACGTCAAGCTGAGCCAATTAGTTTAGGGCTTCCTCTCTCGGGGATAAACTTATATTCAGCGATGTACGTGAATGAGCTGATTGGTCGAGTGTTGATGGCCGAAGTACCCATGCCTGCACTTTTTCATGACTATCTTCATGCTTTAACAGAACTGGCTCATAATGAAAATCCGGAGCCAGCATTGCGTCGTTTTGAGTTGGCTCTACTATCCGCGATGGGATATGGTGTCGACTTTTTGCATTGCGCTGGTAGCGGTGAACTGGTCGCGCCAAACATGACTTATCGATACCGAGAACAGAAAGGTTTTATTGCTTCAGTGCGTCGAGATAATCTGACATTTATGGGCGATGAACTTATCGCAATCAGCGAACGTAGGTTTATCACTAAAGAACAGTTAAAAGCAGCAAAACGCTTTACACGCATAGCCTTAAAGCCGTATCTTGGCGGCAAACCATTAAAAAGCAGAGAGCTATTTATGCCAACAATAGCCCTCTCTAGAGCACGGAGTATTGGAAAATGAGCTCAATCCTTTTAGGCGTTAATATCGATCATATTGCAACACTACGTAATGCACGTGGGACTAAATACCCAGATCCAGTACACGCAGCTGAAATCGCTGAACGTGCAGGCGCTGATGGCATTACCATCCATTTACGTGAAGATCGTCGCCATATTGTTGATCGTGATGTGCGTATTCTGGCTGAAACTATTCAAACGCGAATGAATTTAGAGATGGCTGTGACGGACGAAATGGTTCAAATTGCACTCGATACTAATCCTGAGTTCGTTTGCTTAGTTCCTGAGAAACGTGAAGAGCTGACCACTGAAGGTGGCTTAGACGTTGTCGGCCAACTTGAAAAGATCAAAGCGGCGACGGAAAAACTGTCTGCTGCTGGTATTAAGGTGTCGCTATTTATTGATGCGGATCGTCAGCAAATCGATGCAGCTAAAGTATGTGGTGCGCCGTTCATTGAGCTTCATACTGGTCATTACGCTGATGCGAAAACAGAAGAAGATCAGCAAGATGAACTGAAAAAGATTGCAGCTGGCGCAAGCTATGCTGACGATCTTGGTATCACTGTCAATGCGGGTCATGGCCTGACTTACCACAATGTAGCACCGATTGCGGCGCTTCCTGAGATTTATGAGCTGAATATTGGCCACTCTATCATGGGACGCGCTGTCTTTGATGGCTTGAACAGAGCCGTTGCAGACATGAAATCCGTTATGGAAACAGCACGTAATAAGTAGTTAGGCAAGCGGTAACTTAGGTAAGCGGTAACCATAAGCGACAAATTGAGTCGTAGCATGTTGAGTAGTAACGAGTTGAGTAGTAAAGGTTAATAATGGCTGTTGTTGGATTAGGTACCGATATCGCAGAAATTGAACGCATAGAGAAGGCACTATCACGAAGTGGTGACGCTTTTGCTCAGCGTATTTTGACGAGTTCTGAATTTGAAGTCTTTCAGAAAATTAAGCAAAAAGGGCGCTACCTTGCAAAGCGTTTTGCCGCAAAAGAAGCGGCATCTAAAGCGTTAGGTACGGGGATTGCCCTTGGTGTGACCTTTCATGACTTCGAGATTTCAAATGATGAACATGGTAAGCCAGTATTGATCCTACATAAGAAAGCTCGTGAAATCGCCGATACGAGTGGAACTAGGTCGATCCACCTCACTATCTCGGATGAGCGCCACTATGCTGTGGCAACGGTATTACTCGAATCCTAAACCTGTTGCCGCTAATCTAAATCTAGTGCCTAATTAATCAGCAAACATAAAAAAGCAGAGTCCATGAGCTCTGCTTTTTTATTGGTTTGTATATTCTTAGTCGTTAAACGCTAAATCGCTAACTAGATATCAGATGCTAGATGGTTTTAAATAATGAACCGCGGTTGCTTGAACCTTATCTAACTCATCCTGAAGTTCAAAAAGCTCCGGTTCAATATCTTCAATGGAAATGCCAGATCGCAGCTCTTTCTCTATCGTTGCACATACCGATTTAAGCCTTGGTACACCACTGTATGAGCTGCTGCCATGCATCTTGTGGATTATGTGTATTAGCTCTTCAACAGGGTAATCACTATCTTCTATCGCTCTCTCAGTTGCCTCATAAACCTCAGGAATAAACTCCACTAGCATTTGCAACATATCTCGTGCGAGGTCTTCTTTATTGGCTGCTTGTTTCATTGCAGCTTGCCAATCTATGATGATGTTTTTGTGCACACTTATTTCACTTTCTGATATTTGGCTATTATCGATTTCGACTGAGACTGCTGGGTGATCTGGGTCTATTTTTTCGATATGATCAACCTCAGAGGTTGGGCTCCAATGAATCAGAACCTGTTGTAATATATGCTCTTCAATAGGTTTCGTTAGGTAGTCATCCATGCCAGCTTCAAGCAACCGGTCACGTTCGCCAATCATGGCATGAGCGGTCACTGCAATGATCGGAGTATTCGCATTATTCACTAGCTTTTTGATATTCTGACAAGCGGTCACGCCATCCATTTGTGGCATTTGAATGTCCATGAAGATGATATCAAATGGTGTTTCTGTCGCTTTGTCGATAGCCTGCTGACCGCTAGTGCAACTGATGACGGTTTCTACGCGTTCTTTCAGTAGTGCGGTAATCAATTTAAGGTTTGCAGGGTTGTCATCGACAGCCAATACGGTGAATGGAAGCTTCTCTTCCGAGTGCGTTTCAATTGCCGGTGCAATCAAGGTTGGAGCTTGGTTCGATACTAGGGTTTGAAGCAGTTTCTTACGAGAAAGAGGCTTGGTGATGCACTGAACATCCACTTCTTTCATCAATTGTTCACCTAACGCTAATTCGGTACTTGGTGTACCAATAATTACGTTCTGAGCTATTTTTTTAGCGCCAATAGCCCAACCACTTACGGTATCAAATTGGTATTCTTGGTTTGATGCAAGGTTTAGCAGAACGTAGTCATACGAGGTTGACTCGTCAGGCATCACCGAACGATAAGTGACCACAAGCCCTTCTTGGGTTAAGATCTGTTGGGTAATTGACGCTGCTTGCATATTTGGTTCGATCAACAGTAGTTGTTTGTTTTGTAGACACTGAGTTTCAATCAGCTCCGTCATCGGCATATCAGTGGTAGAAAGCCTCAACGTAAACCAGAAGGTTGAACCTTGGTGAAGACGACTGGTTAGACTGATTTCACCACCCATTTGGCTCACCAATTTTTGGGTGATAACCAGACCTAAACCTGTACCACCATAACGACGAGAAATACTTGCATCTGCTTGGCTAAAGGCTTGGAAAAGCTGAGCTTGTTGACGTTCAGATATACCAATACCAGTATCGCGAACCATGAATTGAAGCTCGATATTGTCTTCGCTTTGTGAGCGAAGTTCAACGCTGATATCAATGTTGCCATGCTCAGTAAACTTGATGGAGTTACCAACTAGGTTAGTCAAGATCTGCTGGATACGTAGTGGATCACCAACAACGCCTGGCGGTACTTTAGGGTCGATCTTGAGGGTCAGTTCTAAGCCTTTTTCATGAGCATTAGTTGCTTGAAGATTCACAACTTCTTCGAGGCTGGATTGGAATTCAAATGGGATGTTCTCTAAGGCTAGCTTGCCAGCTTCGAGTTTCGAGAAATCCAAGATATCGTTAATAATACTGAGTAGGTTGTTCGCCGAGCGTTCAATAGTTTGCAAGTAATCAGTTTGGCTGTTCGATAGATGGGTTTTGAGCATTTGGCGAGTAAAGCCAATTACACCGTTGAGCGGCGTTCTTAATTCGTGAGACATATTCGCCAAGAATTCAGACTTAACACGAGCCGCTTCTTGAGCACGCTTTTTCGCAATGTCTAATTCAACGTTTTGAATCTCTAACTGTTCAAGTGTTTCACGTAGATCGGAGGTCGCTTGGTCAATACTGTGTTGCATTTCAACGTGATATTCCGACAGCGACACTGCCATCGCATTGATACCGTTTTTCAGCGAGTCTAGCTCACCATGCATTTTGCCTTCGATACGTACATCGAGATGACCACGACGAATTCGGTCGACCATGTTTTTCATGTGTGTGATCGGCTGGGTCACGTCGTGCATTAAGCGGAAGGCAAACACACCTGAAAGCCCAAGCCCGAGAACTAACACTAAGAATGCAGAAAACACCTCTTGATATTGTTGTAATCGAAGTGATGAAAGGTCTAACTCTATCGCGATATAACCGATCGCTTGGTTGGCTTGAGATTGGCCATTGGCTGAGTTTATATACTGACCTTCAGCAATGATAGGCGTCCGAAGAATCAGCGTATTATCGAGCAGGTTCGATGAGCTTAAATGCGGAATCGGTTTATCTTTGGGGTAGGTCAGGCTTTCAAAGTCAGGGTGGAAGTTTGAGGTTACAAACAGTTCGTGACGTTCATCAAACACCGCGATACTGCGCACCAGCTTAGAATTTTTTCGATGCGCATAGCTAATCAGCTGTCGAACAGACTCTCGACTTTCGAGCTGCATGCCTGATTCACTCGCAATCGCCAGTGGTTCAATGATGCTAGTACCAGTGTTCACCACCTGACCCTCAAGGTCTTGATAGCGGTTAAATGAGAAAAATGCACTCAATAGCAACCCAATAATCAATGTTGGAGCTAGAGTTAAGGTAATTACACGGGCTCTTAAGCCATATCTGGTCATGTTCTTTAATTACATCGAGGTCTGGATATGGGAAAATAACGCACCCAATGGCGGTTAAGTGAACGGTAAGCTTAATCAAAGCCGTGACGTTCGACAATGATTCCAAGGCAGAATAGTGAGCCCTGGATACCAATTACTAATTAAAAGATACATTAGGCATAAGCAATGGCACGTTTTTTCCAACCAAAAAAGAAAACTCAATTCGAGACCAAGCATCAATCGGTTTTGGTTGAACGAATGGATCACAATGGCGCTGGCATCGCTTATCAGAAAAACAAACCTGTTTTCATTGATGGGGCATTGCCCGGTGAGCAGGTGGTCATTCAACTGACTGAGAGTAAGAGTAAATTTGCACGCGCGAAACTCATCAAATTATTAAAGCCAAGCGAGCAGCGCCTAAAGCCGTTTTGTAAGCACTTTAATCAGTGTGGTGGCTGTCATCTTCAGCATTTTGGTTACGCCTCTCAGGTTGAGCACAAAGCACAGTCTCTTTCACATCTGATGAGCCAATATCAAACCGTTGAAACCGAAGTTGCCCAACCGATCGTGGGTGATGAAACGGGTTATCGTCGCCGTGCGCGCATCAGCCTATTTGTTGATAAAAAGACACAGCAGCTTCAGTTCGGTTTCCGTAAGAAGCAAAGTAAGCAGATTGAAAATATCACCGACTGTGCTGTGCTTGATTTCCGTCTTAATGTACTGCTGCCAAAGCTGAAAAATTTACTTAACACTTTCAGTAACCTTACCTCTTTAGGACACGTAGAATTGGTGCTGGGCGATACTGGTCCTGTCATGGTGCTACGTCACCTTAAGCCTTTGGTTGAAAAAGATGAGCAATCTTTGATTGAGTTGGCTCAGGCAGAAGGCGCTACGCTGTATTCGATGCCAGAAGCTGACAAGTTGATTCGTTTGGTGGGTGATACGCCAGCTTATAATGAAACTGGTGTGACATTGCCGTTTGAGCCAAATCACTTTATTCAAGTGAATCAAAAGGTCAATCAACAGATGGTGGCTCAAGCGATCGAGTGGCTAGAACCTCAAGCGGATGAGCGGGTGCTTGATCTGTTTTGTGGTTTAGGTAACTTCAGCTTACCTATCGCACAACAATCGGCGTTTGTGGTTGGTGTGGAAGGTGTTACTGAAATGGTAGAACAGGCCGCATCTAATGCAGCATTAAACCAGCTAAGTAATACGGAATTTTACCAAGCGAACCTTGAAGAAGACTTATCCTTACAGCCTTGGGCAAAAGAGAAATTCGATAAAGTATTACTGGATCCAGCACGGGCTGGAGCGAATGGGGTTGTTGATCAAATTTCAGCGTTAGGCGCGAAGCGTGTGGTTTATGTTTCGTGTAATCCTGCTACTCTAGCTAGAGATTCTGAGAGCCTAGAAAAACAAGGCTATCAATTAGCCAAGCTTGGTATGTTGGACATGTTCCCCCACACCAGCCATCTAGAATCGATGGCTCTTTTTATCAAGGCTTAAAAATGAATCACAAAGGCGCAGTTAAGACTGCGTTGATATCAATATGAGTCGAACTAACTTGGAACCAGTTAGTCATATTGAATTGGGTATAAAACATAATAACTAGGAAGACATGATGGTTGCGGTACGAAGCGCACATTTAAACCCAAGCGAACAGTTTGAGCTAGAACGTTGGATTGCGTCACTGAATCAAGATGCAAAGACCTCGAATAAACTGATCAAAGTTTACCTTCACTGTGAAGAGCTTTTAAAAGATCATGAACAAGCTTCGCTCTTGCTTTGGCGTGGGCGCGAGATGATCGAAATTTTGGTCACCTTGTCTATGGATCGTGCCACTTTAGTGGCAGCACAACTTTTCCCCGTCGTCTCAAGTGGTGTTTTTGAGCGCGAAGCGTTTGAAGAAAGCTACGGCAAAGAAATCGTAAAGTTGATTGATGGCGTCGAAGAGATGGCGGCTTTGGGCCAGCTAAACGTCACCCTTGAAGGCAGTGCTGCCTCGGGTCAAGTCGATAACGTTCGTCGCATGTTATTGGCTATGGTCGATGATTTCCGC
The DNA here is from genome assembly GCF_024347655.1 of Vibrio toranzoniae. NCBI lineage: Bacteria > Pseudomonadati > Pseudomonadota > Gammaproteobacteria > Vibrionales > Vibrionaceae > Vibrio > Vibrio toranzoniae. The sequence goes on along the minus strand of NZ_AP025514.1, from coordinate 2,663,931 downwards.
TGCGTAGTTATCAAGCTGGCGGAGCGAATATGTAACCTTATTGAAGTGAAAAAGGCTCCAGATGCTGTGCGTCGTGCGGCGGCGAAAGAGTGCTCCAACATCTACGCTCCATTAGCAAATCGCTTAGGCATTGGTCAGCTTAAATGGGAAATTGAAGATTACGCATTTCGTTACCAACAGCCAGACACCTACAAGCAGATTGCCAAGCAGTTGTCTGAGCGTCGCATTGTACGTGAACAATACATCACAGACTTCGTTAACGACTTAACGGCAGAAATGCAACGTTCAAGCATCAATGCTGAAGTGAGTGGTCGACCAAAACACATCTACAGTATCTGGCGTAAAATGCAGAAGAAAGGCTTGGCCTTCGATGAGCTTTTTGACGTGCGTGCTGTGCGTATCATCGCCGATCAACTTCAAGACTGTTATGCCGGCCTAGGTGTGGTTCACACCAAATATAAACACCTCCCCAGTGAATTTGATGACTATGTAGCTAACCCTAAACCCAATGGTTACCAATCTATCCATACCGTGGTTCTTGGTCCTGAAGGTAAGACCATTGAGATTCAAATCCGTACTAAGCAAATGCACGAAGATTCTGAGCTGGGGGTTGCTGCGCACTGGAAGTATAAAGAAGGTGCTACAAGCGCTCGCAGTGGTTACGACGAGAAAATTACTTGGTTGCGTAAACTTATCGATTGGCAAGAGGAGATGTCGGATTCTGGTGAGATGCTAGATGAAGTTCGTAGCCAAGTGTTCGATGACCGTGTCTACGCATTTACACCTCGCGGTGACGTGGTCGATTTGCCGATGGGGGCTACGCCTCTCGATTTTGCTTACCATATCCATTCGATGGTAGGGCACCGCTGTATTGGTGCCAAAGTAGCAGGACGTATCGTACCGTTTACCCATAAACTATCGATGGGCGACCAAGTAGAGATCATCACTCAGAAAGAACCAAATCCATCGCGTGATTGGCTAAATCCAACCACAGGTTTCGTTCACTCAGGTCGTGCTCGTGCAAAAATCAACGCATGGTTCAGAGCACAAAGCCGCGAGAAAAATTTAGAAGCCGGTCGAGATATCCTTGAAGTTGAACTTGCGAAAGTGGGGGCTACCCTAAAAGATGCCGACCAATATGCGCTAAAACGCTTTAACGTTAACACACCTGATGAGCTTTATGCTGGCATCGGCAGTGGAGACTTACGTATTAACCAAGTGGTTAACCACATCAATGCATTGGTCAATAAACCAACGGCGGAAGAAGAAGATAAAAAAGCGTTAGAAAAGCTGCTTGAGTCGGAAAATAAGCCTGCACAACAGAGTCGTCCAAATAAAGACGCGGTAGTGGTTGAAGGTGTTGATAACCTAATGACACACCTCGCTCGCTGTTGTCAGCCTATTCCTGGCGATATGATTAAAGGTTACATCACTCAAGGTCGTGGTATCTCTGTTCACCGTAGTGACTGTGAACAACTAAGCGAACTTAACCTACATGCTCCAGAACGTATTATCGATACTGTTTGGGGGCATGGATTTGTCGGCTCATACATCCTAACGCTACGCGTCGAAGCGTTAGAGCGTAATGGTTTGTTGAAAGACATTACCTCACTGTTCTCGAATGAAAAGATCAGTGTGACCACAATGAAGAGCCGTATCGACTATAAACGTCAGCTGTCGGTAATGGATTTTGATTTGGAAGTGACCAATATTGAAATTCTGAGTCGAGTGACGAGCCGAGTAGAACAAATCAAAGATGTCATGTCGGTTAAACGCCTAGGCTAGTTTTTACGTCGTACTTGGCCTTCTAACTGTGTTAACTGCACTATACTCGCTTCATCACATAGGCAAGCTATGCTCAGAAGTCTCGTAAGTTTGTTGCCTTGTTAGAAGAACCAAGTACTTAGTAAAAACCGAACAATGCATTGAATGACGCGTTGTTTAACAAGAAAAACAGAAAGGTGAGTGGTTTTGGCTGCTCACCTTTTTTAGTTCTAGTATTTTTTTAGTTTGAGAACCTTTTAGTTTCAGTGAAGCTATAAGTTTAAAAATCAAAGACAGTAATAGGAAGAAAACGATGAATCACCCGATTGAACACCTTGAACAGATTATGACTAAGCTGCGCGATCCAGAAGGTGGCTGTCCTTGGGATTTAAAACAAAATTTTGAAACAATTGTGCCGCATACTATCGAAGAGACCTATGAGGTAGTGGACGCGATTCACAACAAAGACTGGCCGAACCTACAAGAAGAGTTGGGTGACTTGCTGTTCCAGGTGATTTTCTACAGCCAGTTAGCTAAAGAGCAGGGGTTGTTTGAGTTCTCTGATGTGGTTGATGGTATCAATGAGAAGCTAACACGTCGCCATCCGCATGTGTTCTCTGATACCGAGTTTGCCAGTGATGAAGAAATTAATGCCAACTGGGAAGCTGAAAAGGCCAAAGAAAAAGCACAAGCAGGCAAAACTCAAGAAAGTATTCTAGACTCAATACCAAACTCGCTACCTGCACTTTCGCGTGCTACAAAGATTCAAAAGCAGGTTGCGAAATTTGGCTTTGATTGGGACGCTATTGGCCCGGTGGCAGATAAGGTTTTAGAGGAAGTTGACGAAGTGTTGGAAGAGGCGCTGCAAGTCACACCGAACGAAGATTTGATTGAAGAAGAGTTGGGAGATCTGTTGTTTGCGACGGTCAATTTGGTGCGACATTTAGGTAAAAGCCCAGAAACGGCGCTGAACAAAGCTAATCTAAAGTTTTCTCGTCGCTTTAAAGGAGTGGAACAAAAAGTTCGTCAACAAGATAAAAATTTAACCGATTTTTCTCTACAACAGCTTGATTCCATGTGGGATGAGGTCAAAGTTGAGGAGAAAAGATAATCAAAGCTTTTATCATGAATTGATTTGAAGCAAAAAATAAAAAATTGCAGTGTGATAGATTTCACGTTGTGGCGATAAGGGGCTTCTGGTATATTTTCATCCCGTCCAGAAGTAATCCATTTCCCTCATTCAACCAATTTCAGGTTAAACATGACGACAAATTACATTTTTGTTACTGGCGGGGTTGTATCCTCTCTAGGTAAAGGTATTGCAGCAGCATCTCTTGCGGCTATTTTAGAAGCTCGTGGTCTTAAAGTGACTATGATGAAGCTTGACCCTTACATCAACGTTGATCCAGGCACTATGAGCCCGACTCAACACGGTGAAGTGTTCGTTACGGAAGATGGCGCTGAAACTGACCTTGACCTTGGTCACTATGAGCGATTCATTCGCACCAAGATGACTAAGCGTAACAACTTCACTGCAGGTCGTGTTTACTCAGACGTACTCGCTAAAGAGCGTCGCGGTGATTACCTAGGTGCAACTATTCAGGTTATCCCGCACATCACTAACTCTATCAAAGAGCGTGTTATTTCAGGTGCATCTGGCCACGATGTTGCGATCGTTGAAGTTGGTGGTACGGTTGGTGATATCGAATCTCTACCATTCATGGAAGCGATTCGTCAGCTAGCAGTAGAACTAGGCCGTGAACGCGCAATGTTCATGCACCTTACTCTAGTGCCATACCTAGCAGCAGCGGGCGAAGTGAAAACTAAGCCAACGCAACACTCTGTAAAAGAGCTACTGTCTATTGGCATTCAGCCAGACATCCTAGTTTGTCGTTCAGACCGCAACATTCCTGCGAACGAGCGTAAGAAAATTGCCTTGTTCTGTAATGTGCAAGAAAATGCAGTTATTTCTATGCGTGATGTTGACTCTATCTACAAGATCCCTCAGCTTATTAAAGCTCAAGGTACTGATGAACTTGTATGTAAGCGTTTCGGCATCACGGCTCCAGAAGCTGACCTGTCTGAATGGGAACAAGTTATTTACGAAGAAGCTAACCCAACGGGTGAAGTGACGATTGGTCTGGTTGGTAAATACATTGAACTACCAGATGCTTACAAATCAGTTAATGAAGCGCTAAAACACGCGGGCTTGAAAAATCGCCTAAGCGTTAATATCAAATACGTAGATTCACAAGACCTTGAGTCTCGTGGCGTAGAGCTTTTAGAAGGCCTAGATGCAATCCTAGTGCCTGGTGGCTTTGGTGACCGTGGTGTTGAAGGTAAAATTCTTGCTGCTCAATACGCTCGTGAAAACAAAGTACCGTACCTAGGTATCTGTCTAGGTATGCAAGTAGCGCTTATCGAGTACGCTCGTAACGTTGCGAAAATGGAAGGGGCACACTCTTCTGAGTTCAGCTCTGAAACTAAGTACCCAGTCGTTGGTCTTATCACTGAATGGACTGATGGTGAAGGTAAAGTTGAAGAGCGTACAGAATCATCTGACCTAGGCGGCACGATGCGTCTTGGTTCACAGCTTTGTCACCTAGCGAAAGGGACGAAAGCTTACGAATTATACGGTAGCGCGACGATCCATGAACGTCACCGCCACCGTTACGAAGTGAACAACAATCTTCGTCCACAAATCGAAAAAGCGGGCCTAAAAGTATCGGGCCTATCTGCGGACAAGAAGCTGGTTGAAGTAATTGAAAACCCGAACCACCCATGGTTTGTTGCTGCTCAATTCCACCCAGAGTTCACTTCAACACCTCGCGATGGTCACCCATTGTTTGCAGGTTTCGTGAAAGCGGCTGGTGAGTTCCAGCGTGGCGAATTAGAGAAATAAAAGGAATACAGGTAGCTGCGTAGGTTGTGCTGCTACCTTTAAATTTGACATTTATATATTCAACGAGAAGGAAACATTCAATGTCTAAGATCGTTAAAGTTCTAGGTCGTGAAATCATCGATTCACGTGGTAACCCAACTGTAGAAGCTGAAGTACACCTAGAAGGCGGTTTCGTAGGTATGGCTGCTGCTCCATCTGGCGCATCTACTGGTTCTCGCGAAGCTCTTGAGCTACGTGACGGCGACAAATCACGTTTCCTAGGTAAAGGTGTTCTTAAAGCTATTGAAGCTGTAAACGGCCCAATCGCTGAAGCTCTAGTTGGTAAAGACGCTAAAGTTCAAGCTGACGTTGACCAAATTATGCTTGACCTAGACGGTACTGATAACAAGTCTAAGTTCGGCGCGAACGCTATCCTAGCTGTATCTCTAGCTAACGCAAAAGCTGCTGCTGCTGCGAAAGGCATGCCTCTATACGAGCACATCGCTGAGCTAAACGGTACTGCTGGTCAGTTCTCTATGCCTCTACCAATGATGAACATCATCAACGGTGGTGAGCACGCAGATAACAACGTTGACATCCAAGAGTTCATGATCCAACCAGTTGGCGCTAAAACTCTTAAAGAAGGTCTACGTATCGGCGCTGAAGTGTTCCACAACCTAGCTAAAGTTCTTAAGTCTAAAGGCTACAGCACTGCAGTTGGTGATGAAGGTGGCTTCGCTCCTAACCTTAAATCTAACGCTGAAGCTCTAGAAGTTATCGCAGAAGCTGTTGCAGCTGCTGGTTACGAATTAGGTAAAGACGTTACTCTTGCTATGGACTGTGCTGCATCTGAGTTCTTCGACAAAGAAGCTGGCATCTACAACATGAAGGGCGAAGGTAAAACTTTCACTTCTGAAGAGTTCAACCACTACCTAGCTGAACTAGCGAACAACTTCCCTATCGTTTCTATCGAAGACGGTCTTGACGAGTCAGATTGGGATGGCTTCAAGCACCAAACTGAACTTCTAGGCGACAAGCTTCAAATCGTTGGTGACGATCTTTTCGTTACAAACACTAAGATTCTTGCTGAAGGTATCGAGAAAGGCGTAGCTAACTCTATCCTTATCAAGTTCAACCAAATCGGTTCTCTAACAGAGACTCTAGCTGCAATTAAGATGGCTAAAGACGCTGGCTACACTGCAGTAATCTCTCACCGTTCTGGCGAAACTGAAGATGCAACTATCGCAGATCTAGCGGTAGGTACAGCTGCAGGTCAAATCAAAACTGGTTCTATGAGCCGTTCTGACCGTGTTGCTAAGTACAACCAACTAATCCGTATCGAAGAAGCTCTAGGTTCTAAAGCTCCTTTCAACGGTCTTAAAGAAGTTAAAGGTCAATAATTCCTAGCGAATTATGCACTAATGCTTTTAAATGCCTCGCTTATGCGGGGCATTTTTTTGCCTGTATAAAACTGTCTTTTTTATACCTACAATTCGTCATTATTGAGACCTACGGAGAAGGGAGGTGGGAATATCATCTTGTGTTACGAACAACAATAATTCCCCGACTTATTGATTCCCTGGTACCACATATCTCGCACCAATAAGCGCATTATGGTATATATGTGCCTTATTCTAGTTCCTTCTTTTTCAACCAGCGAAAGGTGTTATGCGAATTTTTGCTTTAGTTTTGCTCATAGTGTTTGGCTGGCTACAACACACACTGTGGTTTGGTAAAAATGGTATCTCTGATTACTACGGTGTGAACAACGAAATCCAAGTTCAGCAGCAAGTAAATGAAAAGCTTCATCTTCGTAATGCTGAGATGTTTGCGGAAATTGACGATCTACGCCAAGGCTTAGACGCGATAGAAGAGCGTGCACGTCATGAACTTGGAATGGTGAAAGAAGGCGAAACGTTTTATCGTATCATTGGTGAGGAATCCCATTAATGTCGATTCAACTTCAAAGCGTGATTGCCGTTGTACCTGCGGCGGGCGTGGGCAGCCGAATGCAGGCCGACCGTCCTAAGCAATATCTAAAAATTAGCGGCACAACGATTTTAGAGCACACCGTTGAGAAATTATTGTCTCACCCACAAGTCTCTCAAATTGTCGTTGCTATTAGCGATGATGACCCATACTACCCAGAGCTTGCCTTAAATAAGAATCCAAAAGTGCTCAGAGTGTCTGGTGGAAGCGAAAGAGCGGACTCAGTACTCTCTGCCTTAGATTATATCGCTGAGCAACAGCTTGGTGATTGGGTTATGGTTCACGATGCGGCAAGGCCTTGTGTTCAATTAGGTGACATCGATAATTTGATCTCCGGTGCAATGAGTCATGAGGTAGGGGCGATTTTGGCTGCTCCTGTTCGTGATACGATGAAGCGTGGTGCCCAAGGGCAGATCGAGCATACCGTTGAACGAGCCGATTTGTGGCATGCACTGACGCCGCAAATGTTTAGAGCAAAACCTCTGTGGAATGCATTAAGTGAGGCGCTTCAACAAGGTGTTTCTATTACCGATGAAGCTTCAGCCTTTGAGTGGAAAGGTTTATCGCCCGCTTTAGTTACAGGGCGCTCAGATAATTTTAAGATTACTCAGCCAGAAGATTTAGCCCTTGCTGAGTTCTATTTAAGTCAGAATAAGGAATAATGATGATTCGTATTGGCCATGGCTTTGATGTACATAAGTTTGGTGGTGAAGGCCCGGTAATTATTGGTGGCGTGAGCGTCCCTTATGAACAAGGTCTTATTGCACACTCAGATGGTGATGTTGCCCTGCATGCGTTATGTGACGCTCTATTAGGTGCGATTGCTGCGGGTGATATTGGTCGTCATTTTCCAGATACCGATGATGAGTGGAAAGGTGCAGACAGCCGTGAGCTATTGAAAGACGTTTATCGTCGAGTAAAAGAACAAGGCTACGTGATTGGTAATGCCGATATTACTATCATGGCGCAATCGCCAAAAATGGCGCCTCATATAGAGTCTATGTGCCAAGCTATTGCACAAGACTTAGAAACCAGCATCAGTAATGTGAATGTAAAAGCCACGACCACTGAGCGTTTAGGTTTTACAGGTCGCAAAGAGGGCATCGCATGTGAAGCGGTGGTCCTAATTACTAAAAGTGCGTAAGCACCAACACGAAAAGAACAGCATGTCAGATATTTTATCTTCATTGGCTTATCTAAACGGTAAACCAACTGCGAAAGCAAAACTAAAAGCAAAAGCCGAACACTTTGTCGTTAATGAAGACTTGGGTTTTGAATTTACTGGCGAAGGCGAGCATCTAATGGTTCGCATCCGTAAAACGGGTGAGAACACGAGCTTCGTGGCTAATGAGCTAGCTAAGGCTTGCGGTGTTAAGTCGAAAGACGTGAGCTGGGCGGGTTTGAAAGACCGTCACGCAGTGACAGAGCAGTGGTTGAGCGTTCACCTACCTAAAGGTGAGCCTGACTTTTCAGCGTTCTTAGCACAATACCCAAGCATCGAAATCCTAGCGACAGCACGCCACAACAAAAAGTTACGTCCGGGCGATTTAGTTGGCAACCAATTTGAGTTGACCTTGTCTGAAGTAACGGATTGCGATGATGTGGTCAAGCGTTTGGAAAAAGTCGCTCAAGTCGGCGTACCAAACTACTTTGGTGCTCAACGTTTTGGTAATGAAGGTAACAACTTATCTGAAGCTCGTCGTTGGGGCCGCGATAACGTTCGTACTCGTAACCAGAATAAACGCAGCTTGTACCTTTCTGCTGCTCGTTCGTGGATTTACAACCTGATCCTTTCAGACCGTATTGAGCAAGATGCGTTTGCATCAGCATTGGTGGGCGATATCGTGGTGAAAGACGGTACTCAACTAGCAGTAACGGCTGACAACATCGAAGTAGTAAACCAAGACATCGCGAACGGCGCAGCATTGGTTACTGTTGCTTTGGCTGGAGATAATGCCTTGCCTACGACGGATGAGTCTCAAGCTTTAGAGCAGAAACACCTTGATGCTGAACCGGATCTAATGGCTCTGATTCGTGGTAACCGTATGCGCCATGATCGTCGTGAAGCGTCACTGAAACCAACGGATTTAACTTGGGAAGTGAACGAAGATAATGTCACGCTTAAGTTCTCTCTTGATGCGGGTTGTTTCGCAACAGCGATCGTTCGCGAATTGATTGAAGAAGTACACGTAGAAAGAAGCTACGAGCAATAACGATTCTGCTTGGAGCTAAGTCACTTGATATTGGAATTTAGTCACTTGGCATTGGAACAAAAGAAAGGATACAAGATGAAGATTTTACTCAGCAACGATGATGGTGTGCATGCTCAAGGTATTCATGAGCTAGCAAGTGAATTACGTGATCTTGCTGAAGTTATCATTGTTGCACCTGATCGTAATCGCTCAGGTGCTTCAAATTCATTAACTTTAGAACAACCTTTGCGTGTTCAAGAAATTGCTGAAAATACCTATTCGGTACAAGGCACACCGACCGACTGTGTGCATTTTGCGTTAAATGAACTGCTCAAGAACGATATGCCCGATCTGGTTTTAACGGGCATTAATCATGGTGCTAACCTTGGTGACGATGTACTTTATTCAGGCACAGTGGCTGCTGCAATGGAAGGGCACTTCTTGGGCGTTCAATCGGTGGCGTTTTCCCTGGTGGGTAAAAAACATTTTAAGACAGCGGCAGTGATTGCTCGTGGTATCGTCGAACAACATTTAGTCAACCCAATCCCAACTAACCGCCTATTAAACGTCAATGTGCCTGACCTGTCTTTAGAACAGTTGTCTGGAACTCAAGTAACACGCCTTGGCGCTCGTCACCATGCTGAAGATATGATTAAGCAAAAAGACCCCCGCGGTCATGATATTTATTGGCTTGGTCCTCCGGGCAAAGAGCAAGATGCCGGCGAAGGTACCGATTTTTACGCTATCGAACATGGCTTTGTATCGGTAACACCGTTACAAGTTGATCTGACGGCACACGAGTCGTTAGGTGCGATGACAACATGGTTAGGAGAGAAGTAAGTGAGCAACCCACAAGCCGAGCGCTTAGTTACTTTTTTGATTGAAAATGGTATTCAGGATCATAAGGTTCTCGATGCTATTTACCAACTGCCGAGAGAGAGCTTTTTATCACAGGCAATGTACCATCAAGCTTATGATAACAATGCGCTGCCTATCGGACAGGGACAAACAATCTCTCAGCCATACATCGTTGCTAAAATGACAGAGTTACTTGAGTTACAACAAGACAGTCGCGTTTTGGAGATCGGAACCGGTTCTGGTTACCAAACCGCAGTATTAGCTCAGCTTGTTGACCATGTTTATTCGGTTGAAAGAATAAAGTCGCTACAGTGGAATGCTAAGCGTAGGTTGAAGCAACTCGATTTCTACAATATCTCAACCAAACACGGTGATGGCTGGCATGGGTGGTCTTCAAAAGCCCCTTTTGATGCGATTATTGTCACCGCTGCTGCTGAGTCGATTCCTCAAGTGCTTTTGCAACAACTTAAAGATGGTGGTCGTTTACTGATTCCTGTCGGTGATGATGAACAGCAATTGTTGAAGATTGTTCGCCATGGTGACGAGTTTTTATCGAGTGTTATCGAGGTCGTGAGATTTGTACCTCTCGTTCCTGGTGAGTTAGCTTAATCAAAATACTACTGGTGTAGGTGGATAGAGAGTCGATGGGTTCGAAGTTGTTAAAAGGAAGTACTTTACTGCTTGGCTGTGCACTTGTTGGGTGTGCAGCGAATTCGCCTGCGCCCGTTTCAAGCCTTAACAAGAATTACTCATCGATCGATCGTGGTAGTTATCGCGGCAGTTATTATGAAGTAAAAAAAGGCGATACGCTTTATTTCATCGCTTATGTGACCAACAAAGACGTGAATGACCTCGTTAGCTACAACAAATTGTCTGCCCCATATACGATCCATCCAGGACAGAAGCTTAAGTTATGGCGCCCGAGCTACAGCGCGCCAGCGTATGGTAAATCAACGGTAGCGGCTGCAGCAGTTGCTGCGCCTGTCGCGGCATCAACCACGTCATCTGCGGCAAGTACCCCTAAAACCATACCTAAGCAGAGTAAAAACTCTAAATCTTCCCCTGCTCAAACTACCATCAAAGTGGTTAAAAAAGATTCACCAAAGAAGGTTGAACAATCCAAATCAAAAGAGTATGTTGGTTCTAAAGGTAAACAAAATGTTACACCGACCACCAAACCAACAAGTGATAAAGTATCCAAATGGTTATGGCCAACAAAAGGGAGAGTGATTAAGAACTTCTCTGTAGGCGAACAAGGAAATAAAGGCATAGACATAGCAGGACAGCGAGGTCAGCCAATAGTATCTACTGCAGGGGGAACGGTTGTTTATTCGGGTAATGCATTGCGAGGCTACGGCAATCTAGTGATTGTGAAGCACAATGATAATTACTTAAGTGCATACGCGCATAATGACCGGTTATTAGTATCTGAAGGGCAAAGTGTGAAACCAGGGCAGAAGATTGCAACAATGGGAAGCTCTGGAGCCAGCAGTGTCAGGCTGCACTTTGAGATTCGTTACCAAGGCAAATCAGTTAATCCAAAACGATACTTGCCTTAAATACAAGGTCTCTTAATAGGACATTGTATGAAGTGACATAGTCATTTAGCGACATATGAAGTTGTAATGTCATGCTAATTTCGCCAGGGGGAGGCGTTATGAGTATAAGCAATGCAGTAACCAAAGAAGAGTTCGATCTTGTCCAAGCAACCACGGAACCGGAAGCACTTGGAAAAGCAAAGCGAACAGTCACTAAGAAAACCGAAGCGAAAGAAGAAGTTGAAGTTACGTCTAAAAGCTTAGATGCCACTCAACTTTATCTAGGCGAGATCGGTTTCTCACCACTATTAACCGCAGAAGAAGAAGTGCTTTATGCACGTCGAGCTCTACGCGGTGATGAAGCAGCACGTAAACGCATGATAGAAAGTAACCTGCCTTTAGTGGTAAAGATTTCCCGTCGTTATAGCAATCGCGGTTTAGCACTTCTCGATCTAATTGAAGAAGGCAACTTAGGTTTGATTCGCGCCGTAGAGAAGTTTGACCCAGAACGTGGTTTCCGTTTTTCGACCTACGCGACATGGTGGATTCGTCAAACCATTGAACGTGCGTTGATGAATCAGACTCGGACTATCCGTTTACCAATCCATGTTGTGAAAGAGCTGAACATCTACCTACGTACTGCAAGAGAGCTATCACAAAAGCTTGACCATGAACCAACGGCAGAAGAGATCGCTTCTAAGCTAGATAAACCCGTTGGTGATGTGAGCAAGATGCTTCGTCTAAACGAAAGAGTGAGTTCTGTAGATACGCCAATTGGTGGTGACGGTGAGAAAGCACTGTTGGATATTATTCCAGACATCAACAATTCAGATCCTGAGGTTTCAACTCAAGATAGCGATATCAAGAATTCGTTGATCTTCTGGCTTGATGAGCTGAATCCGAAGCAGAAAGAGGTGCTTGCACGTCGATTTGGATTGCTTGGTTATGAACCGTCAACACTAGAAGAAGTTGGTCGTGAAATTAGCCTGACTCGTGAGCGTGTTCGTCAAATTCAAGTTGAAGGTCTGCGTCGTTTACGTGAGATTCTGATCAAACAAGGTCTGAACATGGAAAACCTGTTCAACGTTGAAAATGACTAAATGATATTCAATAATATCGAAATAAAAAAACGCTGACTTAATGTCAGCGTTTTTTAGTTTTAGCTTCTGATTGAGCTTTTTAATTTAGCTAGAAACCACAGCGCTTGGTTATTCTAAACTAGAGTGCTTCTTAAGCTAGAGTAGCTTTTTCAAGCGGTAGAGTTCTTCTAATGCCTGTCGAGGTGTTAGATCATCAGGATCGACACTCGCTAGTGCTTGTTCCACTTCACTCGGTTCAGGGATTAGACTCAGTTGGTTTGCGATATCAACGTCGCTTGGTCTCGACATCGGAGCCCCGATACTGAGTGCTTCTAGTTGCGTTAGTTTAGCGCGAGCATTTTTGATCACCACTTTAGGAACCCCGGCTAAGCTGGCAACCGCTAAGCCATAAGATTTACTCGCTGCACCTTCTTGTACTGCATGCATAAAGGCAATGTTGTCGCCATGTTCAACTGCATCTAAGTGTACGTTTGCCAATGTTGGAAGCTGGTTCGGTAACTCGGTTAGCTCAAAATAATGCGTGGCAAACAACGTCATCGAATTAATTTGATTTGCTAGCCATTCTGCACTTGCCCAAGCTAGCGACAAACCATCATAAGTACTAGTACCACGGCCGATCTCATCCATTAATACAAGGCTATTTGGTGTCGCGTTATGCAGAATGTTAGCGGTTTCTGTCATCTCAACCATGAAGGTTGAACGGCCAGAAGCCAAATCATCCGATGCGCCAATACGAGTAAATATACGGTCGATAGAGCCAATCGTCGCGCTTTCAGCTGGCACATAACAACCGATATGGGCCATCAATGCGATAAGTGCAGTTTGGCGCATGTAGGTCGACTTACCACCCATGTTTGGACCTGTGATGATCAGCATTTTACGCTTATCGTTTAGGTCGATAGGGTTGGCGATGAAAGGTTCATCCATCACTTGTTCTACTACTGGGTGACGACCCGCTTGTATCTGTATACCGGCCACTTCTGTCATGGTTGGACGACAGTAATCAAGTGTATCTGCTCGCTCAGCTAAGTTTTGTAGTACATCAAGTTGAGATACTGAAGAAGCGATGTTTTGTAGTCGTTCTAGGTATGGCAGTAGTAAATCAAACAACTCTTCCCACAACTGCTTCTCGATAGCCAGTGCCTTCGATTTAGAGTTAAGCACTTTGTCTTCGTGCTCTTTCAGCTCAGGAATGATATAGCGCTCAGCGTTCTTCAGCGTTTGGCGACGAACATAATGTGGCGGTACAAGGTGGCTTTGTCCGCGGCTTACTTGAATGAAGAAACCGTGTACGTTGTTGTAACCAACTTTTAGCGTGTCGATGCCGTGACGTTCACGCTCTTCTTGCTCAAGCTTATCCAGAAACTCAGTTGCACCTGCAGCAAGATCACGCCATTCATCTAGCTCGGCGTGGTAGCCTTCTGCAATCACACCGCCGTCACGGATAACCACGGGTGGGTTCTCTTTGATTGCACGTTCAAGCAGTTCTGAAACCTCATCTACAGGAGAGGCATACTGAGCAAGTTGAGTTAGGTACGGGTGCTTAAGCTGTGTCAGTGTTTCAGCTAGCTCTGGTAAGTATTCCATTGCTTGGCGAAGGCGCGCCATATCACGTGGGCGAGCAGAACGAAGTGCAAGACGAGCAAGAATACGCTCGATATCACCAATCTGCTTTAAGGTTGGCTGTAGCTCTGTAAAGAGAGCCAAGTCTTTCATTTCACCAATCGCATCTAAGCGTTGATCAAGTGCCGAGATATTGCGCATTGGTTGATGTAACCAACGCTTAAGCATGCGACTGCCCATAGCGGTTGCGGTGTGATCAAGCACTTCAGCAAGAGTGTTATCTGTGCCACCGCCAAGATTTTGCGTGATCTCTAGGTTGCGGCGAGTCGCAGCATCGAGGATCACCGAATGATCTTGCTTATCCATGGTCAGTGAACGGATGTGCGGCAGGGCGGTACGTTGCGTGTCTTTTACATATTGAATAAGACAGCCAGCCGCACAAAGACCCAGCTTGGCACCTTCAACGCCAAAACCCACAAGGTCGCGAGTACCAAATTGTTGGTTCAGCTGCTGCTTGGCGGTATCTAATTCAAATTCCCAGACTGGGCGACGGCGATTGCCGTTACGGCTTGCCATTAAATCGACAGGTTCGAAATCTTCAGGGAACAGCAGCTCACGCGGAGAGGTTCTTTGTAACTCTGCTGCCATCGCTTCTTCTGTTTCTGGCTCGCAAAGTTGGAATCGGCCAGAGGTAATATCAAGCGTCGCGTAACCAAATTTACCGTTGTGGTGATAAATGGCTGCAATCAGGTTATCGATGCGTTCAGAGAGCAAGGCTTCATCGGTTACGGTACCTGGTGTCACGATACGTACTACCGCACGCTCTACAGGACCTTTTGAAAGTGCTGGATTACCAATCTGTTCACAAATTGCTACGGACTCACCGAGTTGCACTAACTTTGCAAGGTATCCTTCAACGGCATGGTATGGAACACCCGCCATTGGAATCGGCTCACCATTTGATGAACCACGCTTAGTCAGTGAAATATCGAGGAGTTGAGAGGCTTTTTTAGCGTCATCGTAGAAAAGCTCGTAGAAATCGCCCATGCGGTAGAACAACAGAATTTCTGGATTTTCTGCTTTGAGTTTTAGGTACTGCTGCATCATGGGAGTGTGTTTTTGATCGGCTTTCACAGTTAACTTCTTTCGTTTATTTCTATTGCGGCTTAGGATACGTGAAAGCGTTTCGTGCGAAAAGCGGCTGATGCGAAAAGATGCAAATCCAAATGATATGACGGTAATTAAAGGGAAGCTAATAATGCAGATGACTCAAGCTCTTAGTGAAAAACTCGGACCATTACTGGCAAAGCATAAACAAGTGCTAGTGACCGCTGAATCTTGTACCGGCGGTGGTGTAGCGACTGCTGTCACCGATGTGGCGGGCAGCTCAGCATGGTTTGACCGCGCCTTTGTGACTTACAGTAATGAAGCTAAGCAAGAGATGATTGGTGTTCAGCTTGAAACCTTGGTTGAGTTTGGTGCGGTGAGTGAACCCGTGGTGATAGAAATGGCCAAGGGGGCGCTACAACATTCAAATGGCACTATTTCTGTGTCGATCAGCGGTATTGCTGGCCCTGGCGGCGGCACGGAAGAAAAGCCCGTTGGTACCGTCTGTTTTGCTTGGAAATCGCTAAATGGCTGGGATAAAGTAGAAACGAATGTATTTACAGGTGATAGATCACAAGTACGCCAACAAGCCACGCACCATGCCCTGCAAGTTATTTATGATTACCTATCAATGGAAGGTAAGTAACATTTGTACAAATTATTTTCATACAGGTATAGACACTGTATGAATCAACAGTATAATGAGAGCCAATTAGTCACCCCTATGTGGGTTAGAAATAGATTCTAGATCGCTTGTTGAGACAACCGATTATGTGGAGATAGAAATGGACGAGAATAAACAAAAAGCGTTAGCCGCAGCCCTTGGTCAGATTGAAAAACAATTTGGTAAAGGTTCTATCATGCGTCTTGGTGATAACCGCACAATGGACGTAGAAACTATTTCTACAGGTTCTCTATCTCTAGATATCGCACTTGGTGCTGGTGGCCTACCGATGGGACGTATCGTAGAGGTTTACGGTCCAGAATCATCAGGTAAAACAACGCTAACGCTTGAGCTTATTGCTGCAGCACAAAAAGTTGGCAAGACGTGTGCTTTCGTTGATGCGGAACACGCACTAGACCCTATCTACGCTCAAAAGCTTGGTGTTGATATCGATGCACTTCTTGTTTCTCAACCTGATACGGGTGAGCAAGCATTAGAAATCTGTGATGCATTGGCTCGTTCAGGTGCAATCGATGTGCTTGTTATTGACTCAGTAGCAGCACTAACACCAAAAGCAGAAATTGAAGGCGAAATGGGCGATAGCCACATGGGTCTTCAGGCTCGTATGCTTTCTCAAGCAATGCGTAAGTTAACAGGCAACCTTAAGCAGTCTAACTGTATGGCTATCTTCATCAACCAAATCCGTATGAAGATTGGTGTGATGTTCGGTAACCCAGAAACAACAACAGGTGGTAATGCTCTTAAGTTCTACGCATCTGTTCGTCTTGATATCCGCCGTACTGGTGCGATCAAAGATGGTGATGAGGTTGTTGGTAACGAAACGCGTATCAAGGTTGTTAAGAACAAAATCGCTGCACCATTCAAACAAGCTGAAACTCAAATCCTATACGGCAAAGGCTTCAACCGTGAAGGTGAGCTTATCGATTTAGGTGTTAAGAACAAGCTAGTAGAAAAAGCGGGCGCTTGGTATAGCTACAAGGGTGACAAGATCGGCCAAGGTAAAGCTAACGCTGGTAAGTACCTACGTGAAAACCCAGAGATTGCTCTGGAGATCGATACTAAACTTCGTGAGTTGCTACTAACGCCTGCTGTTCTTGAAGAGAAAGGCGTAGAGAAAGAAGAAGAAAACGAAGAGCTATAAGCTAACGTTTTATCGAGCGTATGTTTGAAGGAATATTCGCTTTGAAAGAATTTGAAGCCTCACATATTTTATGTGGGGCTTTTTTATTGAAGCTCTTCCGTCCTGGTCTGTGTTTATTTAGCTTGCCTTAGTGGTTAGGTCGAAAGTGTAGTTTTGTTTTTTCTCTGCTCAGCTAGTGGAATATTCTCCATTTTGCCTAATTCTCAATAAAATCCTGCCCAAGGGTGTCTTTTCTACAAGAAAACTAGTCGAAGCCTTAACCATGATCTACAATACGGCAAAATTCTAACTCGACTATTTTCAGGAAGAGCTGCATGTACATGAGCACTGATGAGGTTCGCAACGCGTTCCTTAAGTTCTTTGAGAGCAAAGAACACCAAATCGTAGACAGTTCATCGTTAGTTCCACATAACGATCCAACCCTGCTATTTACTAACGCAGGTATGAACCAATTCAAAGATTGCTTCCTAGGCGCCGAAAAACGTGCCTACACACGAGCAACTACGGCTCAGCGTTGTGTACGTGCGGGTGGTAAACACAATGACCTTGAAAACGTAGGTTTCACGGCTCGTCACCACACATTCTTTGAAATGCTAGGCAACTTCAGCTTTGGTGATTACTTCAAAGAAGAAGCGATTGCGTTTGCTTGGGAATTCCTGACTGAAACTCTTCAACTGCCACAAGAGCGTCTATTGGTAACGGTATACGAGACAGATGACGAAGCATTCGATATCTGGAACAAGAAAGTAGGTGTACCTGTTGACCGTATCGTTCGCATCGGCGACAAAGAAGGCGGTAAACAGTTCGAGTCTGATAACTTCTGGACAATGGGTGACACGGGTCCTTGTGGTCCATGTACTGAAATCTTCTACGATCACGGTGAGCACATCTGGGGCGGTCGTCCTGGTACACCTGAAGAAGATGGTGACCGTTTTATCGAGATCTGGAACAACGTATTCATGCAGTTCAACCGTCACGCTGACGGTACAATGGAACCGCTACCTAAGCCTGCTGTAGATACAGGCATGGGTATTGAGCGTATCTCTGCAATCATGCAGGGCGTTCACTCTAACTACGAAATTGATGTATTCCAAAAGCTAATCAAAGCGACAGCTGAAGTTGTTGGTCATGATGATCTATCTAACCAATCGCTGCGCGTGATTGCTGACCACATTCGTTCTTGTTCATTCCTAATCGCTGATGGCGTTATGCCTTCAAACGAAGGTCGTGGCTACGTTCTACGTCGTATTATTCGTCGTGCAGTTCGTCACGGTAACAAGCTTGGCGCACAAGGTGTGTTCTTCCACAAACTTGTGGGTGTACTGGCTGAAGTGATGGGTTCTGCCGCTGATGAGCTTAAGAAGCAGCAAGAGCTTGTTGAAAAAGTACTTCGCATCGAAGAAGAAAACTTCGGTCGTACTCTAGAGCGTGGCATGGTTATCCTTAATGACGCACTAGATGCACTTGAAGGCAAAGAGCTTGACGGCGAAACCGTTTTCAAACTTTACGATACATACGGCTTCCCAGCTGACCTTACTAACGATGTAGCTCGTGAACGCGACTTTACTATCGATGAAGAAGGCTTTGAGAAGGCGATGGAAGCACAGCGTCAGCGTGCACGTGAAGCTGGCCAATTCGGCACTGATTACAACGCGACGATCAAAGTAGACACCAACACTGAGTTCTGTGGTTACACAGGTACTGAAGGTTCAGGTGAGATCTCTGCGCTATTCGTTGACGGCGAAGAAGTATCTTCACTATCAGCTGGCGACAAAGCAATCATCATCCTTGAAGAGACGCCATTCTACGCTGAATCTGGCGGCCAATGTGGTGATGCGGGTACGCTAAAAACGGCATCGGGTCTATTCAAAGTACAAGACACTCAGAAGCTCGGTAACGCATTTGCACACCACGGTGAGCTAGTTGAAGGTGTACTTGCTAAAGGCGATAAAGTAGAAGCAACGGTTGATGCCGAGCGTCGTGCAGCTATCGCACTCAACCACTCTGCAACTCACTTGCTTCACTCTGCCCTGCGTGAAATTTTAGGTGAACACGTTGCTCAGAAAGGTTCTTTAGTTAAGCCAGACAACCTGCGTTTTGACTTCTCTAATCTTGAAGCGGTAACGCCAGCACAGATTAAAGAAGTTGAGCGCTTGGTTAACGCACAAGTTCGTAAGAACCACGTGATTGAAACCAACATCATGGATATCGAGTCTGCGAAAGAAAAAGGTGCAATGGCACTGTTTGGCGAGAAGTACGATGATGAAGTTCGCGTTCTGTCTATGGGCGATTTTTCTACAGAACTTTGTGGTGGTATTCACGCGAGCAACACAGGCGATATAGGTCTGTTTAAGATTACTTCTGAAGGTGGAATCGCTGCTGGTATTCGTCGTATCGAAGCGGTAACGGGTGAGGTTGCTTTAGATGCAGTAGAGGCTCAGAACAACGCTTACGAAGAGAAGCTTGTTGAGGCAGCAAAGAAAGCGAAATCTCTAGAGAAAGAAATTCAACTGCTTAAAGAAAAGATGGCTGCAGCTGAAGGCGCAAACATCATGGGCAAAGTGGAAGAGATCTCAGGTACTAAAGTACTGGTTGCTGCCATTGAAGGTGCAGACAACAAGAACTTACGTACTATGGTTGATAACGCGAAAAACCAAGTGGGTAGCGGCATCATACTGATTGCTAACGTAGCAGAAGGTAAAGTTGGCCTGATTGCGGGCGTAACCAAAGACCTAATCGGCAAAGTAAAAGCGGGTGACCTCGTTAAGATGGTTGCTGAGCAAGTTGGTGGTAAAGGCGGTGGTCGTCCAGATATGGCTCAAGCGGGCGGTACTGATGTTGAAGCACTACCTGAAGCGCTTAAATCTGTACGCACTTGGCTAGAAGAACGTCTTTAAGCTTAAGTAATTGATACAAAGATGCCCAATCAGATGATTGGGCATCTTTTATTTTGCCTATTGGAAGTGTGTAAAAGGCCGGATTGAGATTAACCAAGAAGTCTAATAGTAAGTTAGACTCCTTGGTTCATTTTTTATTGCTTCGCTATGACGCAAAGCATGTGTTTTTTTGTCATATATAGATATCGGTCTTGGGAAGGTGAGGACGGGTGAAAATGCCTCTTATCGTACAGAAATTTGGTGGAACGTCGGTGGGTTCGATAGAGCGCATCCATCATGTAGCAGATAAAATCATTGAAGCGAAAAATGAAGGTAACCAGATCGTTGTTGTCGTTTCTGCTATGTCAGGTGAAACAAATCGATTGGTTAACCTAGCCACACAAATTGATAGCGTCCCCAACGCTAGAGAACTGGATGTGCTGTTAACGGCTGGAGAACAAGTTTCCATGGCCTTATTGGCAATGACGTTGCACAAGTTAGGTTATGAAGCGACATCGATGACTGGCTATCAAGCAAAGATACACACCGATTCCAATCATAATAATGCGACGATTGAGCATATTGATACAGCTCCTATTCAAGCGCTGCTCGATGATAACCAGATTGTGATAGTGGCAGGCTTTCAAGGCGTCAATACCAAAGGTGATATCACGACATTAGGCCGTGGCGGTTCAGATACTACGGCGGTAGCGCTAGCGGGCGCACTGCAGGCGAAAGAGTGCCAGATTTATACCGATGTTGATGGTGTTTACTCTTGTGACCCTAGAGTCGTAAAGCAATCTCAAAAGTTAGATACATTAGATTTTCCTTCTATGGAAGAGATGGCTCGTCGAGGTGCTAAGGTATTGCACCTGCCGTGTGTTCAGTATGCCTGGCAACACAATGTGCCATTGCGAGTGCTTTCAAGTTTTGAAAAAGGCGAGGGTACATTGATCACGGGCAACCAGTGTTTGAATGATATTACTGGAATAGCGATTGAAAGAGATATGGAGCGGATTGAGTGTTTGAATGAAGATTTACCGTCTTTCATTTCTCATTGTCAATTGTTAGGGATCGAAGTCTGTAGTGTGATCGAGGAAACAGAACGAGCAGCACTCATTATTAAACAAGACATAAGTGCTAAATTAAAACTAGTTTTTGCTGCACAAATCCGTAATAGTGAACAAGTTAGTTTGTTAACTGTGGTAGGAAGCCGAACACGAGAAATTGTGGTCAGTTCACATGGATTGTTGTCTGAAGGCGAAATTGATGTACAGCATCACTTATTGCAGCAGCAGTCTTTAACTTTGGTGATATCACCAACGCAAGTCGATATGGCTGCTAACATATTACACAATGCATACATCGTTACGCGTGAAACACAGGGTTATCTTAAAAAAGAAGTGCATTTTGGTTAAATAAAATCAATCGATAGCTTACGAAAATATAACTTTTGTTGGATAATACTCACGTAGCTAGATAAATTTAGAGATTACTCAAGGAGCAAAGAATGCTAATTTTGACTCGCCGCGTTGGCGAAACACTGATGATTGGTGATGAAGTAACAGTTACTGTATTGGGCGTGAAAGGTAACCAAGTACGTATTGGTGTTAACGCACCTAAAGAAGTATCTGTTCACCGTGAAGAGATCTACATGCGCATTCAAGCTGAAAAAGGTAATGGTAACGTTGCACCTGGCAACTACTGATATTTTTTGCGTAGAGAAGAGGCTAGCATTGTCGCTAGCCTTTTTTGATCTTGGGGAGCGAGAAATATTGTGTGGATGAAAATGGGTTTAATAACAGGCTTTTTGATGCTGCGAAGCGAACATGTCATAAAACTGTGAAATACAGACATGACTGAGCATGGCCCTTTATCGGGTTTTGTTTGCCAAAGCTCAAGATTTGTTAACTTCTCCTATGGCGTAATATCGCATCCCATAGTATGGTGAAAACAGCAGTAGCACTTGCTGCTGGATAAATTAGATAATTGTTTTCGGCTGTTTATTATTGTTAATCTTTCGCCTTAATTTTTAAGGGAAAAAGTGGTTTCTAGAGCTTGTAAGTTTAATTTGCAAGCGCTTTGATTAAATAGCAAACGGTTGAGTGTTTTTGTCCAATTTTTTTCAATAAAGTGTTTGACATATTTTCGGTAAAACGTAATATGTGCCTCCGCAAGACGGTGAGGTGGCCGAGAGGCCGAAGGCGCTCCCCTGCTAAGGGAGTATGTGGTTTGTAGCCGCATCGAGGGTTCGAATCCCTCCCTCACCGCCATTTCTTGCGAGTCTAGAATTAGCAAGTTAGACAATATAAATGTGCGCTCTTAGCTCAGCTGGATAGAGTACCTGGCTACGAACCAGGCGGTCGGAGGTTCGAATCCTCCAGAGCGCGCCATTCTCTTTACTCTTCTTTGTAAGTGTTTTGAGAATAATGAATTAGGTGAGGTGGCCGAGTGGCCGAAGGCGCTCCCCTGCTAAGGGAGTATGTGGTTTGTAGCCGCATCGAGGGTTCGAATCCCTCCCTCACCGCCATTCATTACAGGCCAATGGCCTTTTTTTTTTCTTCGTAGCAAGAAGAATGTGATATATTTCACAACTTCATTCTAAGTGAATGAACACCGTGCGTCCTTAGCTCAGCTGGATAGAGTACCTGGCTACGAACCAGGCGGTCGGAGGTTCGAATCCTCCAGGACGCGCCACTAATTAAGGGCTTCTTTCTTACGAGAATGAAAATCCTTGTATTGAATTACTGATTACGGTGAATTGATACTAAAACCGTGCGCTCTTAGCTCAGCTGGATAGAGTACCTGGCTACGAACCAGGCGGTCGGAGGTTCGAATCCTCCAGAGCGCGCCACTATTTAAGGGCTTCTTTCTTACGAGAATGAAAATCCTTGTATTAAATTACTGATTACAGTGAATTGATACTAAAACCGTGCGCTCTTAGCTCAGCTGGATAGAGTACCTGGCTACGAACCAGGCGGTCGGAGGTTCGAATCCTCCAGAGCGCGCCACTATTTAAGGGCTTCTTTCTTATGAGAATGGAATCCTTGTATTGAATTACTGATTACAGTGAATTGATACTAAAACCGTGCGCTCTTAGCTCAGCTGGATAGAGTACCTGGCTACGAACCAGGCGGTCGGAGGTTCGAATCCTCCAGAGCGCGCCACTATTTAAGGGCTTCTTTCTTATGAGAATGGAATCCTCGTATTAAATTACTGATTACAGTGAATTGATACTAAAACCGTGCGCTCTTAGCTCAGCTGGATAGAGTACCTGGCTACGAACCAGGCGGTCGGAGGTTCGAATCCTCCAGAGCGCGCCAATATTTAGGGGTTCTTATGTAAATTAGAATCCTGATATTGATGTATCGCTTAGCGAGACTTAATATCAAAACCGTGCGTCCTTAGCTCAGCTGGATAGAGTACCTGGCTACGAACCAAGCGGTCGGAGGTTCGAATCCTCCAGGACGCGCCACTATTTAGGATTTATCTCTTATGAGAATGAAATCCTTATATTGATACGTTGTTAGTAACAATGAATTAATATTAAAACCGTGCGCTCTTAGCTCAGCTGGATAGAGTACCTGGCTACGAACCAGGCGGTCGGAGGTTCGAATCCTCCAGAGCGCGCCACATTATTAAAAAAAGCCTCGTTTATACGAGGCTTTTTTTATATCTGTCGTAATTTTGTTGCGATAATGTTAAATTTACCCATGACTTAACTTGTTGTATTTAAAGTAATTATAGAGTACTTCTTTATTATTCTACCTTTCCCATATCAATTCTTAGCAAAGCCTCTTTTAAGTCACAGTTTAAATATCTAAAAATGACGTATTTGACAGATTTATGTGATCTGATCGGCGAATAATTAACCCTATGTGTGCGTTATCCGTAACAGAACCTTAAACAAAATTGACAAACTTTTACCAATCGAGATAATCCATGGGTCGGGATCACTATTCGCTGAAATCCTGCACGTATGTCAGGATGACGAAGAAAGGAAGCAACATGACTAATATTGGAAGCCTGCTAGGAGATGCGGCGACTCTAATGATAACGGGGATGTCCGTTGTCTTTATTTTCCTAACTATTCTAGTTTACCTCGTTCGGTTGATGTCAAAACTGGTACCTGAAGAAGTACCAGAGCCGATCGCAGCACCTAAAAAAAATCAAAAATCACAATCAAACCCTTCAGCTGTTAGTCCACAAGTTGTGGCAGCAATTTCGGCCGCGGTTCATCAATACCGTGCGTCTACTGCTAAGTAGCATTTAAAGGATTAAAAAGGAGTTTATGAGCATGTCTAAACCACTAGCTATCACAGATGTGGTACTTCGTGACGCGCACCAGTCACTATTTGCTACTCGTATGCGTATCGAAGATATGCTGCCCATTGCGGCAGAGCTGGATAAAGTCGGTTACTGGTCTTTAGAGACTTGGGGCGGCGCAACGTTTGATTCGTGTATCCGTTTTCTAGGAGAAGATCCATGGGAGCGTTTGCGTGAGCTGAAAAAAGCGATGCCAAATACACCAATGCAGATGCTACTGCGTGGTCAAAATTTATTGGGTTACCGTCACTACGCGGATGATGTAGTAGAGAAATTTGTTGAACGTGCCCATAAGAACGGCATGGATGTATTCCGTATTTTTGATGCGATGAATGACGTACGTAACTTTGAAACAGCAGTGAAAGCAACGATTGATGTTGGTGGTCACGCTCAAGGTACCTTGTCTTACACAACCAGTCCGGTTCACAACTCAGATACTTGGGTTGATTTGGCTAAACGCCTAGAGGACCTAGGCTGTCATTCATTATGTATTAAAGATATGTCAGGTTTATTAAAACCCTATGAAGCGGAAGAGCTGATTACACGTATTAAAGCTTCTTGTGACGTTCCTCTAGCGTTGCATAGCCACGCGACAACAGGTCTATCGACAGCAACAGCGGTTAAAGCCGTTGAAGCGGGTATTGATATTCTAGACACCGCTATTTCTTCAATGAGTTGTACTTACGGTCATACGCCAACCGAAACGGTTGTTGCGATGTTAGAAGGTACAGAGCGTGATACCAATCTTAAGCTTGATCAGATCGAACCCATCGCGGCTTACTTCCGTGATGTACGTAAAAAGTACGCAAAATGGGAAGGTCAGCTAAAAGGTGTGGATTCTCGTATCTTGATTGCTCAGGTTCCTGGCGGCATGTTAACCAACATGGAAGGTCAGCTTAAAGAGCAAGGCGCAGCCGATCGTATGGACGAAGTACTTGAAGAGATCCCTCGCGTTCGTAAAGAGCTTGGATACATTCCTTTGGTAACACCAACTTCTCAGATTGTCGGTACTCAAGCGGTTATTAACGTGCTAACGGGTGAACGCTACAAGAGCATCACTAAAGAGACGGCAGGTCTACTGAAAGGTGAATATGGCCAAGCACCAGCGGAAGTGGATGCTGAATTGCAAGCGAAAGTCCTTGATGGTTCAGAACCAATTACTTGTCGCCCTGCTGATTTAATTAAATCAGAAATGGATATACTAACGACAGAGCTTCTAGAAAAAGCAAAATCAGACGGTATTTCATTAGCTGAAGATACGGTTGATGATGTGCTTACTTACGCATTGTTTCCACAAGTTGGTCTTAAGTTCCTTAAGAATCGTCGTAACCCTGAAGCATTTGAACCTGCACCAACGCTAGAAACAGAGGCTCCAGTTGTAGCTGCTCCTGTACAAGCTTCTGGTGGTATTGGAAGCTACAGCGTGAAGGTGGATGGCCAAGTTTATGATGTCGAAGTTGGTCCACAAGGTGAACTCACATCAGTCGCGCCATCAACCAAACCAGTTCAGGCTGCACCAGTCGCCGCTTCTGATGCTGAAGCGGTTCCAGCTCCACTTGCGGGGAACATCTTTAAAGTCATCGTTCAGGCGGGCGCTGAGGTTGCTGAAGGCGACGTTCTGCTTATCCTAGAAGCAATGAAGATGGAAACGGAAGTTCGTGCTGCTCGTGGTGGTATCGTTCAAGAACTGAATGTTAAAGAAGGCGATGCAGTTACTGTAGGCGCTCCACTACTAAGCTTAGCGTAAGGGAGTACCATGGAAGGATTGATGACCTTATGGTCTGAAACAGGGATTGCGAACTTTGAGTTCGGTCAGATCTGTATGATGTTGATTGGTTGCTTATTGTTGTTTTTGGCAATTCGTAAAGGATTTGAACCGTTACTTCTACTACCTATTGGTTTTGGTGCTGTATTAGCAAACATTCCAAATGCTGGGTTTACTGAGCCAGGTGGTTTGCTTTACTACGTTTATTATATTGGTATTGAAACGGGTATTTTCCCACTGCTGATCTTTATGGGTGTTGGTGCAATGACGGACTTCGGTGCGTTGATTGCGAACCCTAAAACACTGTGGCTAGGGGCTGCGGCTCAGTTTGGTATTTTCGCAACACTATTTGGCGCGATCTTACTGAACTATGTTCCAGGAATGGAATTCTCGATGGCCGACGCTTCTTCCATTGCGATCATTGGTGGCGCCGATGGCCCAACAGCGATTTTCTTGGCGAGTAAGCTTTCTCCTGATCTTTTAGGTGCCATTGCAGTAGCGGCGTATAGCTACATGGCATTGGTTCCTATTATTCAGCCGCCAATCATGAAGGCGTTAACGTCTCCTGAAGAGCGTAAGATTAAGATGGCTCAACTTCGTCATGTTAGCAAAGCAGAGAAGATCCTCTTCCCGCTTGCTGTACTACTGATGACGATTTTGTTCTTACCTTCAGCAACGCCTCTCGTAGGTATGTTTTGCCTAGGTAACTTAATGCGTGAAGCGGGTGTGGTGGATCGTCTATCGAAAACAGCCCAAAACGAACTGATTAACGTTGTGACTATTTTCCTTGGTCTCGGTGTGGGTTCTAAGCTTCAAGCAGATACGTTCTTGAACTTAGAGACTCTGGGTATTCTAGGTTTAGGTGCGGTCGCGTTCAGTATCGGTACGGCGGGTGGTGTATTGATGGCGAAGGTTCTAAATCGCTTCTCGAAAGAAGACATCAACCCATTAATTGGCGCAGCTGGTGTATCTGCGGTTCCAATGGCGGCTCGTGTTGTCAATAAGGTTGGACTTGAGGCAAACCCTCAGAACTTCTTGTTGATGCATGCGATGGGCCCGAACGTGGCAGGTGTACTGGGTAGTGCGGTTGCGGCGGGTATTCTATTAGCGCTAGTCGGTTAATGGATTACTTAGGTCATGTATCGTTACGTTAATTGGTCGTCAATTTACGAATGAGCGGTTAACTTAGCCTTATTAAATGGTTTATAGTCAAAGGGATGCTTTCGCATCCCTTTCTTTTTATTAATTAGGGTGCTTGCTCATCAGGGCTTTTATCAATCAAGGAAATGTAGAAATGGAAAATAAACAGATTGCGATTACTCAATTCGGCGGCGTCGAAAACCTTAGTATTCAAACCAGTGCGATTCCTGAGCCTAAGGCTGGAGAAGTGGTGGTTAAAGTTTCCTTTTCGGGCATTAATCCGATTGATGTGAAAACCCGTGCTGGCCTTGGTTGGGCAGCAGCACAAAACAAAGACAACCTTCCTTGGGTGCCGGGATACGATATTTCAGGTCAAATTGTCACGCTAGGCGATCAGGCTGAACGTTTTACTATTGGTGATAACGTGGCAGGCTTTATTGGCTTCCCACTGCAAGGTGGCGGTTACAGCCAATATGTATGTGTTTCAGAAGCGGCACTTAGCGTGGTTCCTGATTCTGTCACCCTAGAAGCGGCTGCGGCATTACCACTTGCTAGTCAAACAGCAGCACAAGCACTCAATAAAGCCGAAGTGAAGGAAGGCGATCGCGTGCTTATCTTAGCGGGCGCGGGCGGCGTTGGTCACCTTGCGGTTCAAATTGCAGTGGCAGCAAAAGCCGAGGTTTACACGACCTGCAGCGAATCTAACCTCGACTATCTTGCAACGCTAGGCGCTCATGCCATCAACTATAAATTTGCCCCAGCTTCAGAGCGAGTTTCTGATGTTGATGTGCTGATTGATTTGGTCGGTGGCGATACAGCGCTTGATGCGTTGAAGTGCCTGAAAGATGGTGCGAGAGTGGTCACTGTTCCTACTCTATCGGCAGAGTTGATCTGCGAGAAAGCGAAATTATTAGGTTTTACTGCATCAGGCATGTTGGTGGAGCCAAACCCTGAGCAAATGGACACCATGCTTTACATGGTCAGTGTCGGATTGCTTAAAACAGAAGTTCAAGGTATCTATCCGTTAGACGAAGTGCAATCGGCTCATCTTCAGGTTGAAACCGGACACACCAGAGGCAAGGTGCTACTTAAAATGCAAGAAGGCTAATATGCAGTGCTAGAGTTCTTTAATTCTCTTTTTGAAAGCATAGCGCTGTGGTTTTCTGACTCGGCGCTTTGGGTACTCTTCATCAGTGGCTTCTTAAGTGCCACATTACTGCCCGGCGGTTCAGAAGCCAGTCTTGTTGCGGCATTGAGTTTAGAACAGTTCTCTGTCTCATCGATTATTCTAGTGGCGACACTCGGCAATACTTTTGGCGGTCTTACTAATTATTGGGTTGGTTTGTGGTTGCCTAATCGAACTCAATCTGAAAAACATGGTCATAAGGCTATGGCTTGGCTGAGCCGCTATGGCTATTGGACACTGTTATTCAGTTGGTTACCCGTTATTGGTGACCCTTTGTGTCTCGCGGCGGGTTGGCTAAGAATGAAATTTATCCCTAGCGTTATTTTGATAGCGATTGGCAAAGCCGCTCGCTACAGCTTACTTGCCGCTATCTACTTCGGTTTTTTCTAAGGAGAACCTATGAAAAAGGTTTTACTTGGTACATTTTCTCTTATCGCCATCGCAGGCTGTTCTTACAATGTACCTAGCTCAACATCCTTCTTTTCCTCATTGCCAGAAGGCGTCACTTTAGTCGAGGAGGTTAAGCCTTCTAAAGACAAAGTTGTCATTCCTTACACCAAGTATCAATTGGATAATGGCTTAACCGTTATTCTATCTCCGGATGATTCTGATCCTCTTGTGCATGTGGATGTGACCTATCACGTAGGTTCTGCTCGTGAGCAGATTGGTAAGTCGGGCTTTGCTCACTTCTTTGAACACATGATGTTTCAAGGCTCTGAGAACGTCGGTGATCAGCAACACTTTAAGATCATTACCGAAGCGGGTGGTTCGTTAAACGGTACCACTAACCGTGACCGTACCAACTACTTTGAAACCGTCCCATCTAACCAACTTGAGAAAATGTTGTGGTTAGAATCAGACCGAATGGGTTTCTTATTGGATGCGGTTTCTCAGAAGAAATTTGAAGTTCAAAGAGGCACGGTTAAAAACGAACGTGCTCAAAGTTATGAAAACCGTCCTTATGGCTTGATGTGGGAGCGCATGGGTGAGGCGCTTTACCCTGAAGGTCACCCATATTCATGGCAACCAATCGGTTATGTGGAAGATCTCGACCGTGTTGATGTGAATGACCTTAAGGCGTTCTTCCTACGTTGGTATGGCCCAAATAATGCTGCGCTAACGATTGGTGGTGATATCGACGTTGATGACACGCTAGAGTGGGTGAACAAGTACTTTGGCCCTATCCCTCAAGGCCCAGAAGTTAAGGCGGCAGATAAACAACCTGCCGTGCTAACAGAAGATAAGTACATTACCTTAGAAGATAATATTCGTCAGCCGATGGTACTAGTCGGTTGGCCAACCACGTATCGCGGTGAAGAGACACAAGCTTCACTGAATGCACTGTCTAACGTGTTAGGTTCTGGCACCAACAGTTACCTGTATCAAAACTTGGTTAAAACACAGAAAGCAGTCAGCGCTGGATCTTTCCATGATTGTGCTGAGCTTGCTTGTACCATGTACGTGTATGCAATGGGCAACTCAGGTGAAAAAGGCGATTTGACGGTTCTTAATAAAGAATTGATGGATACTCTAGAGCAATTCTCGAAAGAGGGCGTTCAACAAGATCGTTTGGACCAGATCACCGGTATGGCAGAAGCGGATGCGGTTTTTGCACTGCAAAGTGTCAAAGGTAAGGTTTCACAGCTCGCGTCTAATCAAACCTTCTATGGCCAGCCTGATCGTATTGAATCACAACTGGATCAAATCCGCGCGGTGACTCCCGATAGCGTAAGTAAAGCTTATCAAGACTTTATCGAGGGTAAACATAAGGTGACACTCAGTGTCGTACCTAAGAAGCGACTTGATCTAGCGGTTCGCGAAGCTACATTCACCACTCCAACTCGCACGTTACCTGAATATGCCAAAGTCACTGAAGATCAGCTCGATTTCAGAAAAGCACCAAATACCTTTGATCGCAGCGTAATGCCAGAAGTGACCTTTGGTGTTAAAGCGACGATGCCTGAGTTGTACCGCATGTACTTTGCGAATGGTATGGGCTTGATTGGTACCGTGACCAGTGAAACGCCGACAGTACAGCTACAAATTCAACTTCCAGCAGGCGAACGTTATGTTCGTCAAGGTCAAGAAGGCCTTGCGAACCTAACCGCTTCGATGATGGAGGAAGGTTCAACAAAACGAGCCGTTGAAGAACTACAGGCAACATTAGATAAGCTTGGCAGCAGTGTGAGTATCAGTGCGGGCAGTTATACCACTAATATTTCAGTTTCTACGCTAGAGAAAAACCTGCCTCAAACCTTAGCGATCGTGCAGGAGGTTCTGTTTGAGCCTAAGTTTGATGAGCAAGACTTCGAGCGTGTTAAGAAGCAGATGCTTGAAGGCGTTGTGTATCAGCACCAACAACCAAGTTGGATGGCTTCTCAAGCTACCCGTGAGGTACTGTTTGGTGACACTGTTTTTGCTCGCGCAAGTGATGGAACTCAGGAATCTCTGTCGAAATTGACCTTAGATGACGTGAAAAAATTCTATGGCCAACATTACACACCAGAAGGGGCCAATATTGTTGTTGTGGGAGACATCTCGAAGAAAGAGGTGGGGAAACAGCTACAATTCTTTGAGCAGTGGCAAGGCGATGCAGCCCCATTAACGCGCCCACAGATCGTCAAAGAGCTTTCAGGGCAGCATCTGTATTTAGTTGACAAACCGGGTGCGCCGCAAAGCATTGTTCGTTTGGTGCGTAAAGGTCTGCCGTTTGATGCGACGGGTGAATTGTACTTGAGCCAACTGGCTAACTTTAACTTAGCCGGTAACTTCAATAGCCGTATCAACCAGAATCTACGTGAAGACAAAGCTTACACTTACGGTGCAAGCGGTTATTTCGCGAGTACTCGTGAAACGGGTGCGGTAGTTTTTAGCGCGCAGGTAAGAGCCAATGCGACTGTTCCATCGATTCAAGAGTTCATTAATGAACTGAATGAATTTAGTCAAAGTGGATTAACTGACGAAGAGGTGAAATTTATGCGCCTTGCTGTCGGTCAACAAGATGCACTTAAATACGAAACGCCAAGTCAAAAGGCTGGGTTATTGAGTAATATTGTCGCATTGAGCCTTGATGAAAATTACCTACAACAGCGTAATCAGATAGTTGAAACGGTTTCAAAAGAGACCTTAAACGAGCTATCGAAGAAATGGTTTGACCCGAATGATTATCAAATAATAGTGGTTGGCGACGCGACTTCGCTTCGTCCTCAACTAGAAAAGTTAGATATTCCAATAGAAGAGCTTGAAATCATTCGTTAGAGTACACATTAAAGGGGGAGGAAAAAGACTCTATTTTTCTCCTCCAACCTAATTTATGATAGTTCTAATCAGAACGATATAAGATAAGTGAACTGAATTTTGACTGATTTTGCTGCGCGACTAAAGCAAGTTGCAACCAACCCTAAGACCTTTTCTCAATTTGGTCGTGGTGTTGAAAGGGAAACGTTACGCTACACGGAGGATGGGCACCTTGCTACTGGGCCGCACCCAAAAGCTTTGGGATCTGCGTTGATGAACGGATGGGTAACGACCGATTTTTCCGAGTCGCTACTGGAGTTTATTACGCCTGTTTCTAACGACGTTCCGACGCTTTTGAATCAATTGTCTGATATCCACCATTTCACACAAACCAAGTTAGATGGCGAAAAGATGTGGCCGCTTTCTATGCCTTGCTACGTAGGCAGTGAAGATTACATTCAGCTCGCTCAATACGGCACCTCTAATAATGGCAAGATGAAGACGCTATATCGCGAAGGCTTAAAGCGTCGTTACGGTAGTCTGATGCAGATTATTTCCGGTGTTCACTTCAACTTCTCTTTCCCAGATAGCTTTTGGGATAGCTTGTTTGGAGAGCAAACAGAAGAAGCGCGTTGTAAATCTAAGTCCGATGCTTACTTTGGTTTGATTCGTAATTACTACCGTTTTGGTTGGTTAATCCCATATTTCTTCGGCGCTTCGCCTGCACTATGTCCTTCTTTCATCAAAGGAAGAGAGACAAAGCTACCTTTTGAAAAGATAGGCGAAACGCTGTATTTACCCAATGCAACAGCACTACGTCTGAGCGATCTTGGCTATACTAACAGTGCGCAAAGTGTGCTGAAAATTGGCTTTAATAGCTTAGAACAGTACTTAGACGGATTGAACCAAGCGATTCGGACACCATCGGAAGAGTTTGCCGAAATTGGTACTAAAGTTGATGGTGAATACCGTCAGTTGAATAGTAACGTTCTTCAAATCGAGAATGAACTTTATGCGCCAATTCGTCCTAAGCGTGTCGCGAAAAGTGGTGAGAAGCCATCAGAAGCACTCGCGCGTGGCGGTGTCGAATATATTGAAGTTCGTTCTTTAGACGTAAACCCGTTCAGTTCAATTGGTATTAATGAGCAGCAGGTCCGCTTCCTCGATCTATTCTTAACGTGGAGCGTGTTAACGGATTCTGCGGAGATGGATAACTGTGAGTTGGAATGCTGGCGTGATAACTGGAACAAGGTGATCTTAGAAGGTCGTCAAGTTGGCCTAGAACTTCAAATTGGTTGTCATGGCGAGCGATTGTCTCTGCAAGATTGGGCGAAGCGAGTCTTCAAAGACCTACGTTCTATTGCCGAGATGATGGACGCTGAGCAAGGTGGTCGTGCATACCAAGAAACTTGTGATACGCTGGGATCTTGGATTGATAACCCTGAGCTAACGATTTCTGGCCAGTTGCTAGAAGAGACTAAAAAACTGGGTGGCTTAGGTAAAGTAGGCTGCGCGTTAGGAAGTGCTTACGCTCAACAACATGCAGCACATCAATATAAAGTGTATTCAGCTGAGTTGATGGAAGCCGAAGTTCGACGTTCAGTGATTGATCAACAGCAAAGTGAAGAAGCCAGCACTCAAGATTTTGATAGCTTCTTAGCGGATTACTTTTCGTATTTAAAAGCATAGCGAGACTTTGGTGGAAAGGAAGCAAGCCTTATTAGGTCAACCTATTCATGTAAGTGGTAAATGGTCACCGGTGGTGACTGTTGGTGTTGTCTCTAGTTTATTGGTTGGTTGTGCAACACCGCCACCTAAGCAGCAAGATAATCTGTGCAGTATCTTCAGAGAGCACTCTTCATGGTATGAGGGGGCATTGGATATGCAAGAAAAGTGGGGCACGCCGATTAACGTAGCGATGGCTTTTGTGAAACAAGAGAGTAGCTTTCGTCATGATGCCCGCCCACCCAAAGATTACCTTCTTGGCTTTATCCCTTGGGGGCGGGTAAGTAGCGCCTACGGGTATGCGCAAGCGCAAGATCCTGCTTGGGAAGACTTTCAAAAAGCGACCAATAACGGTGGGTCAAGAACCAATTTCGATGATTCATTGATGTTCATTGGTTGGTATACCAGCGAGACTCGTCGTCAGCTTGGTATCTCGTTGTGGGACCCGTATAACCAATATCTGGCCTATCATGAAGGGCGTGGTGGTTATAAGCGTCAATCATACAAAAGCAAACCATCTTTGATTAAGGTGGCTCGTAAAGTCGAACAGCAAGCAAAAGATTATGGATGGCAACTGAAACAGTGCCGCAAAGAACTGGAAGACAATCGAAGTTGGTTTTTCTAAAGCCAACCGTCATGGAGAATAGCAATGCCTTTATTAGATAGTTTCACTGTTGATCATACACGCATGAACGCACCAGCCGTTCGTGTCGCGAAAACAATGCAAACCCCAAAAGGGGATACCATCACTGTGTTTGACTTGCGTTTTACCGTGCCAAACAAAGATATCCTATCTGAGAAAGGTATCCACACGCTAGAGCACCTATACGCTGGATTCATGCGTAATCAACTGAACGGTTCAGATGTAGAGATTATCGATATCTCACCGATGGGGTGTCGTACCGGTTTCTACATGAGCCTGATTGGTACGCCTACAGAGCAACAAGTGGCAGACGGATGGTTGGCTGCAATGCAAGACGTACTGAAAGTTGAGAATCAAAATAAGATCCCTGAACTGAACGAATACCAATGTGGTACCGCGGCAATGCACTCTTTGGATGAAGCGAAAGAGATCGCTAACGCGATCATCGCTGCAGGTATCTCTGTAAACAAGAATGATGAACTGGCATTGCCAGAGTCGATGCTTCAAGAGCTTAAAATTGACTAACCACTTCTTAGTTCACATTGAGTCTTGATATCAAAAGGCCCGCTTCATTGAACCGGGCCTTTTTGGTTTTCGTAATATAGTGGTTTAAGTTATGACTTACTTACACCTATTATTACCCGTTAACGACTTGTGGGAACACGCGTACTAGTTTGATACGGTTTTCTTTTAGTTCAAGTATTTCCATGGGGTGACTGGCAACCTGAACGCTAAGATGACTCTCAGGGATGTCCTCAAGATGTTCCAATATCAACCCATTAAGTGTTCTAGGGCCATTGGTTGGTAGTGCCCATTGCAGACCTTTATTAATGTCACGGATATTGGCACTGCCTTCAATTAAAAAACTGCCATCACTTTGTGGCGTGATCTCTTCAGATAAGCTTGGTGTCATTGAAGTCGTAAACTCACCCACGATCTCTTCAAGAATATCTTCTAGCGTAACCAAGCCGTTGATATCGCCATACTCATCGACAATTAAACCAATACGTTGTTTATTGCGCTGGAATTTAAGCAGTTGAATGTTGAGTGGTGTGGATTCTGGAATAAAGTAGATTTCGTCTGCCGCACGCAAAAGTGTTTCTTTATTGAACTCGTTTTTTTCCAGCATCAAACGGTAAGCTTCTCGTAGCCTCAGCATACCAACCACTTCATCTATCTGATCACGGTATAGAACTACACGACCATGAGGAGAGTGAGTGAGTTGGCGGACGATAGACTTCCAATCGTCATTGATGTCGATGCCGGTGATTTCATTTCGAGGCACCATAAGGTCATTCACGGTGACGTGCTCTAAATCTAAGATAGAGACCAACATATCTTGGTGACGTTGAGGTATCAGGCCTCCTGCCTCATTTACCACAGTTCTGAGTTCTTCTGAGCTTAAGTGATCGGTCGCATCGTGATTGGTTGTGACCCCTAAGATACGAATAAAGCCGTTAGTAATGAAGTTAACCAAGATCACCAGTGGTGACATTACCTTCATTAGTATCATCAATAAAATGCTGCTGGCGTAGGAGACGCGTTCAGGAAATAGAGAGGCAATGGTTTTTGGTGTTACCTCGGAAAATACAAGGATCACCAGAGTTAGAGTACCAGTCGCGATAGCCACACCGATATCTCCGTAGATACGCATACCAAGGATAGTAGCAATCGCCGATGCTAGAATGTTGACGAGATTGTTGCCGATGAGAATGAGGCCAATCAATCTATCTGGACGGTTCAGAAGTTTTTCTACGCGTTTGGCACCTTTATGGCCCGTATTGGCCAAGTGCTTAAGACGGTAGCGGTTCAGGGACATCATGCCCGTTTCTGAACCAGAGAAATAACCAGAAATTACAATGAGACACGCGAGTAGCGCAAATAAGATACCCGTTGATATGTCGTCCAAAACTATTCTTTTCCTATTTGTGTATCTTGATTAATTTATGACCGAACATGGTCGAGATGTCAATTGAATATATCGTACTCAATATTTTAAAGGCAAGGGATGCGGTACCTTGCCTTTAATTTTGGGGATTAACTTAGGATGATTTCCTGAACGAAGCGACTACCAAAGTAGGCTAAAGTGAGCATGCTTGCGCCAGCTAATGCGAACCATGTGACTTTTTGTCCGCGCCAACCTTTTTGATAGTGACCCCATAGAAGTATGGAGTAGATAACCCAAGCAATAAACGACAACACGGCTTTGTGTGCCTTTCCTTGGGCAAACATATCTTGTACGAAGATAAGACCTGTCAACAATGTACCTGTTAACAAGCCATTCCCGATAAGAATGATCTTGAAAAGTTGTCGTTCCACCATCATTAATGGAGGTAGATTAGGATTCATCACTAGCGCTTTTTTCTTTTTAAGTTTGTGATCCAGCCACGCCAGCTGTAAAGCGTATAGCGCGCCAATAGTGAGCATGGCGTACGAAAATAGCGCCAAAGAGATGTGCACTAGAAGTTTTGGATCATGTTCTAAATGTTTGATGAATGTGCTTGGAAGGAAAGTTGCGGCCATCAAATTAAGCGCAGCGAAGCTATAAACGACTGGCAAGATAAACCACAGTCGGGTTTTGAGCATAGCACCGCTCATCACCAGTGAGATGATTAAACTAATTAATGAAGCAACGTTCAAGATACTGAGGTTTTGACCACTGGCATTAAAGATTAAATCGCCAAGCAACCAAGCATGAAAAGCTAAAGCAAGTAAGGCGCTGATAAACACCGTTTTTACACGGATTCCTGTTTGGTGCACGAGACCTGGAATGATCGTGGAAATCGCCATTGTATAAAGAAAGGCTGCTGCGATCGCAATAAGACTGTCCATGGTATCCATTTAAATGATTACTAATAGACGAATTATACCTCGCATCGCTCTTTGGGGCTATGGTGAACCTCACTCAATTCCAAGTGAACAATGTCTCACATCACAAGCGCGGATGATTAACGCTCTACAACGGGTATGACTCTAATCCACGCTAATGTATACTCACAGTAATAGTCGCAGGATTGAGCGAAGAGAAAACTATGTTTGATAATTTAACGGATCGTCTATCCAAAACGCTGAAAAATATCAGCGGTAAAGGTCGCCTGACCGAAGACAATATTAAAGAAACGCTGCGTGAAGTACGTATGGCGCTACTTGAAGCCGACGTTGCGCTGCCTGTTGTCCGCGATTTTGTTAAGCGCGTAAAAGAAGGTGCGGTGGGTGTTGAGGTTTCTAAATCTCTCACACCTGGTCAAGAATTCATTAAGATCGTTCAAGCTGAACTTGAAGCGGTAATGGGTGAGTCTAACGAGGCTCTGAACCTAGCAGCGCAACCGCCAGCGGTTATCTTAATGGCAGGCCTACAAGGTGCAGGTAAAACCACATCGGTAGGTAAGCTATCTAAGCTTCTAACCGAGCGCGACAAGAAAAAAGTATTGGTCGTGTCTGCCGACGTTTACCGTCCAGCGGCGATCAAACAGCTTGAAACGTTAGCAAGCGATGTTGGTGTTGATTTCTTCCCGTCTTCATCTGATCAAAAACCTCTTGATATAGCCAACGCTGCAATCGATCACGCTAAGAAGAAGTTCTACGACGTGCTATTAGTCGATACCGCTGGTCGTTTGGCTATCGATGAAGAGATGATGGGCGAGATCAAAGAGCTTCATACTGCAATTAACCCAGTAGAGACGCTGTTCGTTGTTGATGCGATGACAGGTCAAGATGCTGCGAACACTGCAAAAGCCTTTGGTGATGCGCTACCACTAACCGGTGTTGTCTTAACGAAAGTGGATGGTGATGCGCGTGGTGGTGCTGCACTGTCTGTACGTCATATCACAGGTAAACCGATTAAATTCTTAGGTGTTGGTGAAAAGACTGATGCACTAGAACCTTTCCACCCAGATCGTGTAGCTTCTCGTATTCTTGGTATGGGCGATGTACTGTCTCTTATTGAAGATCTACAGAAAAACGTTGATACCGATAAAGCAGAAAAACTGGCGAAAAAGTTTAAAGAGAAGAAAGGTTTTGACCTTGAAGACTTCCGTGAACAGCTTGGTCAGATGCACAACATGGGTGGTATGATGGGCATGATGGATAAGCTTCCAGGCATGTCCCAACTACCGGACAACGTTAAAGATAAAGTTGATGACAAGATGTTCAAGCAGATGGAAGCGATCATCAACTCTATGACAATGAAAGAGCGTCAACGTCCTGACCTAATCAAAGGCTCACGCAAAAAGCGTATTGCTGCTGGTTCAGGTACACAGGTACAAGATGTAAACCGTATGCTTAAGCAATTCACCCAAATGCAGAAGATGATGAAGAAGATGCAGAAAGGTGGCATGAAAGGCATGATGCGCAACATGCAAGGTATGATGGGCGGCGGTGGCGGTATGGGCGGTGGCTTTAACCCGTTCGGCCGATAATCTATAAATGTAACCTTTAGCTACGTTACTTTTCATAGTGTTAGCTGTGTCACGGAAAGTGTATGGTGGCTATGTTGGTGAAAAAACAGCTAAAGCCCTTGCATTGCACCGGAATAAGAGTAAAATTCCGGGGCTTTAATTTGGCACGAGACCCCAAGCTATTACTTAGACTTGGGGTTAATTATTTTATTAAGAAAGCAAAGAGGACGACATGGTAACCATTCGTTTGGCACGTCACGGTGCAAAGAAGCGCCCATTTTATCAAATCGTAGTTGCGGATAGCCGTAACTCTGTAACTGGCCGTTTCATCGAGAAAGTAGGTTTCTTTAACCCTACAGCTCAAGGTCAAGAAGAAGGTCTACGTCTAGACCTAGATCGTGTTAACCACTGGGTTGGTCAAGGCGCATCTCTATCTGATCGTGTAGCTAAGCTAGTTAAAGACGCTCAAAAAGCGGCTTAATTCTTTTTTAAAGAGAAATAGCTTATGTCGATGAAGGATAAAGAAACGATGAGCGAGCAAAACAATAGAATTGTCATGGGTAAACTTGGGTCTACCTATGGTATTCGTGGCTGGCTTAAAGTGTTCTCCTACACAGACAATGCTGAAAGCATATTTGATTACACCCCTTGGTATTTAAACCAAAAGGGTAAGTGGGTTGAGTACAAAGTTGAGAGCTGGAAACGTCATGGCCAAGGTTATGTATGTAAGCTAGCGGGATTAGATGTTCGTGAAGACGCGCAACTGATGACTAACTTTGAAATTGCTATTGACCCTGCTTCGTTACCTGAATTGTCAGAAGATGAATTCTACTGGCGTGAATTGTTTGGTATGCAAGTTTTTACTACTAAAGGTTACGACCTTGGTAAGGTCACAGACCTATTAGAGACTGGCTCGAACGATGTTCTCGTAATCAAAGCAAATCTTAAAGATGCTTTTGGTCAAAAGGAACGGTTAGTACCGTACCTTGAAGAGCAAGTGGTCAAGAAAGTTGATCGCGAAGCTCGACGGATCGAAGTTGACTGGGATCCTGGATTCTAATTCCAAATTACAGAGCGAGAGAACACATGTGGGTTGGCGTAATAAGCCTGTTTCCTGAAATGTTCCGTTCTGTTACTGATTTTGGAGTAACAGGTCAAGCGGTTAAAAAAGGTCTTTTATCTATTGAGACATGGAATCCTCGTGATTTCACTCATGATAAACATCGCACTGTTGATGACAGACCTTACGGTGGTGGTCCTGGCATGTTAATGATGGTTCAGCCTTTGCGCGATGCTATCCAAACTGCCAAGCAAGCATCACCGGGAAAGACGAAGGTTATCTACCTTTCACCTCAAGGTCGTAAACTCGACCAAAAAGGTGTTGAAGAGTTGGCAACAAACGAGAATTTACTTCTTATTTGTGGTCGCTACGAAGGGGTAGATGAGCGCATCATTCAATCAGAAGTCGACGAAGAATGGTCGATTGGTGATTTTGTGATGACGGGTGGCGAATTGCCAGCCATGACGCTGATTGATTCAGTCTCTCGGTTTGTTCCGGGGGTACTTGGAGATTTCGCTTCAGCAGAAGAAGATTCTTTTGCAAATGGTTTGCTAGATTGTCCCCATTATACGCGCCCTGAGGTGCTAGACGATAAAGATGTGCCATCGGTACTCAAGTCTGGAAACCATAAGGACATTCGTCGCTGGCGATTGAAACAATCGCTGGGCCGAACTTGGCTAAGAAGACCAGAGCTCCTGGAAAACCTAGCTCTGACTGACGAACAGGAACAATTACTGGCTGAATTCATTAAAGAGCAACGCTCTTAACGAAAAGCAAGCAGTAACCTATTAAATTTAGTATCAGTTTATTCTAGGAATTTATACAAATGAGCAACATCATCAAGGCTCTTGAAGAAGAGCAACTAAAATCAGACCTTCCTAAATTCGCACCAGGTGACACTGTTGTAGTTCAGGTTAAGGTAAAAGAAGGTGACCGTGAGCGTCTACAGGCTTTCGAAGGCGTTGTAATCGCTATTCGTAACCGTGGTCTACACTCTGCATTCACAGTTCGTAAGATCTCGAACGGTGAAGGCGTAGAACGTACGTTCCAAACTCACTCTCCA
Source organism: Vibrio toranzoniae (assembly GCF_024347655.1). NCBI lineage: Bacteria > Pseudomonadati > Pseudomonadota > Gammaproteobacteria > Vibrionales > Vibrionaceae > Vibrio > Vibrio toranzoniae. The sequence continues at coordinate 2,623,695 of NZ_AP025514.1, read as the reverse complement.
ATCGTTGATAGCATCGAAGTTAAACGCCGTGGTGCAGTACGTCGTGCCAAGTTGTACTACCTACGTGAGCGTTCTGGTAAGTCAGCTCGTATTAAAGAGAAGCTTACTAAAAAGTAATTCTTTTTGCATTCTATCGATAAAAGCGGAGCCATTTGGCTCCGCTTTTTTGTGTCTGTAATTTCGAGCTGAACAGGCAAGAGAGTCTCAATTCGATCGTTCCTCGTTCTTGAAGAAATAAGGAATCACCGGCAATAAAAAAGGATTGACGTTAAACGCCAACCCTTCAAAATTTACTCGCTATGCTAAGTGGCTAGTGTGGATCTTCCGACCAACCATCGCTATCCGACATGTCTGGTGCGCCAGCGATGCTGTTCTCTTCATCTGCCCATTCACCAAAATCAATCATCTGACATTGCTTACTGCAAAACGGGCGATGTGGGCTTTGTTCACCCCATTCAACGTCAGTATTACATTGAGGGCATTTAACGATGGTGATTTTCTTCGACATAGTGATTCTTAATTTGAGGGGTGATAATAGTGAGTTTAGGCTCGAGTGAGCACTCAAGCCAAACGATAAAAGGAAATTAATTAGGTGCAAATAGCCAATTCAAATTCGATATCTTGAGTACAGGCTTGCCCTGTTTCAAAGCTCATGAATTTAACGGCAAAACGGTTTTTATGACCCGAGATCATCGGGTAAGCGCCATATTGCATTGGAATCGAAAGACGCAGGATATTTGCTTCATCAGCATCGCTCTGGAAGAATCCTGCACGAGCAATTTGCTCTTTAAAGTGGCCAGTTTCTCTGGTTAGCTTTAACCATAGCGTTAGCGCTTCGTACAAAGGTTGTAGGCTATCCATCCACATCTTGGCATCTCTCATTCTTTTGTCGAGAGGAAGGTGCAGCCAGTAATGCAGTGCGGGTAAATCAAAGCAGCATGAGCCACCTGGTAAGTTAAAACGTTGGCGAATAGCACTCAGGAAGCGGTCTTCCTTCAGTGATTGACCAAAACGCTCGGCTTGCATCAGTTCACGATAGATGTTGCCAATGTCTTTGAGTAATGACGTTAGCATCTCTTGATCGACACCTTCAACGTTTAACCAGCTTTTATAGGTCAAACGCTGCTTCTCAATGTCTTTTGCGAGTTCGCTCTTAAGCTGAATCTGTTCGAAAATTTCAATCAGGTCAAAGATAGAACGGAAAAAGAGTTGATACTGTTGAGCATCGGAAAATGTAGAAGACAAGTGTAGTTGTCTCAAGAGCGATTCAACTCTTAAGTAAATTCGTGTTTTCTCATTCAGAGGATGTTCAAATTTGTGGGTGATCATCAAGCAAGCCTTCATTCAACATAGTTCTATTCTGACCCATCTACTGTACTGATTGCCAGATACTTTTGATGTAAATCTGTGATTTGAGGCAAAAGTTCTTGGTTTTTAGTATGGTTTTCAATCACATCATCGGCAATGGCTAAACGTTGTTCTCTTGAAGCCTGTGATTTTAAAATTGATACAACTTGTTCCCTAGAAACATTATCACGATTCATCGTACGCTCTATTTGCACTTCGGAAGGCACATCAACGATCAATACGCGGTCGGCCATACCTTGCATTTGGTTTTCAACCAATAGAGGAGCTACTAATAAAGCATAAGGAGAGGTGACTTTAGACAGGTCACTGTCAATTTTGTTGCGGATCATCGGATGAAGAAGATCATTGAGCCATTGCTTTTCTTTTGCATCAGAGAAGATCTGCTCACGTAGTTTACTTCGGTTTAGCGTCCCATCTTCAAGTAAAATCGCTTCACCAAAATGGTCAGTAATCTGTTGTAGGCCTTTGCTGCCTGGTGCCACGACTTCACGAGCCACTATATCAGCATCGACAATATCAATATTAAAGTGTTTATTGAAAAGGTTAGCTACCGTGGTTTTACCACTGGCGATCCCACCACTTAATCCGATAATGATTGCCATGATCAAATTCCTAATACAGACGTGAAATACCAATCCATGATGTCGTTACCCCACATCAAGCTTACCCAACCAGCAATGGCGAGGTAAGGTCCAAAGGGGAAAGCTTTATCTATGCCTTGTTGTTTTAACCTCAGTTGAATCAATCCAAAAATAAGGCCGACGAGTGATGATAAAAGAATGATCATTGGTAGGTGCTGCCACCCAAGCCATGCCCCAAGTGCTGCTAATAATTTAAAGTCACCATAGCCCATTCCTTCTTTGCCAGTTAGCAGCTTAAACAACCAGTACACTGACCATAAAGCTAGGTAGCCTGCCATTGCACCAACCACCGAATCCTGAAGAGATACTGGGCTGATATTAAACAGAGCTAATGCAATACCAGACCAAACCAAAGGTAAGGTGATCTGATCAGGCAGCAGCATAGTATCGAGATCGATAAAGGTCGCTGTAATCAATGCGAAGGTGAAAAAGATCAGCGCAATAGCGTAGAAACTAAAACCAAAGTGGCTCGCCACCACGGTACAAAGTATGGCTGTAAGCAATTCTACCAAAGGGTAGCGAGCACTGATTGGATTCGCACAACTGTGGCACTTGCCCTTCAAGAACAACCAGCTCAAAACGGGGATATTGTCGATGACTCTTAATTGGGTGTCACATTTCGGGCAAGTCGAACGTGGAGTGCTAAGATTAAATTCCCCTTCAGGTGCTGGAATTTTATATTGAGAGAAATATTCGGAGCACTCTTGTTGCCACTCACGCTCCATCATAATCGGTAATCGGTGAATTACAACGTTGAGAAAGCTGCCGATAAGAAGGCTAAAAATGAAAGCTAATACAGGGAATAGCCAAGGATAGTAGTGAAGTACTTCCATAGTGTCTTTTTACCACGTGATCTATATGAGTCGAAGTTTGCTACTCATGGGTGTTAAGTCGCTTTTACTATCCTAACACACTCATTAGATTAAAGATTGGTAAGTACATTGCGACTACAAGCCCTCCTACAACGGTGCCCAGAAAGACAATGATCAGCGGTTCCAAAATCTTACCTAAGTTATCAACGGTATTGTCGACTTCAAATTCATAAATAGTCGCAACTTTGTTGAGCATGTCGTCTAAATTTCCCGATTCCTCACCAATCATCACCATTTGTAGCACCATTTCAGGGAACACGTCTGTATTACGCATCGCGATATACATTGGCATACCTGCGGCCGTTTCACGGTGAACTTCTCCAATCGCAACCTCATAATGAAGGTTACCCGCGGTTTTTGCCGTGGTTTTAAGGCTAGTCAGGATCGGGATACCGGAACTGAAACTAGTAGAAAGAGTTCGACTGAATTTGGCGATAGAAGCTTTAGATAGAATCGTACCGAGTATAGGAAATTTTAAACTAAGTCGGCTGGTGGTTAATCTGAGTGAGTAAGAGCGCTTACGCAGTAATTTAAAACTAACCATTACAACACTAACGGCAATCAAAGCGTACAGACTATAAGCTTGCATCCAATGTGATAACTGCAAAACCTGCTGGGTAAACCAAGGGAGATCAGCGCCAAAGCCTGCAAACATGGATTCAAATTCTGGAATAACCACGGTTAGCATTAGGTAAGAAACCGATAAGGCAACTAACACCACCATAGCAGGGTAAATGAGTGCTTTGATGACTTTTGAGCGGAGTTGCTCACTCTTTTCTCGATATGTCGCTAAGCGATCAAAGACTTGCGCAAGGTTACCTGAAAGTTCGCCAGTTGCGACTAAGTCGGTATAGAGCTCATCAAAGTGGCTACTGGCCGTACGCATCGCTCTTGAAATAGGGGTGCCGGCTTCGATGCCTTTACAGATATGCGACAGAATAGATTTCATTTCAGCTTTGCGGTGGTTATCTGATACTAATTTAATCGCCTGTACGATGGGCACACCAGTGGTTAGCATAGTGGCAAGTTGGCGAGTCAAAATAGTGATGTCTTTTGCTTTGACGCGATGCGTTAAGCGTGTAATGGCCGAGATACTTTTCTTTTTGATTTTTTTTATCTGGATATGCTGTTCATTGAGCTTCTCTCGTACTTCCAATTCGGTTAACGCTAAAGTTTGGCCAGACACTTTCTTACCTGAGCTATTTATACCTCTCCAATGGTAGCTTTTTAATTGTGACTGTTTGGGCTGAATACTCATTTGTTCTCCATTGGACTATATGTACAGAACACGCTGTAGTTCTTGATAGCTGGTGATACCTTCAAGCAGCTTATCAAGCCCTGATTCTTGTAGGGTTCGCATGCCTTCCCGACGAGCAAGGCTTTCAATTGTTAGCGCGTTAGGCTTGTTGATAAGGCTGTTTTTGAGTTGGTCGGTAAACGGCATCACTTCGTAGATACCGACTCGGCCAGAATACCCTTGAGTACACTCATTGCACCCTTGTGGGTTGGCCTTGTAAATGGTTTGGCTGTTGGGAATAGAGTGACGCAGAAATATGTCCGGTGAATCATCCACCGTTTTGCAATGGTTGCACAAGCGCCTTGCGAGTCGCTGAGCAATAATTAGGCTTAATGATGAAGCAAGGTTAAAGGGCTCTATCCCCATGTGAGCGAGTCGAGTGACGGTTTCTGCGGCAGAGTTTGTATGCAGTGTTGAAAGGACTAAGTGGCCTGTTTGCGAGGCTTTGATCGCTATCTCTGCCGTTTCTAAGTCACGGATCTCTCCGACCATCACGATGTCTGGGTCTTGTCGTAAAAAGGATCGTAGTGCTTCAGCAAATCCAAAGCCGATCTTTGGTGTGACTTGTACTTGGTTGATACCACGTAAGTTAATTTCGACCGGATCTTCTGCGGTAGAGATGTTGCGTTCTGTGGTGTTAAGAACTCGAAGGCCGGTGTAAAGAGAGACTGTTTTGCCACTGCCGGTTGGCCCGGTCATTAAAATCATCCCTTGCGGTCGTTTCAGTGCATTAAGGTAGAGTGCTTTTTGTTCTTCGCTGTAGCCGAGTTTATCGATATCTAAATTGGCAGCGCTACTGTCTAGCAGACGCAGTACGATCTTTTCGCCCCATAATGTTGGCAGTGTTGATACACGCATATCAATCGCGAGCTCATCATTTAACCGCAACTTGATGCGGCCGTCTTGAGGCAATCGACGCTCGGCAATATCCAACTTAGCGAGAATTTTTAAGCGGGCCGATAACCGACGACTTAAATGAGAAGCGGGCTGTTGAATTTCGACAAGGATGCCATCGCAACGCAGGCGAACTCGGTAGTTTTCTTCATAAGGTTCGAAGTGGATATCAGAGGCGCCTTTGCGCACCGCATCAACCAATATTTGATTAATAAAACGGCTCACAGGGGAATCATCTTGGCTGAGATCTTCAATTGACGTGATTTCATCGTCAGAGACTTCAACTAGGTTGGCGAGTTCATCTTGAGTGATCTCTTTTCGCTTGGAGTCTTGTCCGAAAATCGAACGGCCATACAGTTTGCGTATCGCGCCTTCTAATTCTGAATAATTAGCGACGACGAGTTCAATTTGCAACCCTGTAGCAAATCGGAAATCGTCTTCAGCGTGTAAGTCGGTCGGGTCGGCAGAGGCGAGCGTGAGCGTAGAACTAGAAACGGCAATCGGAATAGCACAATACTTGGTGATCAGCTCACGAAGCCCTAGCTGTTCACATAAGGTTTCGTAGTTGGTATTGGCGAGTTGTACTAACGGTAAACCGAAAATGGTTTTGATATTGCTTGCTAAGGAATAGCCGCTGAATAAATCCAGAACGAGTAAAGCTTCAGGCGTAGAAACACCTGAAGCTTGCACATGTTCCGCAACAGCTTGTTCTTGAGTCAGACTAAGTAGATTAGCCTGACGTAGAACGGTTGGGAGATTAGTGAGCATGTCTAGATAGCACTATCGTATTCACAACCCGTTAATTTGATATCGCTTTGGCTATGGCCACAAGTCCAAAGCCCATCACTATCTCTGGACAGTTGAACTTTAGTACCTGTTCCAGAACCTTCTCGTATTTCTGCTACCACAGTCTGTGTTGTATCAACCCCTCCAGATGTAGCATTGATAGTTCCGATACCAAATGCAGCTGAAATCGTAGGGAATTGATTTTCAAAGGCTATATTGTCTTCAATGATCGTTTTATAGGCTGTAACCGAAGCTAATGCCGTCCCAAGCGCACTTTTTTTTACGTAGTTTTGATATTGAGGTACAGCAATAGCTGAAAGTACCCCAATTACAGCCACTACAATCATCAATTCAATTAAGGTAAAACCTTTCTGATTTGTTCTTTTGTTGTTCATTTTTCTCTTCCATTATTTGGTTTGTTTCAGTGCAAGCACTGGTTGATGGAGAGAATATAAGTCGAAATGGAGAAGTGGAATGGTGTGCAGGTGTGGTCGCGAGTGGTTTGGTGTTTTATAGTGTCACGTTGCATATTGAGCGCAAAATTATGCGATCAACTTAAACTAACCACTTGATATATTGACAAGACAAGCAATAAAAAAGGCATCGCCTATAGCCACGCCTTGGTAGTTAAGATATTGATAGTTAAGTAGATTAACCTATGAATCTCATCGATAAATCCATTGCTTTTAGGTGCTTGGTTAGCGCACCTACAGAGATATAATCAACCCCTGTTTCAGCGAACTCAGCTATTGTTTCTAGAGTGACGTTACCTGAGTTTTCAAGTGCCGCTCGGCCAGCGTTGATTTTAACGGCTTCGCGCATCATGTCGGTGGTGAAGTTGTCTAACATAACGATGTCTGCGCCTGCGGTGATCGCTTGTTCTAGCTCTGCTAGGCTCTCTGTTTCAACTTCTACTGGCTTGCCTGGGTTCAGCTCTTTTGCTGAAGAGATTGCTTTCTCAATGCCACCGCATGCAATGATGTGGTTTTCTTTGATTAAGTAAGCATCGAAAACGCCAATACGGTGGTTGAAACCGCCGCCACAAGCGACTGCGTATTTTAGTGCGCTGCGTAGGCCTGGAATGGTTTTACGTGTATCTAACAGGCGGCATTCTGTGTGCTTGATTTTATCGGCGTAGATTGCCGTTGCTGTTGCACAACCTGATAGTGTTTGGATGAAGTTCATTGCGTTTCGCTCACCCGTTAATAGTGCGCGTGCTGGACCGGTTAATGAACAAAGCGTTTGGTTTGGCTCAACCTTGTCACCGTCTTCTACGTTCCACTCGATAGTGACTTCACCGCCCAATTGCTTAAATACTTCATCAGCCCAAGCTTTACCACAGAATACGCCGTGCTCTCGGGTAATGATGGTTGCGCTATTGATTGCGTCTGCAGGGATTAGACTTGCCGTAATATCAGCCGCTGGATCCAACGTTCCGCCTAAATCTTCTTTGATGGCATCCGCGACGGCACGTGTGATCTCTCGAGGCAGTTGCTCTTTTAAGTAGTCAAGGCGTTGGTGGCTGTTATGTGTGTTTTTCATCGCAAATCTAATCTTGAAAGGGAGTGGGAATGGAATGATACTCTTGCTTAACTTCAAATTAAAGAGGCTAGCGCGACTGCTCTATGGGCAAGGTCACAATCTTATTGTGCTAGCGGAAAAGAAAGTGAGACCAAGATGATGATCAGTTCCAACGGATGGTATGACAACGCTCGACATGTCCCATCCCCGTATTTTGATTCAAGACCGGATTGTGAGGACATCTCTCTGCTGGTGGTTCACAACATCAGTTTACCGCCGGGTCAGTTTGGTGGGCCCTATATTGAGCAATTTTTTACTGGGAACCTGAACCCCAATGCCCATCCGTTTTTCAAGGTGATTCACCAGATGGGCGTTTCTGCTCACTGTTTAATTCGTCGTGACGGTGAAGTTGTGCAGTTTGTTTCGTTTCTTGATCGAGCTTGGCATGCTGGTCAGTCTAGCTTTTCCGGGCGTGAAAAGTGTAACGATTACTCTATTGGTATTGAATTGGAGGGCAGTGACTTTGTTTCGTACACCGAGCTGCAATATCAATCTTTAGTACAATTAACCAAGACTCTAATGTCGAATTTTCCAGCGATTACTAACCAGCGAATTACTGGACACCAATATATCGCGCCCCTTCGTAAAACTGATCCAGGCTTGGTTTTCGATTGGCAGAAGTTTAAAGGAAAGCTCAAGATTTAGGCCTAAACCTTAATAGGATTCAGTGTGTACTGAGCCTTAAGTCGTCAACATTTAGTATAATCACTTGTGAATTTTTGTTGTTGTTATGTAAAGGAAGTGGTTGAGGAGAGGGGATCAATAAATTGAGAGTGTGACGGGCCTATCAAACACTCAGATATTAATATTTATGAACAGTATTTTACTCTCAATTGTGCTCTTGGTTCGATTTTTAACCAGTTTAGGCTAGTATTCCTGAAACAATTCATTTTTATCCTGAAACTTTCTAGCACGAAAGCTCCCCAAAAGTATTACTCCTGTAAATGGTAAGACCAATTTGGTTGCTGTTTTAAATTTCATTTGTTAAATCGTGGTTAATTCATGCTGCATTCTATGATACAGGTCAACTTTAGGCTGGACAGTGGCGTTTTAATTATGTTAATTTCTGCTCAACTTAAAATTGGTATTACCAATTGTCAGCGAAGAAAAAGAAGAACAATAAACTATGGCTTATCAAAGGATTCGTCAGCCAAAACTCTCCGATGTTATCGAGCAAGAGTTAGAAAGGTTGATTGTGGAAGGAACACTGGCTCCAGGGCAGCAACTGCCGCCTGAGCGCGAACTGGCGAAACAGTTCGATGTGTCTCGTCCTTCAGTCCGAGAAGCGATACAACGTTTAGAGGCAAAACGCTTGCTTACTCGCCGTCAAGGTGGAGGTACGTTTGTTAGCGAAAGTATCTGGAAAAGCTTTTCAGATCCTTTGCTTAATTTGTTGTCCTCCCATTCTGAAACCCAACTAGACTTGTTGGAATCGCGTCATGCGATGGAAGGGATTTCGGCTTACTTTGCGGCATTGCGTGGCACCGAAGAAGACTTTACTCGAATTCAAGCATGCCAAGAAAAAATTCATGGTGCGCAAGATAAGGGTGATATTGAAGCCGAATCTGCAGCGGTGATGGCTTTTCTTGTTGCTTTAACAGAGGCAGCGCACAATGTAGTGTTATTGCACATTGTTCGTAGCTTGGCTCCGTTACTCGAACAAAACGTCTTAGAAAATTTAAAGCTGTTGCATCGTCGTAAAGACGTTGTGGAGAAAGTGAGTATACATCGAGCTAACATTGTAGATGCGATCGTTTCAGGGCAGCCAGAACAGGCGCGTGAAATGTCACATTCTCATTTAGCTTACATCGAAGAAACATTGCTTGATTTGACGAAGGAAGAATCGCGTCGCGAACGTTCTCTACGTCGAATTCAACAGGGTAGATAGTCGTAATACTTCGGCTGTTTACGTGTTTAGTAGAATCCAACTAACAAAAAGGATAGATCGCCATGTCTGACATGAAGCATGACGTTGATGCTCTGGAAACTCAAGATTGGTTAGAAGCTCTTGAGTCAGTAGTACGTGAAGAAGGTGTAGAACGTGCACAGTTTTTACTAGAACAAGTTCTAGATAAAGCGCGTTTAGATGGTGTTGATATGGCTACAGGCATCAACACAAACTACATCAACACAATTCCAGCAGCACAAGAGCCAGCTTACCCTGGTGACGTAACTCTTGAGCGTCGTATTCGTTCGATTATTCGCTGGAACGCAATCATGATCGTATTGCGTGCTTCTAAGAAAGACCTAGACCTTGGTGGTCACATGGCTTCTTACCAGTCAGCAGCAGCGTTCTATGAAGTTTGTTTCAACCACTTCTTCCGTGCTCCAAACGAGACTGACGGTGGCGATCTAGTTTACTACCAAGGTCATATCTCTCCAGGTATCTACTCTCGTGCATTCGTTGAAGGTCGTCTAACTGAAGAGCAACTAGATAACTTCCGTCAAGAAGTGGATGGTAAAGGTATCCCTTCTTACCCGCACCCTAAACTGATGCCTGAATTCTGGCAGTTCCCTACTGTATCTATGGGTCTAGGTCCGATTTCTGCTATCTACCAAGCGCGCTTCCTTAAGTACCTTGAAGGTCGTGGCCTGAAAGATACTTCAGCGCAACGTGTATACGCGTTCCTAGGTGACGGTGAGATGGATGAGCCAGAATCACGTGGTGCTATCTCTTTCGCTTCGCGTGAGAAGTTAGACAATCTATGTTTCCTAATCAACTGTAACCTACAGCGTCTAGATGGCCCTGTAATGGGTAACGGTAGCATCATTCAAGAACTTGAAGGCCTATTCAAAGGCGCAGGTTGGAACGTTGTTAAAGTTATCTGGGGTAGCAACTGGGACTCTCTACTTGCTAAAGACACGACTGGTAAGCTTCTTCAACTAATGAACGAAACTATCGATGGTGACTACCAAACGTTCAAGTCTAAAGATGGTGCATACGTACGTGAACACTTCTTTGGTAAGTACCCTGAAACTGCTGCACTTGTTGCAGACATGACCGATGACGAGATCTTCGAACTGAAACGTGGTGGCCACGATTCTTCTAAACTGTTCTCTGCATTCAACAATGCAAAAGAGACAAACGGTAAGCCAACTGTAATCCTAGCTAAAACTGTTAAAGGTTACGGCATGGGCGAAGCTGCAGAAGGTAAAAACATCGCTCACGGTGTTAAGAAGATGGACATGACTCACGTTCAATACCTACGTGATCGTTTAGGCCTACAAGAGCTTCTTTCTGATGAGAAAGTCGCTGAACTTCCTTACCTGAAACTGGAAGAAGGTTCTGCTGAGTACGAATACCTACACGCTCGTCGTAAAGCTCTACAAGGTTACACGCCAGCACGTCTGCCTAAATTTACGCAAGAGTTCAAGGTTCCGGAGCTAGATGCATTCGCACCTCTACTTGGTGAGCAGAAGCGTGATATCTCTACCACTATGGCTTATGTACGTACGCTAAACATCCTGCTTAAAGATAAGAATATTGGTAAGAACATTGTTCCTATCATCTGTGATGAAGCTCGTACATTCGGTATGGAAGGTCTATTCCGTCAGGTTGGTATTTACAACCCACAAGGTCAAGAATACACACCTGAAGATAAAGGCATCGTTTCTTACTACAAAGAAGCGACATCAGGTCAAGTTCTTCAAGAAGGTATCAACGAGCTAGGTTCTATGGCGTCATGGCTTGCGGCTGCAACGTCATACAGCACAAACGATCTGCCGATGATCCCGTTCTACATCTACTACTCAATGTTCGGTTTCCAACGTATTGGTGACATGGCATGGCTAGCAGGTGACCAACAAGCTCGTGGCTTCCTACTAGGTGCGACTGCTGGTCGTACAACACTGAATGGTGAAGGCCTACAGCACGAAGATGGTCACTCGCACATCCAAGCGAACACGATCCCGAACTGTATCTCTTACGACCCAACGTTTGCTTACGAGCTAGCAGTAATCATGCAAGACGGTATCCGTCGCATGTACGGTCCTGAGCAAGAGAACGTTTACTACTACCTAACAGTAATGAACGAGAACTACGCAATGCCTGCAATGCCAGAAGGCGCTGAAGAAGGCATCCGTAAGGGTATCTACAAGCTTGAATCTCACGTTCCTCAAGGTGATAAAGCGACTAAGGGCAAAGTTCAACTAATGAGCTCTGGTACTATCATGAACGAAGCGCGTAAAGCAGGTGCAATTCTAAGTGAAGAGTACGGCGTAGCATCTGACGTATTCTCTGTAACGTCGTTCAACGAACTTACTCGTGACGGCCAATCGGTAGAGCGTGACAACATGCTTCACCCAGAAGCTGAAGAGAAAGTACCGTACATCACAACAGTTCTTGGTAAAGAACCTGCAATCGCAGTGACTGACTACATGAAGAACTACGCTGAGCAAGTACGTGCGTACATGCCAACTGAGTCTTACAAAGTACTTGGTACAGATGGTTTCGGCCGTTCTGACAGCCGTGCAAACCTACGTCGTCACTTCGAAGTTAACGCTGGCTACATCGTAGTTGCAGCTCTAACTGAACTGGCTAAACGTGGTGATATTGAGAAATCTGTCGTTGTTGAAGCAATTGCTAAGTTCGATATCGACACTGAAAAAACTAACCCGCAATACGCATAAGACTGGCATTAAGGTAGGAAAAAACAATGACAATCGAAATTAATGTACCAGACATTGGTGCTGACGAGGTTGAAGTAACTGAGATTCTTGTAAACGTTGGCGACAAGGTTGAAGAAGAGCAGTCACTGATCACTGTTGAAGGCGACAAAGCTTCAATGGAAGTTCCAGCGTCTCAAGCGGGTATCGTTAAAGAGATCAAAGTAGCGGAAGGCGATTCAGTTTCTACTGGTTCTCTTATCATGATTTTCGAAGCCGAGGGTGCAGCTGAAGCTGCACCTGCTCCAGCAGCAGAGGCAGCTCCAGTAGCTGCGCCTGCAGCGGCAGAGCTTAAAGAAGTTCACGTTCCTGATATCGGCGGTGATGAAGTTGAAGTAACGGAAATCATGGTTGCTATCGGTGATGCAGTAGAAGAAGAGCAATCTCTTCTTACTGTTGAAGGCGACAAGGCTTCAATGGAAGTTCCTGCACCATTCGCTGGTATCGTTAAAGAAATCAAGATCGCTTCTGGTGATTCAGTTTCTACGGGTTCTCTAGTGATGGTATTTGAAGTTGCTGGCTCAGGCGCAGCAGCTCCAGCTCCTGTAGCAGAAGCAGCACCAGTTGCAGCGGCTCCAGCAGCATCAGCTGAGAAAGAAGTAAACGTTCCAGATATCGGTGGTGACGAAGTAGAAGTTACTGAAATCATGGTAGCGGTTGGCGATACAGTAGAAGAAGAGCAATCTTTAATTACTGTTGAAGGTGACAAAGCTTCAATGGAAGTGCCAGCACCATTCGCTGGTACAGTAAAAGAGATCAAGATTGCAGCGGGCGACAAAGTATCAACTGGCTCTCTAATCATGACTTTCGTCGTTGAAGGCGCAGCTCCTGTTGCAGCACCTGCACAAGCAGCAGCTCCGGCTCCTGCGGCGGCACCTGCTCCTAAAGCAGAAGCACCTGCAGCGGCTCCAGCAGCATCAGATGACTTCCAAGAGAACGGCGAGTATGCTCACGCATCTCCAGTTGTTCGTCGTCTAGCTCGTGAGTTCGGCGTAAACCTAGCGAAAGTTAAAGGTACTGGTCGTAAGAGCCGCGTACTTAAAGAAGACGTTCAGTCTTACGTTAAAGATGCACTTAAGCGTCTTGAGTCTGGTGCTGCAGCATCTGGCAAAGGTGGCGACGGTTCTGCTCTTGGTCTACTACCATGGCCAAAAGTTGACTTCAGCAAGTTCGGCGAAACTGAAGTTCAGAAACTGTCTAAGATCAAGAAGATCTCTGGCGCAAACCTGCACCGTAACTGGGTAATGATCCCTCACGTTACACAGTGGGACAACGCAGACATCACTGAGCTAGAAGCATTCCGTAAAGAACAGAACGCAATCGAAGCGAAGAAAGACACTGGCATGAAGATCACACCACTTGTGTTCATCATGAAAGCTGTTGCTAAAGCGCTAGAAGCATTCCCTGCGTTTAACTCTTCTCTTTCTGAAGATGGCGAAAGCATCATTCTTAAGAAGTACGTAAACGTGGGTATCGCAGTTGATACACCAAACGGCCTAGTGGTTCCTGTCTTCAAAGACGTGAACAAGAAAGGCATTTACGAGCTATCTGAAGAACTCATGGTTGTTTCTAAGAAAGCACGTTCTGGTAAGCTAACAGCGGCAGACATGCAAGGCGGTTGTTTCACAATCTCTAGCCTTGGTGGTATTGGCGGTACTGCATTTACACCAATCGTAAATGCGCCAGAAGTAGGTATCCTAGGTGTATCTAAGTCTGAGATTAAGCCTGTTTGGAATGGTAAAGAGTTCCAACCACGTCTACAGCTTCCACTGTCTCTATCATACGACCACCGTGTGATCGATGGTGCAGAAGGTGCACGCTTCATTACTTTCCTAAACAGCGCGCTATCTGACATTCGTCGTCTAGTTCTGTAATTGAGAAAGTAATTATTAAGGTGACTTTCGAGTCACCTTAATTCTTTATATAAAGACTATTTTTAGAGAACAGTTTCCTGCATTTCTCATAATCTGATGGGGAATTGTTGTCTAGCTCACAGGCTAACTTAAAGCTACTTTCACACTGTTAACATCTCTGTAAAATGTTTCCTGTTTGAAAGCCCAATAATTTTAAGAACATCTACTCAGCCTGTTAGGGATAATGACTACAAGAGGTCACAATGAGCAAAGAAATTAAAGCCCAAGTTGTTGTACTTGGTTCAGGTCCTGCTGGCTACTCAGCGGCATTCCGTTGTGCGGATTTAGGTCTAGAAACAGTACTAGTTGAACGTTACAGCACTCTTGGTGGTGTATGTCTAAACGTTGGTTGTATTCCATCAAAAGCACTTCTTCATGTTTCTAAAGTAATCGAAGAAGCAAAAGCGATGGCAGAGCACGGCGTTGTATTCGGCGAGCCACAAACGGACATCAACAAAATCCGTATCTGGAAAGATAAAGTAGTTGACCAACTTACTGGCGGTCTTGGCGGTATGGCTAAGATGCGTAACGTGACTGTTGTTAACGGTTTCGGTAAGTTCACAGGTCCTAATAGCATTCTTGTTGAAGGCGAAGGCGAAGCAACAACGGTTAACTTCGACAACGCAATCATCGCTGCGGGTTCTCGCCCAATCAAACTTCCGTTCATCCCACATGAAGACCCACGTATTTGGGATTCTACGGATGCACTAGAACTAAACGAAGTACCAGAAAAACTGCTTATCATGGGCGGTGGTATCATCGGTCTTGAGATGGGTACGGTTTACCATTCTCTAGGTTCTAAAGTTGAAGTTGTTGAGATGTTCGATCAAGTTATCCCTGCGGCGGATAAAGACATCGTTAAAGTTTTCACTAAGCGCATCAAAGACAAGTTTAAGCTTATGCTTGAAACTAAAGTGACAGCGGTTGAAGCAAAAGAAGACGGTATCTACGTTTCAATGGAAGGCAAAAAAGCACCAGCTGAAGCTGAGCGTTACGATGCTGTTCTTGTTGCTATCGGTCGTGTTCCAAACGGTGCACTTATCGACGCTGAAAAAGCGGGTATCGAAGTTGATGAGCGTGGTTTCATCAATGTTGATAAGCAAATGCGTACTAACGTTTCTCACATTCACGCAATCGGTGATGTTGTTGGTCAACCAATGCTTGCTCACAAAGGTGTGCACGAAGGTCACGTAGCTGCGGAAGTTATCTCTGGTAAGAAGCACTACTTCGACCCTAAAGTAATCCCATCAATTGCGTACACTGAGCCAGAAGTTGCTTGGGTAGGTAAGACTGAGAAAGAAGCGAAAGCGGAAGGCCTGAACTACGAAGTTGCTACTTTCCCTTGGGCTGCTTCTGGTCGTGCAATCGCTTCTGACTGTGCAGACGGTATGACTAAGATGATCTTCGATAAAGATACTCATCGCGTAATCGGTGGTGCTGTTGTTGGTACTAACGGTGGTGAACTTCTTGGTGAAATCGGCCTAGCAATCGAAATGGGTTGTGATGCGGAAGATATCGCTCTTACTATCCACGCTCACCCAACTCTACACGAGTCTGTTGGTCTTGCTGCGGAAGTATTCGAAGGTTCAATCACTGACCTTCCAAACAAAAAAGCAGTAAAAAAGAAGAAGTAATTCTTCTTTAGCCACTCGCGAATGTTTTTAAAAGCCGCTGATTCGTCAGCGGTTTTTTTATGCATGAAGAAAAGAGCAGAAACACTTTATTCGAGATGCGAGTACGCTACGGGATGCGAAGAGCGACTACACTCCACAAAAAAAGGGCTGCCCATTAGGTCAACCCTTTAACAATTTATCTCGAATCTACTTATAAATACACAACATGTTTAAGTAGCTGTCTGTTAAGTTTTCTTGCTCTTCTGGCGTTTCGAGACGTTTTGCTTGAATGAATAACGAGTAGCAGATGCCGTGAAATAGGTTCGCAAGATGCTTAGGATCATGCTCATCACACACATCTCCACGCTCAATCGCCTTACTAAACATATTTTGTAATAACATTTGGTTAGTGCGGTTGGTAGTGACAAATAAAGGCCATACTTCATCACGAGTTGATGCGCTCCACTCGAACCAAACATTCAGCCAATGGCTATCTTGAGCCACTAAGTTCACCATTTCAGTGGCAATATTATGTAGATTTTTTTTCGCGTGAATATCGAGATCGATATTATCTGAAAGGAAGTTAGAGAATTGGCGTACGACATGATTCAGTACTTCATCAACCAGATCTTCTCGGGTAGGGAAGTAGTTAAATACAGTTGCTACAGACACCTGAGCAATATCTGCGATATCTGCGTGGCCACCTCGGCCAATGCCGCGGCGAGAGAATACCTCAAGTGCGATTTCCATCAATTGAAGTTTTCTTTTTAAGGGTGAAAGCCTAGTTCTAGGCCTCTTAGATATTGAGTCCATTTTATTTTCCTTGCCAACGATTTTTATATTAATGATTTTATTATTATTTAAGCCAGGATGAGTGTAATAGTGCATATGCAAATGGTCAATCCTTTGAGCGTGTTTATAGACAGTTACATCAAACTTGATACATAAAGCGTGATCAGTATGAATGTGAAAGTAAGAGAGTATGAGGTAAGGTATCCGTACCTATCTCATTGAGAATCTCACAGTAAATTTGAACCATAAGGTGGTGTGGGTATTTGAGCAATGCTAGACTTACGCACAAATTGAGCGGCATCAATGGCAAAGCTATCTACACTTGTCGCAATCACCAAATAAAATGAGAGCAGTATGAAGCATACAGTTGAAGTCATGATCTCTGAGCAAGAAGTTCAGGATCGAGTGAACGAACTAGGCAAACAGATCACGGAGCACTATAAAGGGAGTGAAGATCTCGTTTTAGTTGGCTTATTACGTGGATCTTTTGTCTTTATGGCGGATCTTGCTCGTGCTATCGATTTAACTCACCAAGTTGATTTCATGACCGCATCTAGCTACGGCAATGGCACGGAAAGCTCACGTGACGTTCGTATTTTGAAAGATCTTGATGATGATATCCAAGGTAAAGACGTTCTACTTGTCGAAGATATTATCGATACTGGTAACACACTGACTAAAGTGAAAGAGATTTTGAGCCTACGCGGTCCTAAATCTATCGAAATTTGTACACTGTTGGATAAGCCTTCTCGCCGTGAAGTGATTGTAGATACTAAATGGATTGGTTTTGAAATTCCTGATGAGTTCGTTGTTGGTGTGGGTATCGACTACGCACAAAAATACCGTCACTTACCATACATCGGTAAAGTGGTTCCTCAAGAGTAAAGTAATTACGACTCTGTTGAATGAAAATAAAGAAGGCTCGCATTATGCGAGCCTTCTTTTTATCTATCAGAAACTAGTCAGGATAGAAGTGAGTAAGGCTGATTTTAGCCAAGAATTGGC
Source organism: Vibrio toranzoniae (assembly GCF_024347655.1). NCBI lineage: Bacteria > Pseudomonadati > Pseudomonadota > Gammaproteobacteria > Vibrionales > Vibrionaceae > Vibrio > Vibrio toranzoniae. Next base: position 2,606,268 of record NZ_AP025514.1, on the reverse strand, counting down.
GTCGACAAGATCTTATTGAGCGCATCTAAGTGGCTACTCTCTAATGTGTCATTACTTGAGCAACGTACGCCAAGGTCTTGCAGTTTGCCATTACCTATACCATAAACAACGCCGTGGATTTCAACGTCTTGACCGCGTTCCCATGCCGTTTGCAGGATGGTTGAATTGCCTAGGTTATAAACTTGTTCTGCGACGTTTATTTCGCATAGTTTGTCACCCCATTGTTCACGAGGTAAAGACTCAATTTGCTTACGATATTTTAGGTAGTTGTCACGGATGTGAAGTAACCAGTTATTGATCAAGCCAAGCTTAGGGTTATCTATCGCCGCATTAACACCGCCACAACCGTAGTGGCCACAGATAATAATGTGTTTAACTTTGAGTACATCCACAGCGTACTGTACAACAGATAAGCAGTTCAGGTCGGTATGAACCACTTGGTTGGCCACATTTCGGTGAACAAACAGTTCGCCAGAATACAAACCGGTGAGACGCTCGGCCGGTACACGGCTATCAGAGCAGCCGATCCATAGGAAACCAGGATTTTGCCCTTCTTCAAGCGCAGTAAAGTATTCAGGGCGTTCAGAGCGAATTGACTCTGACCATTTAGAATTGTTTTCAAAAAGCTGTTTAATTTCTGGCATTTTGCGTCTTACATCCCTTAATTAAGAATCACAACTATACACAATGTTACAAATTCAATCTTGTAAAAACTGTGTCAAATAGTGCTCATCTGACGTGTTCTAGTCGTTAAATTTATTAACTTAGCTTAGAAGCTTTGATTTGGTTATAAGGCATGAATAATGTGATTAAATTAACACTTTCTGTGCGAGTAACTCATTTGCTGAAGTTATAAGGTTTGTCATTTCATCATCGGGAAGGTGTATTTTGTTTGGAAGTCGTTTTACGGATATCAACCTCAAAGGGGATATGTTTGGTGGTGTGACAACCGCCATCATCTCACTACCTTTAGCGTTGGCATTTGGTGTAGCTTCTGGTGCGGGGGCTGAAGCTGGTCTGTGGGGCGCTATCATGGTCGGTTTGTTTGCGGCGCTGTTTGGCGGTTCGAGTAGTTTGATATCAGAGCCAACCGGACCAATGACGGTAATCATGACGGCCGTGATGACGAGTATGGTGGCCAAGTACCCTGAAACAGGAATGGCAATGACCTTCACAGTCGTTATGATGGCGGGGGCATTTCAGATATTACTCGGGACACTAAAGCTCGGAAAATACGTTACTTTGATGCCATATAGCGTAATTTCCGGATTTATGTCGGGCATCGGCGTTATTCTGATTATCTTACAGCTTTCGCCATTATTAGGGCACGCCGCTCCATCTGGTGGAGTGATGGGCACTCTCTCTGTGCTTCCTGATACGTTGGCTAATTTAAAAGTCAGCGAATTGTTTCTAGGTGCGTTGACGCTCGGCATTCTCTTTGGCTTCCCTGCAAAGTATCGTAAGTATGTGCCAGCACAACTGGTTGCGTTAGTTGTTGTAACTCTTTTATCGGTTATCATTTTCGACACTGACTCTATCCGCCGTATTGGTGAAATCCCGGCGGGTTTACCTTCATTAGTTATTCCTACCATTAGCCCTGATCAATTTACCACTATGGTTATTGATGCCTTGGTGCTTGGTACTCTTGGTTGTATTGATACGCTTCTTACCGCGGTGATCGGAGACTCACTGACACGTAAAGAGCACGATTCCGACAAGGAACTTAGAGGGCAAGGCATCGCTAATATGCTTTCTGGTCTATTCGGAGCATTGCCTGGTGCGGGTGCCACCATGGGAACCGTAACCAACATTCAGGTCGGTGCACGTTCTCCGTTATCTGGTGTTATTCGTGCCTTAGTGTTGGCGTTGGTGGTATTGGTCGCGGGTGGCTTAACCGAGCCGATTCCTATGGCGGTACTGGCTGGCATCGCCATGTATGTGGGCTTCAACATCCTCGATTGGAGTTTCATTCAGCGGGCACATAAGGTGAGTTACACAGGTATGGGCGTGATGTACGGTGTGATGCTGCTAACCGTTTTTGTTGACTTGATTATTGCCGTTGGACTTGGTGTGTTTATCTCGAATATCTTGATTATCGAAAGATTAAGCAGAGAGCAAGCTCGGCAAGTTAAGGCCATCAGTGATGGTGATGATGAAGAGGACATTCCGCTGACAGATAGCGAACGTCAACTGCTAGATAGTGCTAACGGGAAGGTGTTGTTTTTCTATCTTTCTGGCCCAATGATCTTTAGTGTTTCAAAGGCTATTTCACGTCAGCATTCAAGCATCTCTGATTATGAAGTGATGATCTTAGATCTCACGGACGTGCCTATGATTGATGTAACGGTCGGACTTGCTCTAGAAAATGCGATTAAAGATGCTTTAGATGCACAGTGCGAAGTATACCTGCTGTGTCCTAATGAGAATACCCGTCAACAATTAGAGAAGTTTCACGTACTTGATTTGGTACCTGAATCCAATACTTATCGATTTAGATACGAAGCACTGACGGCGGCAACAAGCTATGTTGATAGGGATGAACATCAATTTGAATCTGTCTAAGCCTAAATCGACCTCATTACTCGATTGGTTTTAAGCTGTTGTTCAGCATCGACTCATCGGCATGAGTGCCGTTAAGTGAATGACTTAGCGGCATTTTTATTTTTATAGAGTACAAAAACTATCAAGCTTTCAAAAGAAACGGATAATCGATATTTGTATTCATCGTAATTCAACGATAGACTTGTTTGCAAAATGGCCGTGCAGACAAGTCAGGTTTAGTTTCAACCTGTTCGCTTAAAGCTTTACACTTTTCCTCATGCGCGGCTAACCACATCTATCTATAGCAAATGGCAGTCTATCTCTATGTATGCATTAGAAATTGAGCAATTAAGAAAAACTTATGCTGGGGGCTTCGAGGCTCTGAAGGGCGTTAGTTTGCAAGTAGAAAAAGGCGACTTTTACGCACTACTTGGTCCAAATGGTGCAGGGAAATCAACCACAATTGGCGTTATCTCCTCTCTTGTTAACAAGACTTCAGGTCAGGTCAAAGTATTCGGCTACGACATTGATACCGATCTAGAGTTGGCGAAGCTGAACTTAGGCCTTGTGCCTCAAGAGTTTAACTTTAACCCGTTTGAGACCGTTGAACAGATCGTGCTGCAACAAGCGGGTTATTACGGCGTGCCAAAAGCATTGGCGAAAGAGCGAGCGAAAAAGTACTTATCTCAGTTGGATTTGTGGGAAAAACGTAGCGAACGTGCGCGTAACTTGTCTGGTGGCATGAAGCGCCGTTTGATGATCGCACGTGCTTTAATGCATGAACCACAGTTGTTGATTTTGGATGAGCCAACAGCTGGCGTTGATATAGAACTGCGTCGTTCAATGTGGGAATTCTTGCAAGAGATAAATAAGAAGCAAGGCATTACTATTATCTTGACCACGCACTACCTAGAAGAAGCGGAAATGTTGTGTCGCAATATCGGTATCATCAATCGTGGCGAGCTCATTGAGAATACAACGATGAAGGCACTGCTTGGTAAATTGAGTGCAGAGACCTTTATTTTTGATCTCGAAGAGGGCACGGCTGAACCTAAAGTGGAAGGTGTTAATAGCCAAGTGATGATGAATGGCTCGCTAGAAATCGAAGTCGACAAGAACCTAGGTTTGAATACGATCTTTGCTCAATTGAGCGAGCAACAGGTTAAAGTCCTCTCTATGCGCAACAAAGCGAATCGTTTAGAAGAGCTATTTGTGAGTATTGTCCGTGAGGGGAGTAAATAATATGTACAGCCTATATTGGACAGCTTTTTGCAGCTTGTTGACCAAAGAGATCAACCGTTTTACGCGTATCTGGGTTCAAACATTGGTACCGCCTGCGATTACCATGACGCTGTATTTCATTATTTTTGGCAACCTTATCGGTGCCCGTATTGGTGAAATGAACGGTTTTAGTTACATGGAATATATTGTGCCGGGTCTGATCATGATGTCGGTGATCACCAACTCATATTCAAATGTGGCATCCTCGTTCTTTAGTGCAAAGTTCCAAAAGAACATTGAAGAGCTGCTTGTCGCACCTGTTCCTAACTACGTGATTATCGCCGGTTTCGTGATGGGCGGCGTGGTTCGTGGTTTGTTAGTGGGTACTATCGTAACCTTCGTATCACTGTTCTTTGTCGACCTCCAAGTTGAGCATTGGGGGGTGATCATTGCGACGGTATTTTTAACGTCGGTAGTGTTCGCTCTGGGTGGCTTGATTAATGCGGTATTTGCGCGCACATTCGATGATATATCTATCATTCCAACGTTTATTTTGACACCTCTTACTTACCTTGGTGGTGTATTCTACTCGATCAGTTTACTGCCTGAATTCTGGCAAGGTGTGTCCAAACTGAACCCGATCGTGTATATGGTAAACGCATTTCGATATGGCTTTCTAGGTGTATCTGATGTGGGTATTGTGACGTCGTTTGGCGTTTTAGGTGTGTTTATCGTGGTGCTGTATGGCATCGCACATTACCTAGTGACGAAAGGTATCGGCTTACGTAGTTAGTAGTAAATAACTGGTTACCCTGAATAACAGACAAAGAAAAAGGTCGATATTACATCGACCTTTTTTGATTTTTCCGTTTGTGCTTTTGCTTTGCGCTAGGAGCTGGTTTACTTAAAGAGAAAAACGCGATTACTCAGCCGTTTCTTCTTTCACTTCTTCTTTCGTTTCCGTTACCAAATCAAAAACTTGGTTGTCGATAAGACGAGTCTTACCTAGGAAAGCTGACATAAGAATCACTGCTTGAGTTGATTCTGAAGTGATGGCTTGCAGAGTCTTGGCATCACAAATGAAGATCTCATCTGGTTGCAGATCGGCAGCGCGAAGCTGATCTGTTGCATCTTCAATCACTGATGCGTAATCATCACGACCTCCACGAATTGCACTGCTGATCCAACGCATGGTGCGCGCTAGAACAGGTGCGCGTTGGCGCTCATCCATAGTGAGATTGCTATTGCGAGAGCTCATTGCCAAACCGTCCATTTCACGAACAGTCGCGACACCCACAACCTCAATGTCTAACGCTAAGTCAGTCGTCATCTGGCGAATGACAGCAAGTTGCTGGAAGTCTTTCTCGCCGAAGCATGCAAAATCTGGCTGAACAACATTAAATAGCTTAGTCACAATTGTCGCGACACCGCGAAAATGCCCTGGGCGAGAAGCGCCCTCAAGCATGTGTGATAGGCCCGGAACTTCGATAAATGTTTGTTTATCTAGGCCCTCTGGATACATTACTTCTGGAGTAGGAGTAAACACAAGCTCAACGCCTTCCCCGGTTAGTTTACTTAGATCAGCTTCTAACGTTCGAGGGTAGTTGTTTAGATCGTCGGCACGGTCAAACTGCATTGGGTTAACAAAAATGCTAACCACAACAATATCAGCTAATTCACGCGCTTTCTTTACCAGGGTAAGGTGGCCTTCATGTAGGTTCCCCATTGTTGGTACAAAAGCTATTGTGCGTCCATCACGCTTAAACTGTTTAATCTGCTCACGAAGAGCCGCTATTTCAGCAAAAGTTTGCATAGTTATTCCTAAGCGATTGTATGAGCGTCATCAGGGAAACGCGCACTCTCTACTTCTTCTTTGTACAGTGCAACTGCTTTTCGCATGTCACCCGTTTCGGCTAAGAAGTTCTTAGAGAATTTCGGCATGTAGTTCGCAGAGATACCGAACATGTCATGCATTACTAGGATTTGCCCATCGGTAACATTACCTGCCCCAATACCAATAACGGGTACGTCACAAGCTTCAGTAATTCGTTTTGCCAATGAAGCCGGGACACATTCAAGTAGCACGATTTGTGCGCCAGCGTTTTGTAGAGCTAAAGCGTCAGCAAGCATTTTTTCGGCCTGCTCATCGTCACGGCCTTGTATTTTGTAGCCACCAAAGATGTTCACAGATTGAGGTGTTAAACCTAAGTGCGCACATACTGGTACAGCACGTTCTGTGAGCATCTTAACAGTATCAACCAACCAACTGCCGCCTTCGATTTTTACCATGTTCGCGCCAGCACGCATTAAGCTTGCTGCGCTCTCACAAGCCTGCTCAGAGGTAGAGTAGCTCATAAATGGCATATCAGCCATAAGAAGGCAGTTTGGGCTACCAGAACGCACTGAGCGCGTATGGTAAGCAATATCTTCTACAGTTACAGGTAAAGTATCGTTATGGCCTTGTAGTACCATACCAAGTGAGTCGCCGACAAGCAGGACTGGCATTTCTTGGCTTTCGAACAATTGAGCGAAACTCGCATCATAAGCTGTCGAAGTCGCGAATTTACGGCCTTCACGTTTGCATTTGATAAGGTCGTTAATGGTTACTTTTTTCATTGGTTTTCCTTAATGCGCTTGACTATTGTTGCCAAACATTGAGCCCGTTCTTATCAACTAACTTGAGTAAGTCTGTCAGCTCAGTCCCATCTGGGAGCTGTAAACTTGGTGCGATTTCAGCAAGCGGGTAGAGAACAAACTCTCGTTCTTTCATTCCGTAATGAGGAACAGTTAAACGCTCTGAATCGATCACCTCATTGCCGTATAGCACAATGTCGAGATCCAAGGTTCTTGGCCCCCAACGCTCGTTTTTACGGACGCGCCCTTGCTCTAACTCGATTTTTTGAGTGCAATCAAGCAGTTCAATTGGCGTTAATTCTGTTTGGATTGCCACTACCGCGTTGATGTAGTCTGGTTGATTTTGTGGCCCCATTGGAGTGCTACTATATAGCTGCGAGCTCGCAATAAACGTTGATCGCGGTAGGCTTTTTAGCGTTTCGATAGCCAAGTTTGCTTGGCTAACTGGGGCGGCAAGGTTGCTGCCGACCGCAATGTAAGCGGTTATCATTCTGACTGCTTACTCTTTTTATTACGGTAAGTCTTACGGCGACGATGACCTGATTTTGAGGGCGCTGCTACGTCGTTGGCCATCGCTTGGCGCATGTTGCGACCTGCGGTCTGATAACGCTCCCACCATTTCGCTAACTCTTTGGTTTCGCCCCCTTCAATCTCCCCACGCATTTCTAGGAAATCGTAGCCTGCACGGAACTTATTAAGCTCCATAAGGCGAACAGCACGTTTACCATTACGGCGAGGCAATCGTAGTTGCAGTTGCCAAACTTCACGAATGGTTGCTGTATGGCGACGAGGAATCGCAATAGATTTTACTTGTTGATCAAGAATGATGTTGCTCGCTTCCATGACTGCATCGTAGTGCGCCATACCCTGCTCAGCGACTAGCTTGTCTGCGAGCTTGTTCATTGGATACCAAAGAATTGCTGCAAACATAAAGGCAGGGTTTACTCGTTTACCTTCTTCGATGCGAAGGTCGGTTGAGTCGAGTACTAAGTCCAGCATCTGTTCAGTATGAGAGTCGTAATTGGCAGTGAAGTGCTCTGCCACAGCAGGGAACATCTGCTGGAAGAGGTTGTATTCACGCATTAGGTGGTAGGTTTCTAAGCCATGACCTGATTGAAGCAATTTAAGAGATTCTTCGTAAAGACGCGCTGCTGGGATGTCTTTGAGAAGATGTGCCAGTTCTTCAATAGGATCGGCGGTGTCTTCTTCAATATCGAAGTCTAGCTTAGCGGCGAAACGCATTGCACGCAACATACGTACAGGGTCTTCACGGTAGCGAGTTTCAGGATCGCCGATTAGGCGGATCAGCTTGTCTTCTAAATCTTCTACACCACCTGCGTAATCGTGGATGCTGTAATCAGCAATGTTGTAATACATCGCGTTAATAGTGAAGTCACGACGCTCTGCATCTTCATCAACATTGCCGTACACGTTATCGCGTAGCAACATGCCTTCTTCCGATTGGGCAGAAACGTTTTTCGATGGCTCCTGGTGGTGGCCACGGAAAGTCGCTACTTCAATGATGTCTCGGCCAAACATGATATGGGCTAATCGAAAACGGCGACCGATAAGGCGACAGTTTCTGAAGAGGTGTTTGATTTGTTCTGGCGTTGCGTTGGTCGCAATATCAAAATCTTTCGGCTGAGAGCCTAATAAGATATCGCGTACACCACCACCGACTAAAAACGCGTCAAAACCCGCACCATTCAGGCGATATAACACTTTTAGTGCGTTGTCACTGATCTGCTTGCGTGAAATATTGTGCTCTTGGCGAGTATAAACATTCAGAGCTAACTCGTGGAATCCGCGTTGTTCGCTTGGGGTATTGTCGTTTGTATTCATTAGTTTAGAACAAAGTAGGTATCGCCAACTTTGTTTTTCTCTTAGTCCAAAGTGGTAGTGCAGAGTTTAATTGCGGCTAATAATAGCTTAGCGCGAGCCATTTGAGAACATCATCGGCCTAACCGCTGCTGTTGGTTATGGCATTTTTATGTGTCGCTTTTAGTATTTACCATTAGTTTCGAGCTCATTACGATGCTCTTTTTGTAAACTATCAGGTAATTGACTGACGTGCCATTGCTGGCAGCCCCACAATAAAATCTCATCCATTGAAGCTTCAAAAAGGGCTGCTGGGATATCAAAACCTAAGAATCGCATAGCGTTGAGTAACGTTGGTTTTGGATTGTCGAGATCTATCGCGGTGGCATGGTTCTGTTTTGACAGTTTATTCCCCAAACCATCGGTTGCCAATGGTAAGTGCAAGTAACTCACTGTTTTTTGCTTGAGTGTTTGGTACAAGCTTATTTGGCGACCTGTTGGTTCTATCAAGTCCGCCCCTCTTACGACTTCTGTTACCCCTTGCTCAATATCATCAAGGACAACCGCTAAGTTATAGGCAAACAATCCATCTCGGCGTTTGATAATGAAGTCTTCTTCCGCTAATGCTTTAGGTATCTGAATCGAGCCGTGACGAACATCATTAAACGACTCAACAGGGAAATCCATACACAAGCGCACCGCTTGCTCACCTGAATCAATCAAACCTGCGTGTCGGCAGTGGCCATTATAGAAACCGCCTAAGGCTTTTATCTGTTTACGAGTGCATCGGCAGTAGTAGGCTTGTTTATCAGCGACCCATTGATCAATTTGAGCTTGATACATGTTGTGACGCTGACTTTGATAGACGACTTCGCCATCCCAAAATAGGTGGTAAGCCTCAAGCGTTTTAAGAATGAGGTCTGCAGCGCCGGCCATTTCTCTTGGCGGGTCAAGGTCTTCCATACGAACTAACCATTGTCCTTGGTTAGATTTCGCTTGAAAGTAGCTACCTAGAGCAGCAACAAGCGAGCCAAAATGAAGAGGACCTGACGGTGATGGTGCAAAGCGCCCGATATAATTCATGAGTGAATAACCTAATTCTGATGGTACCGCAGTAGCTGGTTCTTAAGGTGTTTAATTAGTTGTTATAATGCGTTTGGCTAGCGTGTTAAGACGCTGAATTAGCGGTTTAATGCATAGAACTCAGCTTTAAAGCTGCTATTTGCTATCAAGTGTATGAAATTTTTAACGGAGATGGCCAACAAAAAAGGGAGCCAAAGCTCCCTTTCTTTACATCCGCAAGAATTAACCTTGCATCTGTTTCTCTTTGATCTCTGCAAGCGTTTTACAGTCAATACAAAGGTCAGCGGTTGGACGAGCTTCAAGACGGCGGATGCCAATCTCGATCCCGCAAGAATCACAGAAGCCGAAATCATCTTCTTCGATCTTGTCTAGTGTCTTTTCAATTTTCTTGATAAGACGACGCTCACGGTCACGGTTACGTAACTCTAGGCTGAATTCTTCTTCTTGAGAAGCGCGGTCAACTGGGTCTGGGAAATTCGCCGCTTCATCCTGCATATGGTGCACAGTACGATCAACTTCTTCCCTGAGCTGGTTGCGCCAAGCTGCTAAAATTTTTGTAAAATGTTCCGTTTGCTCAGGTGACATGTACTCTTCACCGGGCTTTTCTTGGTACGGTTCAACACCTGCGATGGCTAGGATGCCTAGCGCTTTTTTCTTAGATTCTGGCATACAGCATCTCCTATTTACACCTAGTCAACTGCAAAGCAGCTAATTTTAAGGCGGGTATCTATAGCAGAAAGAACGAATGGTGGCAAATACTCTTATTCAAACTTGCAATCAATGTGATTAGTTCTGCATCTTTGTTTAACTATTGATAAATTCAACAGCTTGTTTTAGTTGTATTTGAGTACTGCTGAGCTCTGCTTTATAGCAAAGCACTTCAACTCCAGCGTCTTGTGCTTGTTTTAGTAATAACGAATATTTGGCGTCTATATGGTGTGCCGCGGATACTTTTTCAATACCTGAATGTAAAACAGTGAATAAAAGTATGGCTCTATTTCCAGATTCGACCATTTCTGTGAGTTCACGCAGATGTTTTTGGCCTCTGGTTGTCACAGCATCAGGGAAAAAACCTTGTCCTTTGGTTGATGATTCTTGCTTAGTTGACGTTAATTGCTCGTCAAGCAAAGTGACGCTTTTGACTTCGATATAACAAGGCGGCTTTTCGTTATCTTCAAGCAGAATGTCGATTCGACTATTCTCACTGCCATATTTCACTTCAGTTCGTAACGCGTTGTAGCCTAAGAGTTCAACTATAGTCCCATTTTCAATTGCTTCCACTGCTAGCTGGTTTGCCCGAGCAGTATTTACACAAATACGGTGACCTTTGTCTGTTTCTGAGATCTCCCAGCTATTTGGGTACTTTCTTTTGGCGTTATCTGATGTTGAGTACCACACCGTGTTGCCAGGTGTCGCACATCCCGTCATCGCTCCAGTGTTAGCACAATGAATCGTACGCTCGCTGCCGTCTGGAAGTTTGATGTCAGTAAGAAAACGTTTATAGCGTTTAATAAGAGTCGCTGGCTCTAATGGCGGATTGAAGTGCATATTACTTATTTAGAGAGGTCAGTTTTTATGTACAATGCTGCCAACATTACACCACAAGGTTCTCCCATTGCCACAACTGCCCATAGAAGCTGTGATGCCAGATCTGCTCGCAGGCGTAGAAACACACACTCAACTTATTCTAAAGGCCGCTCCCGGTGCAGGTAAATCAACATTTTTCCCCTTGCAACTGGTTAAGACCAATGCTGTTCAAGGCAAAATTATCATGCTTGAACCTAGGCGTTTGGCGGCTAGGAATATTGCCACTTACTTGGCGAGCCAACTAGGAGAGAAGGTAGGGGAGAGCATAGGTTTTAGAGTTCGTGGTGAATCTAAAACCAGCAGTGCAACTCGTTTGGAGATCGTTACCGAAGGGATCATGACAAGAATGATCCAAACCGACCCTGAATTGAGCGGGATCGATATGGTGATCTTCGATGAGTTCCACGAGCGCAGCATTCATGCGGATACTGCTCTCGCTTTTAGTTTAGAGATCCAAGAGGCGTTGCGTGACGATCTAAAAGTGGTGGTGATGTCGGCGACATTAAACCAACAAGCTTTGCAGTCTTTATTGCCCAATGCCAAATACGTTGAATCCCAAGGTCGTACTTTTCCGGTTGAGTTCCGTTATCAGCCTCTTAATACCAATGAGTACTTAGCCCCTAAAATGGCTAGCGTGATTCGCTCTTTGATGGAGAAGGAATCCGGTTCGTTGTTGGCATTCTTACCTGGGGTGTCTGCGATTAAGCAGGTGGAGTCTCAACTAGAAAAACTCTCTAACGATATCGATGTGTGTCCTTTGTACGGTCAACTCAGCTTTCCTCAACAACAGAAAGCGATCGCACCGTCTGAGAAAGGGCGTCGAAAAGTGGTGTTGGCCACCAATATAGCGGAAACCTCTCTGACCATTGAGGGCATTCGGTTAGTGGTGGATTCTGGTCTTGAGCGAGTCGCCAAGTTTGATTTGAAAACCGGCATCACCAAGCTTGATCAAGTGAAAATCTCGCAGTCTTCCGCTGAGCAGCGTGCAGGCCGTGCAGGGCGAATTGAAGAAGGTTTGTGTGTTCGCTTGTACAGTGAAACGCAGTTAATGCATCAACCCGCTGTACCTGAGCCTGAAATTCTCCATTCGGATCTCTCTTCGCTGGTGGCTGAGTTGACGCAATGGGGCGCTGCAACTGCAGACGAGTTGCAATGGCTAGATGCTCCGCCACAAGCTTCAGTGGAACAAGCCAAGCAACTGCTGCAAAGCCTTGAGGTATTAGGCTGTAATGGCCAATTTACGGCGCTAGGTAAACAAGCTCAGCGTTTAGGTCTTGAGCCTCGTATCGCCAGCATGCTGATAAAAGCGCAACAGGGCAGCCAAGCATTGCTGAATGCCGCGATTGTCGCCGCCGCTTTACTTGAAGAGCCTGAACGCAACGTCACCGATATTCAGCATTCGTTGCACCGGCTTAAGCAAAGAAAGCATTCGAAAAACAACGTAGTGATGCAGCGAGCGAAAAGCCTCGCCAGCAAACTCAATCATCACGTAGATTTGTCACAACTTGACGAATCATTGTTACCATTAGTGCTTTGTTTTGCATTTCCTGACCGAATAGCTCAGGCGAGAAGCGCGACTGGCAGTGCTTTCCTTCTTGCGAATGGTCATGGAGCTGAGGTTCGTGATGATGATCCATTGGCGAATAACGATTACATCGTGGTGATTGATTTGATGCGCAGCACAGGACGAGCCAGTCAGGTTTTCTTGGCAACCGCTGTCGATATTGCGCAGTTAGAAGAAGCGTTTCCCAAACTCTTCGTCTGTTCAGATTATGCGGATTGGGATGAGAAGCGTGGCCGCTTGGTTGCTGAGCAGCGAGTGTCTTTGGGCAAACTGATTATCAGCACCAAAGCCTTACCTGAGCCGAGTGCGAATCAGGCAAGCCAAGCGCTACTCAATTATATCGATCGGTGTGGTCTTGATCGTTTACATTGGACGCCCGCCGCGAAGCAGCTAGTTGAACGTGTACGCTGCGCTCAGCTTTGGATGCCGGAGCATGATTGGCCTGCAATGGATGAGACTAGTTTAATTACACATCTAGATACCTGGTTGTCGCCGTATTTGAATGGCATTAAGTCAGCAAAAGGGTTGTCGAATGTGTCGATTGAACAGGCACTGTCGGCGTACCTTGGTTGGCCGTTGAATCAAGAAATCGACCAATGGCTACCGACGCATTACGTGATGCCTACAGGCAGTAAAAAAGCGATTCGATACCAATATCAATCGGAGCCTGTGATCTCGGTGCGAATGCAAGAAGTCTTTGGTGAACAAGACTCACCCTTGATAGCGCAAGGTCGTAAAAAAGTCGTGCTTGAGTTACTTTCTCCTGCGCAGAGACCATTGCAAATCACTCAAGATTTAGCTGGCTTTTGGGCTGGCGCGTACAAAGAAGTACAAAAAGAGATGAAAGGCCGTTACCCAAAACATCCTTGGCCTGATGATCCTGCTAACCATGTAGCAACCACTAAAACCAAACGACAGTTGAACCGATGATGACCAAAATGTTAACGCCAAAAAAGGCACCACCTAAAAAAGCGCCAGCAAAGAAGTCACCAGCGACCAAAGCCAAGCCTCGAAAACCGAGAGCTGCCGCGAAGAAGACCAAGCCAAGAGCCAAAAAATTGGGCAACCGAGGTTGGTTGAAAATCTTGTGGGGGATTGCTTGGAAAGCGGGTTTAGCCTTGGCTGCGCTATTGTTGTTTGTTGGTATCTACCTAGACTCTGTAGTCAAACAGCGATTTGAAGGTCAATTGTTTGATTTGCCAACCGTGGTTTATGCACGTGTGTTGGATCTGTCTCCGGGTACTGCGGTGAGTTTGACACAGGTTAAGAATGAACTGGATGTACTGAATTACCGTAAGGTGAACTCTCCTCGTCATCCGGGCGAGTACTCTTCCTCTTCAACCAAGATAGAGATGATTCGTCGTCCGTTTGAGTTTGTCGATGGGCCAGAAGCCGATCGTCATGTGATGCTGCACTTCAATGGCAACGAATTAACTCGAATCCAGTCGCTAGAGAGGAAAGGCGACATGGGTTACCTGCGTGTAGAGCCGAAAATGCTTGGCATGCTTGAAAAAAGTAACGATGAGCAGCGTTTGTTCTTAAAACGTAATCAATTCCCTGAAGTAATGGTTGATGCACTATTGGTAACCGAAGACCGAAACTTCTATCAACACGATGGAGTGTCCCCATTAGCGATAGCTCGTGCGATGGTGGTTAACGTTAAAGCGGGGCGCACGGTACAAGGTGGCAGTACGCTGACTCAACAGTTAGCGAAGAACCTGTTCCTATCTAGTGAGCGCACATTGTGGCGTAAGGTTCGTGAAGCCTACATTGCTCTGATCTTGGATCATCGTTATAGCAAAGACCGAATCTTAGAGGCTTACTTGAACGAGGTTTACTTAGGCCAAAATGGCGGTCAAGCCATTCATGGCTTCGGTTTGGCTTCGCGCTTGTATTTCGGTCAACCTATTCAAGAGCTTCGTATTGACCAATTAGCGTTGCTTGTCGGAATGGTGAAAGGACCATCGTATTATAACCCCGTTCGTTACCCTGAGCGTGTCAAAGCTCGTCGTGATTTGGTACTTCGTTTACTAATGCAACAAGACATACTGACACCGAAACAGTATGAAGAAGCCGCGAGTCGCGATCTGGATATTCAAGACAACCCGCGTATTGCGAGCCGTCAGCCTGCGTATTTTCAACAGGTCAACATTGAACTGAAAAAGTATGTGGGTGAGCGATTTGAAGCCAAGAAAGGGATACGAGTTTTTACCTCTCTGGACCCGGTTTCTCAAGACCAATTAGAAAAATCCATAGCACGTAAGGTGCCTGAGTTATCCAAAACCGGAGGTAATCAGCTTGAAGCCGCGGCGATTGCTGTCGATAGGAATACCGGTGAAATCCGTGCGATGGTAGGGGGGAAGCGTACTGGCTACGATGGCTTCAACCGTGCTCTGAATGCGAGCCGCCCTATTGGTTCACTGGTGAAGCCTGCAATTTATCTGACAGCATTGGAACAGCCACAAAAGTACACGCTTGCGACGACTTTGATGGATACTCCACTCAGTTTGAAAGGCAGTAAAGGCAGCGTCTGGAGCCCGAGAAACTTCGATCGTAAGTTCCGCGGTGAAGTGCCTTTGTATGTGGCACTTTCGAAGTCTTATAACGTGCCAACGGTTCGATTGGGGATGCAGCTAGGCATTGATAGTGTCTCAGATACGATTGGAAAGTTGGGCGTCGATAAAAAAGAGATTCGTCCAGTACCATCGATGTTCTTAGGTGCGTTCTCATTGACACCGTTTCAGGTAGCACAGATGTACCAGACGATCACTAACTCTGGGCGTATCGCGCCGTTATCGGCACTTCGTTCAGTGGTTGATAATGACGGTGAGGTTTTATATCAATCGATTCCTCGCGTATCGCAAAGTGTTGATCAGCAAGCGGCTTGGCTAACGACTTATGCGATGAAACGTGGTGTGTCGGAAGGGACTGGTCGCTTCCTACAAGGTCAGTTTTCATGGGCTGGTTTAGCCGGTAAAACGGGTACTAGTAACGACAGCCGAGACAGTTGGTTTGTTGGGGTTGATGGCCGTGAGGTAACGACGATATGGCTAGGGCGCGATGACAATAAACCGACCAAATTAACGGGTTCTAGCGGTGCATTGCGTGTTTATGCTGATTACCTAAAGCAGAGAACGCCAGAACAACTATTACTGCCTTGGCCTACTGGAATCTCTACGGCACGCTTCACTCGCGCTTCTGACGGTGCTTTAGAGTTTAACTGTGACGGTGCAGTTAAGTTACCCGTTTGGGATGAGAGTGGCAGTATTAAGAAGGGTTGTGAAAGTCAGCCAAAACAGTGGCTAAAAAAGCTTTTTCAGTGGTAAAGTCGCAGCAGAAAACAATGACAAGGATAGTTTAAATAATGATTTCTCGTTGGCTAGTGAGTGGGTTAGGCATTGTCGGTACTGTGTTCAGTTTTCAGCTGTTTGCATATACAGCGGTGAAGGTTGATGAGTCTCAGCAGACTGAGCAAGTGAGTAAAAGGCCAACGGTTGCTGTTGTGCTTGCTGGTGGAGGAGCCAAAGGTGCAGCTCATATTGGGGTACTTAAAGCCTTAGAAGAGATGCGAATTCCGGTGGATTATATTACCGGCACCAGCATGGGCTCTTACGTTGGTGGATTGTATGCGACAGGAATGAGTGCCGACGAGATTGAAAGTTTTATTTATACGGTAGATTGGAATCGTGGTTACCGAGATCGTGTTAACCGTAGTGATCGCCGAGTACGTGATAAAGAATATGAAGACCGCTATCAGCTAAACACCGACCTAGGATTAGGTTGGGGAGAAGTCAAAGCGAGTAAAGGTGTGGTACAAGGGCAGAATATGCTGCGTATTCTACGTGAGACTACGGGTAACTTAGCCCCGATAGACTCTTTTGATCACCTTGCTATCCCTTATCGTTCAGTCGCAACGGACATTATCGCTCTTGAAGAAGTGGTCATCGACCATGGTTATCTTGTTGATGCCATGATGGCAAGTATGTCGGTGCCCGGAGCGCTTCCACCTTATGAAGTCGAGGGGCGAATGCTCGTTGATGGCGGCGTGACCAATAATATGCCTGTTGACGTTGCAAGAGCGATGGGCGCTGACATCGTTATCGCCGTTGATATTAGTACTAACTATAAAGGTATGGAAGACTACACCAATTTTCTAGCGGCCGCCGATCAACTCTCTAATTACCTTGTTCGCCGTAGTACTCAAGATCAAGCCGCTACGTTAACGGAGGGCGATGTGTTCTTGCGCCCCGATGTTGGACAAATGGAAACGACAGAGTTCGATAAAATGCCGACGGCTTACCATGCCGGATACGAGGAAGCTAAGCAGTATACCGATCAGCTTTCCAAGTTGTCGCTCTCCTATGCGGACTACCAACACTATATTGATGATAAACAGAAGGCTCGTAGACAGCTTAAACACGGTGACAAAACTGTGGTCGACAAAGTGGTTATCAATAACAACACCCATTACTCAGATAAGCTGATTGGAAACCGTTTAAACCTCGATTCTGGTGAGGTTCTTAAAACCAGTGAAATCGAATCTAAAGTACAAGATCTCTATGCATTAGATAGGTTTGAGTTGGTCACTTATGAATTTGAGACTGTTGATGGCGAAGAGCAGCTACAAGTGGATGTTAATGAAAAGTCTTGGGGCCCAAACTACCTCAATTTTCGATTCTTTCTTGAAGATGACTTCTCTACAGAAAGCCAATACTCGATTGGTATCTCTGCCAACTTTACCGATATTAATCAACATGGTGCTGAGTTGAGAACCAACGTCGAGATGGGGACTGATAAGAGAATTGAAGCCGAGCTTTTCTCGCCATTCTTTTCGAGTCAAAAATTGTTCACTTCAGCATCGGTTGTTTATAGCAAAGAGAACCGAAATCTACCGGCAGATATTGACGATATTGAAGAACCGACACTGGACGTAACGAAAGATTATCTCCCAATGACGTATAGTGAATATATCGGTGAACTGGCATTAGGCTATCAACCTACCTTGTGGCAAGAACTGAAATTTGGTCTTCGTTATACTTATGGGGATGTTGAGGTATCTTCGTTACCTTCACTGGGCAGCGGTGGCTTCAAGCGTCTTGGTGGATTTATGGGTTACCGACTGGATACTTTGGATAACTTCAGCTTGCCGACCAAGGGTTACTTTGTCGATTTAGAGTACCTTGTCTCTCATGATGACTTTGAAAATGACAGTTCGCTTGGGGATTCTGATTTAACATCGAATAGTGATACTGTTTATGAGTTTTCAGCAAACTTCATGGCTGCACAAAGTATTGAGAAGCATACTTTAGTCGCAAAGCTGGATTTTGGTATGGTCGAAAGCAAAAACTCTGTTTTTCCCATTGATCCGAAAGAGCTTGGTGGATTCCTGAATTTATCCGGTATCCCAAGAAACAGCCTAATAGGCCAGAACTTAGCGTATAGCAGCTTAACTTATCGATACAAGTGGTTTGAAAACGACTTTGGTTTGTTTGAGTCTCCATTCTATATAGGTGCATCGATAGAACATGGTGGAGTATGGTCTAACAATGAGCTGAGCATTGATGAAGCGCCAATGTTCACGGCTGGTTCAGTTTTTGCTGGAGTAGACTCCCCAATAGGGCCCATTATTCTGGCTTATGGACGAACCGAAGATAACTACGACTCGGTCTACTTAATTATTGGCACGTCTTACAAATAAACATGAGTGGGAGAAGTGTTTAACTGCGTAAATAGGTAAAAATAGTAAGACTTTCGTCTTAACTTGCTATGTTGGTCAAAATGATAAGATTTTAATTTAACGTTAAATTTGCTATTCTACCGCCCACAGTTTGGCCTCTATGACGCCGCTCATCAATACAAATTGAATGACAAAAATGGCAATGGAGAGCCAAGTTTCCAAGGATGTCCACTTCTTTATTTTACTAATAATTATGAAGGTAAGAAGTGAACCGCAATGAGAGGAAAAAGTCGTGCTTGAAGCCTACCGTAAACACGTCGCAGAGCGTGCTGCCGAAGGAGTTGTTCCAAAACCACTAGATGCTGAGCAGGTAGCTGGCCTAGTTGAACTTCTGAAGAATCCACCTCAAGGTGAAGAAGAAATCATTCTTGACCTACTAGAAAACCGCATTCCACCAGGCGTTGATGAAGCTGCTTATGTAAAAGCTGGTTTCCTTACGGCTATCACAAAAGGTGAAGTAGCTTCTCCACTAGTAAGTAAAGAAAAAGCGGCTGAGCTGCTTGGCACTATGCAAGGCGGTTACAACATCGAGTCTCTAGTATCCCTACTTGATGATGCTGAGCTAGCTCCAATCGCTGTTAAAGCACTGTCTCATACTCTACTGATGTTTGATGCGTTCTACGACGTAGAAGAGAAAGCAAAAGCTGGCAATGCTGCTGCACAACAAGTACTTCAATCTTGGGCTGATGCTGAATGGTTTACAGCGAAAGATAAAGTAGCAGAAAAAATCACCGTTAAAGTATTTAAAGTCACTGGTGAAACGAACACCGATGACCTATCTCCTGCGCCAGATGCATGGTCACGTCCTGATATCCCAGTACACGCAAAGGCGATGCTGAAGATGGAGCGTGAAGGCATTACTCCTGACGATCAGGGTAACGTTGGTCCAATTACTCAAATTGAAGAACTACAAAAAGATGGCATTCCACTGGCTTACGTTGGTGATGTTGTGGGTACCGGTTCTTCGCGTAAATCAGCGACAAACTCCGTGCTCTGGTTCATGGGTGAAGATATCCCATTTGTACCAAACAAGCGCACTGGTGGTGTTTGTCTAGGTGGTAAAATTGCTCCAATCTTCTACAACACAATGGAAGATTCAGGCGCACTACCTATTGAACTGAACGTACAAGACATGAACATGGGCGATATTATTGATATCTACCCGTACGAAGGTGTTGTTCACAAAAACGGTTCTGTGATTTCAAACTTCGAACTCAGCAAAGTGCTTCTAGATGAAGTTCGTGCTGGTGGTCGTATTCCACTGATCATCGGTCGTGGCCTTACAGGTCGAGCTCGTGATTCTCTTGGCTTAGCTGAAACCGATTTGTTTGCTAAACCAATTGATCCTTCTGCTTCTGATAAAGGCTACACGCTTGCTCAGAAGATGGTAGGTAAAGCATGTGGTGTTGAAGGCGTTCGCGCTGGTCAGTACTGTGAGCCTAAGATGACAACCGTAGGTTCTCAAGATACAACGGGCCCTATGACGCGTGATGAGCTTAAAGATCTTGCATGTCTTGGCTTCTCTGCTGATTTGGTTATGCAGTCTTTCTGTCACACGTCGGCATACCCGAAACCTGTTGATGTTAACACTCACCATACGCTGCCTGATTTCATCATGAACCGTGCGGGTGTTTCACTACGTCCGGGTGATGGTGTTATCCACTCATGGCTAAACCGCATGTTGCTTCCTGATACTGTTGGTACCGGTGGTGACTCGCATACTCGTTTCCCACTAGGTATTTCGTTCCCTGCGGGTTCTGGTCTAGTCGCATTCGCGGCGGCAACCGGTGTTATGCCGCTTGATATGCCTGAATCTATCTTGGTTCGTTTTAAAGGTGAAATGCAGCCAGGTATCACGCTACGTGACCTAGTACACGCAATTCCTCTATACGGTATCAAGCAAGGTCTACTGACTGTAGAGAAAGCTGGTAAGATCAACGAATTCTCTGGTCGCGTACTAGAAATTGAAGGTGTTGAGCACCTATCTGTTGAGCAAGCATTCGAACTGTCTGATGCATCTGCTGAGCGTTCTGCTGCAGGTTGTACGGTTAAGCTTTCTGAAGAGTCTATCTCTGAGTACTTGAACTCGAACATCGTGATGCTTAAGTGGATGATCGCTGAAGGCTACGGTGACGTGCGTACTATTGAGCGCCGTATTACGGCAATGGAAGAGTGGCTAGCAAACCCTGAGTTGTTGTCTGCTGATTCAGATGCTGAATACGCTCATGTTATTGAAATTGATCTTGCTGACATCGACCAACCAATCCTATGTGCACCAAACGATCCAGATGATGCTCGTCTTCTTTCTGACGTTCAAGGTACTGAGATTCAAGAAGTGTTCATCGGTTCTTGTATGACAAACATCGGTCACTTCCGTGCAGCAGGTAAGATGCTTGAAGAGTTTAACGGCTCACTAAATACGCGTCTATGGGTGGCTCCGCCAACGAAGATGGATAAAGACCAGCTGACAGAAGAGGGTTACTACGGCATCTTTGGCCGTGCTGGGGTTCGTATTGAAACTCCGGGTTGTTCTCTATGTATGGGTAACCAAGCTCGTGTCGCAGACAAGTCGACGGTAATGTCTACGTCTACTCGTAACTTCCCGAACCGTTTGGGTAATGGTGCGAACGTTTATCTAGCGTCTGCTGAGCTTTCAGCTGTTGGCGCGATTCTTGGCCGCATCCCGACCAAAGAAGAGTACTTAGAGTATGCAGAGAAGGTTAATGCAACGGCTGCTGACACATACCGTTACCTGAATTTCCATAAAATGGGTCAGTACACGGAAAAAGCGGATACAGTTATCTTCCAAGAGCCAGCTTAGTTCCTCGTTATATTTGTAGCTGCAGCGTTGTTGACTGCGTACGTTCACTCTAATCACATAGAGCTTCTATGCTCATAGGGATGAACTTACTTGTCGCCTAGCTGCAACTCCAACTATTTAGAGGAACCCAAATGATAGAGCGTCTACTTCGGTAGGCGTTTTTTTATGTCTGAATCTAGGACGACGAGCGACTCGATCTCTTGATGACTTAGCTATATACTCTCGCCTCATTTTTTACTACCTATTTATTGAGCCTTATTTTTATTAGCGCTTTGGAGTCTTATGGAATTCGAATTTGTTAGAAACACTCTAATGGGTGAATACTATGTGAAATGCAGCATGGGCCATGAGATTGTTGGCCGTTGGCTTCAAGAAGAGATCGGTAAAGATAAGCAGAAATTAGATCATGTGATGGCGCTTATTGATCGCTCCCGACAGGATCTGAGTAATGAGGTGACGCTACTCGGTAAAGAGATCAGCCTAGCGATCAATGAAGATGAAGTCACGATTCAAGAAAACGTACTCGGCCACGAGCAAGAGATGGAAGAAGGCAGTGAGTTTGATTTCTATAACTGTGAAAGCCAGGCAAGCTGTGGAATCGATGATTTCGAGCTACTCATTGATCGTTGGATGGATTTCTTGGGTTACTAGCTGTTTCGGGCTTTTAAGGTTCCCGTTGCCCAAAACTGGAGCAACAATAGCGTTACGCATTAAGATAGTGAAAAGGCTGCACCGCATTGGTGCAGCCTTTTTTGTTATTACGGCCTTGTTTATGTTATCCCCTTTAATATCAATAGTTTAATTTTTTGGCACGCTACTTGGATTGTAATAAGAGAATGAACGGATTACTGAAGAATTTAAGGAACGAATATGAAAATAATAAATGCCATTGTTAAGCCATTCAAATTAGACGATGTACGTGAAGCACTCTCTGATGTGGGCATTGAAGGTATGACGGTTTCTGAAGTGAAAGGTTTCGGTCGTCAGAAGGGACACACTGAATTGTATCGTGGTGCGGAATACCAAGTTGATTTTCTACCGAAGGTAAAGATAGAGATTGCAACCCAAGCAGAGAATGTTGACCGAGTTGTTGAAGCGATTAGCCAAGCGGCACACACCGGGAAAATAGGTGATGGCAAAATCTTTGTGTATGACCTAAGCCAAGCCGTACGAATTCGTACTGGTGAAATGGATGCTGAAGCACTTTAAAGAATTACAAGGACTGGAGACTTTAATATGGAACTTACAACAACAGTAACGGAACTACGTTACGCACTAGACACTTTTTTCTTCCTCATTTCGGGTGCGTTGGTAATGTGGATGGCAGCAGGCTTCGCGATGTTAGAAGCTGGCTTAGTTCGTTCAAAGAACACCACAGAAATTTTAACTAAGAATATCTGTTTGTACGCCATTGCTTGTACGACTTTCTTAGTGGTTGGCTACAACATCATGTATGTAAACAATGGCGAAGGCGGCTGGTTACCTTCGTTTGGTGCTTTAATTGGTACGCAGGGTGAAGGTGCAGATCACTCTCTAGAGTCTGATTTCTTCTTCCAAGTCGTATTCGTCGCAACAGCAATGTCTGTCGTTTCAGGTGCGGTTGCTGAGCGTATGAAGCTTTGGTCATTCCTAATCTTCTCTGTTGTACTAACAGCGTTTATCTACCCGATGGAAGGTTACTGGACTTGGGGCGGTGGTTTCCTATCTGAAGCGGGTTTCAGTGACTTCGCTGGTTCAGGTATTGTACACATGGCTGGTGCTTCAGCAGCGTTAGCTGGTGTTTTACTATTAGGTGCTCGTAAAGGTAAATACGGGAAAAATGGTGCAATCTATCCAATTCCTGGTTCAAATATGCCACTAGCAACATTAGGTACCTTCATTCTTTGGTTCGGTTGGTTTGGTTTTAACGGTGGTTCTCAACTTATGGTTTCAGATTTTGAGAATGCGACAGCAGTGGGGCAAATCTTTCTGAATACAAATGCGGCAGCAGCAGCGGGTGCCATTGCAGCACTACTAGTATGTAAGACAACTTGGGGTAAAGCAGACCTAACAATGGTACTGAACGGTGCATTAGCTGGTTTAGTTGCTATTACGGCAGATCCACTATCTCCTTCTCCATTATTTGCGGTCGCTATTGGTTCAGTATCTGGTGCATTAGTGGTATTCAGTATCATTGCTCTAGATAAAGCTAAGATTGATGATCCTGTAGGTGCTATCTCTGTACACGGTGTGTGTGGTTTCTTCGGCCTAATGGCTGTGCCACTAAGCAACGCTGATGCAACATTTGGTGCTCAACTACTGGGTGCTGCAGTCATCTTTGCTTGGGTATTCGGTGCGAGCCTAGCGGTATGGGCTGTGCTTAAAGCAACAATCGGCATTCGCGTCACTGAAGATGAAGAACTTGAAGGTATGGACATGCACGATTGTGGTGTAGGCGCTTACCCAGAGTTTGTATCAGTAAAGTAAGAGCAGCAGTAACCGCCTGATCTGAAAAGTTAAGCTGTAAAGTAAAGCCCTTCAACTCATGGTTGTAGGGCTTTACTATTTATAGTCGCCTGGCTCAGGCTGTGATATATCAAGCGAGGCTAAGTGTTTAACTAGAAATTGTGATGAGAATGGTTGTAATATATTGTTACAAAAGTGCGAGTTTTAAGATGCTGAACGGAGTGTTTTTTTGTCGGTCGTCATTGTAATTATGTTATTGATGAATATAATAACGCAACTGATAGACATTATCATTTCGATATAAAGGACTTTACAATGAAGAAACTGCTAACACTTTCAGCTCTAGCGTGTAGTGTAATTGCTCCGACAGCAATGGCTGCGGAAGAAGTAAATGTGTACTCTTACCGTCAACCTTTCCTAGTTGAGCCAATGTTCAAGGAATTCACGAAAGAGACTGGCATTAAAGTAAACGTTAAGTTTGCTAAAAAAGGTTTAGCAGAAAAGTTAGCTCAAGAGGGTGAATACAGCCCTGCTGACGTTGTATTAACTGTCGATATCAGCCGTCTATCTGAACTTACTAAACAAGATCTAGTTCAATCTGTTGAAAGTGATGTACTGGAAAAGAACATTCCCGCTCAATACCAAGATACTGCTAACGAGTGGTTTGCTCTAACAACTCGTACACGTAGCGTTTATTCTTCGCGTGACCGTGTTGGTCGCCTAGGTGAAGAGTTCACTTATGAAGATTTAACTAAGCCTGAATTTAAAGGTAAAATCTGTACACGTAGCGGCAAGCATCCATACAATGTTTCTCTAGTATCTTCAATGATCGCTCATAAAGGTGAAGCTGAAACGAAAGAATGGCTAGAAGGCGTAAAAGCAAACCTAGCTCGTAAGCCTCAAGGCAACGACCGTGCGCAAGTTAAAGCAATCAAAGAAGGCCTGTGTGACGTTGCTCTTGGTAACAGCTACTACCTAGGTAAGATGATTAACGATAAAGAACAAAAAGCTTGGGCTGATGCGGTTTATATCAACTTCCCTAACCAAGAAACAACAGGTACTCACGTAAATATCTCTGGTATGGCAATGGCTAAATTCTCTCCAAATAAAGAGAATGCCGTTAAGCTGATGGAATTCCTTTCTGGTAACACAGCACAAGGAATGTATGCAGAAGTAAACTATGAATACCCAGTTAAAGTCGATGTGAAGCCTTCTGAACTTGTTGCTTCATGGGGTGAATTCAAAGCTGATACTATTTCTCTAGACCAAATTGCTGACCACCACGCGGCTGCAATCAAGCTATTAGACGAAGTTAAGTTCGATCTATAACTTATTCTTGTAGGCTTTTGCCCGCAAAAAATCACAACCCCAAGTCGCCACTTTTTGGCCACTTGGGGTTGTTTGTTTTTTGAAAGTCACTTTTTGATACAAAGCTCGCCGTTAATCCTCTGAGTTATGAGCATCTCACCTTGAAGTCATTACAGTATATGGGTATAAATACCCCCACCATTAAAAGGATATGAGATGTATTTGCAAATGCATTTGTGTTTCATTAAGCCTCGTTGTAGTTAGGCGATGAAAGAGAAGAATTATTTATGGAACACCAGCAGCGTCATCATTGCTGTATTGCTGGTTTTACCTGTCTTAGCGATTTTTACGACTGCTGTTGGAGAAACTGATGAGCTGTTTTCTCATCTGATATCTACAGTGATGCCCACCTATGCTTATAATACGGTGGTTTTAGTCATAGGAACCATGTTCCTGTCTTTAGTTTTTGGTATTCCGTCGGCTTGGGTTATGGCAATGTGCCGTGTTCCGGGGGAGCGTGTTTTGCAATGGGCACTCGTACTACCATTAGCAATGCCTGGCTATATTATCGGCTATATCTTTACCGACTGGTTCGATTTCGCCGGGCCTATTCAGATCCTATTACGGGATTTGACTGGATGGGTACCCGGAGAGTATTGGTTTCCAGATATCAGAACCTTGTCGGGCGCTATTATTGTTCTATCTCTCGTCCTTTATCCTTATATTTATTTGTTGTGCCGTGCAGCATTCATGGAACAAAATGTATCTCTATTGCAGTCGGCTCGGTTGCTTAAATGTTCGCCTTGGGAGAGTTTTCGCCGTATTTCATTACCGCTTGTTCGCCCATCAATGGCGGTAGGTTTGTCTCTTGTTGCGATGGAAACCATCGGTGACTTCGGTACTGTAAGTTACTTTGCTGTTAACACACTAACGACTGCGGTTTACGATACTTGGTTGGGCTATTCGAGCCTAACAGCCGCAGCAAAAATATCGGCAATCATGTTGGTGATCGTCATTCTCTTATTGAGTACCGAGCGATATAGCCGTCGTAAACAGAAACTGTTCCAGAATCAATTCAGCAGTCGCGAAGACTTTCGCTACGATCTTTCCGGTTGGAGAAAGTGGTTGGCACTGTTCTGGTGTTGGGGGTTAGTGTGCGTTGCATTCTTGTTCCCTCTTGGCCAGTTAATGATCTATGCCTACAAATATTTTGCGCAAAGTTGGACGCCTGAATTCAGAGAGTACGCCGTTAATAGCCTTTATGTGTCTGTAGTTGCGGCGATTATTGGCGTTATCATTGCGATGATTGTGAATTTTAATCAGCGTGTTAGCCCAAGTAAGAAAAACCAGGCTTACATGAGACTTGCTTCAATGGGTTATGCCGTTCCAGGCACCGTGTTAGCGATTGGCGTGATGGTACCTGTGTTGTTTATGGATCACTTGGTCAATGACATCGCTAAAGTGATGGAGTGGGGACGACCAGGACTTATTTTCTCTGGTTCCATGTTTGCACTTATCTTTGCCATGGTGGTGCGTTTTTCGGCGGTTGCCATTGGCAGTATCGAAAGTAGCTTGAGTAAAGTATCTCCTTCATTGGATATGGCTTCTAAAACCATGGGTTGTAATACCAACCAGATGTTACGTCGTGTTCATTTACCTTTGATTAAACGCGGCGCGTTGATCGCAGGTTTATTGGTGTTTATCGAATCAATGAAAGAGTTAAATGCGGCATTGTTGTTACGTCCTTTCAATTTCGAAACATTGGCGACTTATGTTTATAACTATGCCTCAGACGAACACCTAGAGTTAGCGGCGATGCCTGCTGTATTATTGGTGCTGGTGGGTTTAATTCCTCTGATCATCGTAAACCGTTCCTTGGAGCAGAAACACTAATGAGTTGTGCATTATCAATTAAAGAGCTGACGTGTAAGTATGAGTCGCAAACCATTTTGGAAGCGCTTTCTTTAGAAGTTGAGCATGGTGAAATTGTTTGTCTGCTTGGTGCCAGTGGCTGCGGAAAAACCACCTTGCTTAAGGCGATCGCGGGTTTACTTCCATTGAGTAGCGGCGTAATGAGCTTAAACTGTCAAACCATCGATGATGGTGAGAGTTGGTTACCACCAGAACAACGAAACATTGGTATGATTTTCCAAGATTACGCCTTGTTCCCGCACTTGACGGTCAACCAGAATGTCGGTTTTGGCTTGAAAGATCTCTCTGAGCATCAAAAGAAAGAGAAGGTCCAAGAGATGTTGGAGTTGGTTCATTTAGATGAATTCGGTGACCGATATCCACACCAACTTTCAGGTGGTCAACAGCAGCGTGTTGCGATTGCTCGTTCTTTGGCATATAAGCCAGATCTACTTTTGTTGGATGAACCTTTCTCGAACATTGATACTCAAGTGCGTCATGAGTTGATTTCTCAGATTCGTAAAATCTTTAAGAAACAGGGTGTCACAGCTATCTTCGTAACTCACAGCCGTGAAGAAGCGTTCGCGTTTGCAGATAAGATGGCAGTAATGAACCATGGTGTGATTGAACAGTATGGTTCGGCCTCTGAGTTGTATTTCCATCCTTCGAGTAAGTTCGTTGCAGATTTTTTGGGCGGCGGTAGCTATCTCAATGCACAGCGTGTTTCAGAACATGAATTTGAAACCAGTTTGGGTATGATTGAAGCCAAACCGCAAACGGAGATTGAGTTCGGCAATACTTGTGAGCTTCTGCTAAGACCTCAGCATATACAAGCAAGTTACGAGCAAGGTAGTGCTATTTCGGTGCTAGAACAGCAATTTATGGGCGACCACTGTCGTTATGTAATCGAAGCGCATGGTCAGAAGTTATTAGCAACTTCATCAGAAGCACTTGAAGTGGGTATGCCGGTCAACGTAAAAGTCGATACCAAAGGCGTATTAGCTTTTTAAAGAGATATAACGCGATACTAATCGTTACAAGAATCGCTATAAAAAAGCCCAGCACTTTAATCAAGTACTGGGCAAGGGTTCTTCACTTATAGGTTTTAACAAGGCAGTAATTTGTTAAGTCCCATTTAAAACTGCTGCACTCTATAAGCCTATAGAGAGAGGAAGTCTTTCACTTTTTGAAGAACACGTTCTGCAGTGTCTTTATCTTCCATTTCAGCGAAGATTCGTAGTAATGGCTCTGTTCCTGAGAAACGAGCAATTACCCAGCCGCCATTCTTGAAGTACACCTTAGCACCATCTTCATAGCTGACTTTTTCAATTTCATATTCAAATTCAGGCAGTTGCTTCTCGACGTAGATCTTAGTGTAGAGCGCTTCTTTCTCTGAAGGCTTAAACTTACAATCGCCTTCTGCGGTGTAGGCATAGCCATATTTAGAGTAAATCTCATCAAGTAATTCAGACAGCTTCTTACCTGTTACGCTGATCATCTCAACCAGTAGGCTTGACGCGAAGACGCCATCTTTACCCTTGATGTGACCACGAATGGTTAAACCACCTGAACTTTCACCACCAATCAGAGAGTCATCGGCTTCCATTTGCGAGCTGATATGCTTAAAGCCTACCGGAACCTCAAAGCTCTTTTCGCCATGATCCGCCGCGACTTTATCGAGTAGGTGTGTGGTTGCGATGTTACGAACTACAGAACCTTTCCAGCCCTTGTATTCCAACAAGTAGTAGTAAAGCAGTAGCAGCACTTCGTTAGGGTGAATGAAGTGACCTTTCTCATCGATGATACCCAAACGGTCGGCATCGCCATCGGTACCAATACCAATGTCATAACCTTCTGCCGCGACTAAGTGCTTCAAACGATACAGCGTTGCTGCGCTTGGAGAAGGCATTAGGCCACCGAAGTCTGGGTTTTTGCCGTCGTTGATTACGTCGACATCACAACGACCGTTGATAAGAACCGTTTGTAGAGCATTTTTAGCCACACCAAACATTGGGTCGATCAGTACGCGTAGATTCGCTTTCTTAATCGATTCAATATCGATGGTATTAATGATGGAATCAACAAAGGCGTTCATCGGGTTGATGATTTCGATCTCTTTGTCATTCAACGCTTGTTCGAAATCGACACGAATAACATCTTCGTTGGTTAGGGTTGCGATTTGCTGTTCGATCTTCTCTGTGATGATCTCATCAGCATCACGGCCACCTTCAATAAAAATCTTAATGCCGTTGTAGTCTGCTGGGTTGTGAGAAGCGGTGATACATGCCGAGTAGGTGCAGCCCATCTCTTTCGCTTGGAACATTACGATAGGAGTTGGAACGAACTTATCGATGAAGCTCACTTTGATGTTGTTCGCCGCAAGTACTTCTGCAAACCAACACGCGGCTTTATCTGAAAGGAAGCGGCGGTCATAGCCGATCACAAATCCGTTCTTTGCCGCTCCTTCATTGTTGATGATGTTTGCCAGTGCTTGCGCCACAAGGCGAACGTTCTCTCTGGTGAACTCTTCACCAATGAAAGCGCGCCAACCACCTGTACCAAATTTAATCATTAGAAAATCCTTTTTGTCTCATTGTCTCAAGCCTGTAAAGACTTGAGACAAGAGCTGTTCGTTAAATTGAGTGACTAGCCTAGAACAACGACAACATCATTCACGCTGCCTTCTGCTTGTACTGGGATTGCACCTTCAATTGACTCACCGTTGATAGTGATAGAGGTAACTCCTTTGCTTACTGCATTAGGGTTTTGCACCGTGATGTTGTAAGTTGCACCGCGCCATTGACGAGTAACTTCGAATTCTGGCCAATCCGTCGGGATACATGGATCAACCGTTAAGCCTTCGAAGCCTGTTCGAACACCAAGAATGAAGTTGGTTACCGCAAAGTAAGCCCAACCAGAAGTACCGGTTAACCATGGGTGGTTTGCACGCCCGTGGTCTTGGTGGTCTTTACCCATGATGAATTGCACGTACGAGTATGGTTCTGCGTAACGTGTTTCAATCATGTCGTTTTGGTTGTATGGGTTGAGTGCGTCGTAGAATTTCATCGCACGGTCACCACGACCAAGCTTTGCTTCCGCTACCCAAGCCCATGGGTTCGGGTGAGAGAAGATAGCGCCGTTTTCTTTTACGCCTTGGTAAACGCGAGTTACGAAGCCGATATCATCGTTTGGTGTTGCGAATGAAGGAGAGTTTAGGTGTAGGCCGTATTCAGAGAACAGGTTCTCATCAACGGCGTCCATCGCTTTCTCACCGCGTTCTTGAGATACCGCGCCAGAGAGAACCGCTAGCGTATTTGACTCAAGGTGCACACGACCTTCTGTTTGTTGAGCGGTACCGATCTTGTCGCCATTTTTAGTTAGACCACGGATGTACCAACCCCCCTCGTCATCCCAAAGGTGTGTTTCACACGCTTCACGAACATTCGCGGCCATTTCAGTGTATTTCGCAACATCAGCGTCGTTATTGCGGAACTTAGCTAAGTCTAAGAATTCTTGTAGCGCCCAGAAGTGTAGGAATGAAACCATTGACGATTCACCGCCACCTAGGTTCAAACAGTCATTCCAGTCTGCACGAAGGCCTTTACAGATACCGGCTTGACCAACGTATTCTGCAGAGAAGTTCAGTGCTGCTTTCATGTGTTCGTAAATGGTCGCTTCACCGCCGTCTGCGTATGGAATCACTTCATCAAAGAAACCGTGTTCACCGGTTTCCATTACGTACTTGATGATGGTTGGGACAATCCACAAGTGATCATCAGAACAGGTGTCTTCAATGCCGTGGATCTTGTCGTCGTCTGACGGTGTTGGAACAACCGTTGGTGATTTTGAAGGCTCAACGTCTGCTTTCTCTGGATCGAACCAGTCAGGATCGAATAGGTGTAGACCGTAACCCGCTTTCACTTGGCCACGAAGCAGATCGATAATACGTTTCTTGGTCATTTGTGGGTTGGCATGAGGGACTGAAATCGCATCTTGCGCGGTATCACGGTAACCAAGACCCGTACGGCCGCCAACTTCAATGAATGATGCAAAGCGCGACCACACCACACAAGTTTCCGCTTGGTATAGTGTCCACGTGTTGATCATAGTGTCTAAGCCTTCGTTTGGAGACTTAACTTGGAACTTGTTGCAACGTTCGTCCCAGTGATCTTTGATGCCTTGAAAAGCAGCATCTACGTTTGCAGTGTCTTGGTATTTTTCACGTAGGCGTTCACCGTTGCCTTTGCCGATACCTAGTACATAGGCAAAGCGAACTTCTTCACCCGGTTGAATCGTCAATTGCTTATGTAGAGAACCACAGTGGTTGTAACAGGTTTGAGCGCTGTTAGAACATTTACCGTTTTCAACCGCAATTGGGTTTGCTTCGTCACGGTACATACCAAGGAAGTTATCACGTTGTCCGTCGTAGCTGTCTGGAGAGAAAGTTGACGCTAAGTAGTAGAAGCCTTCAAAGTCATTAGTGTTGTAGTACAGGTCGTATTCCAACACACCTTCTTGGTAAGACGTGCCCGCAGAGTACAAAGACATCTGGTGGTTCTGGTTATCAGATTGGATGTGGCTGAATGAGAACTCAACAAATGAGAATGTGCTGATAGTACGTGGCTTATCTGTGTTGTTCTTTAGGACAACGTCCCAAACTTCTGCATCTTCGCCTTTAGGTACGAATAGCGTTTTGGTCGCTGTAATACCGCTGTATTCACATTTGAACTTTGAGTATGACAGGCCGTGACGAACTTCGTAATTCGCTTCATCTAGGCTCTTTGCCACTGGCTGCCAAGAGATAGACCAGTAATCACCTGTTTCATCATCACGCAGGTAAACATAGTGTCCTGGACGGTCGAAGGTGCCGTTTGGGCGGAATTTAGTAACACGGTTGTATTCTGGAGAATTGTAGAACGAGTAACCGCCCGCATTGTGCGAAATCACGGTACAAAATTTTTCAGTACCTAGGTAGTTTGTCCAAGGTGCAGGTACATCAGGGCGAGTGATGACGTATTCGCGATTGTCGTTATCGAAATAGCCGTATTTCATTGTCATTTCCTTTTTAACAAACTGCATCTATGCAGCTAATTTTTAAATAGTGGTACTGAGTCGTATCTGACTGAGCACCTTAATTTGATTCAGCAGTCACTCGTGTGAATGTGTTTTGGTTTATTCAGCTTTCCAAGGGTTGCGATAGTCAACATTGAGCCTGTCGAGTAGTGGCAAGTGACCCTTTAGGCGAGACAGGTAATCTAGCCACTCTCGGTTGTTTTTATGTGTCCAACATCCTTCAGCTAAAGCGCTAATTCTTGGGAATACCATGTAATCCATACGCTGTTGGTTGGTGATGACTTCACACCATAGAGCACACTGAATTCCACATATCCGCTTACGAATTGGATCGGTGTCAGATATCTCAGCAAGCGCTTCATAGGTATAAGCTTGTTCTAATGGAATCACAGCCGCCCAATCTACACCCGGCTCTTCCGGTGCATAATCTTGGGTCATGTCGAGATAAGTAAATTGTGCGGGTTGCAGAACCACATCAAAGCCTTGGCGAGCACAGTTCACAGCGGCTTCTTCGCTAAGCCACGAGTAGATGATGGTCTCTTTGCTCACCTTGTCGCCGTGTTGCGCCTCTTCCCAGCCCACCATGCGCTTGCCGAGTTGCTTGAGTTTGCTTTCAGCGTAGCGGAATAGGTGCCCTTGCAGGTCTTTGCTGTCTTGATATTGATGTTCTTTCATCAACGCTTGAGCTGCAGGGCTGTTGGTCCACACGCCCGGTGGTACTTCGTCTGCGCCCATGTGAATTAATTCACTTGGGAACAGCTCTGCGACTTCTTCAATAACCGCATCTAAGAATTGGTAAGTGCCTGGCAAGCCTGGGTTTAGCACATTGTCGTTGTAGTGCTGAATGCTCTTGTATTGAGTGGTATCAGCTTGCTCTACCAGCATATCTGGCAGTGATTTGATCGCGGCGCGACAGTGTCCCGGGATATCGATTTCAGGGATAACCGTGATGCTACGCTGTTCTGCGTATTCAATAACTTCGCGAATCTGTTGCTGCGTGTAGAAGCCGCCGTAGTTTTCCGCAATATGGGTGTATTGCGGTTCCAGTGCATGGTTAGGACCACGCCAAGCACCAACTTCAGTTAGCTGAGGTAGGCTCTTTATCTCAATTCTCCAGCCTTCATCATCGGTTAGGTGCCAGTGAAAAACGTTGAACTTGTAGTGCGCCAATTGGTTGATTAGACGCTTCACTTGATCTACTGAATGGAAGTGGCGAGCACAATCCAACATCATGCCGCGATACTTAAAGCGTGGCTCATCTACAATTTGGCAGCATGGAAGAGAAAAACGAGTATTACTCGACGGCTCAACTAATTGTATTAAGCTAGCGACGGCATGGATAAAGCCAGACTGGCTACCAGACTCAATATTAATGTGTTGTGAGGTGATATTTAGTTTGTACTTGGCTTCATCTAAAGTTGGATTATTACGAAATAGAATATTGCCGCTATTCTTGGTAGTTAGGGATAAAT
This sequence comes from Vibrio toranzoniae, assembly GCF_024347655.1. Lineage (NCBI taxonomy): Bacteria > Pseudomonadati > Pseudomonadota > Gammaproteobacteria > Vibrionales > Vibrionaceae > Vibrio > Vibrio toranzoniae. The sequence goes on along the minus strand of NZ_AP025514.1, from coordinate 2,573,053 downwards.
CAAAGGTAGAGAGCAACTCTTGTTCTAACCAAGTCACGGCGTTGTCTGCAAGGTGAGATTTAATCTCAACTTTACAATTGCTGTTTAGTTCAAAATGACCTTGATCAACCTTGAGCTTGTTTGGACGGGGGATGAGAGCTAGCCTTGAAGCGCTTACTGCTGGAAGTTGACTACGTTCACTATAAGGAGATGCTAGCACTATCGGAGAAATAGCCACCGGCAGAACAGAGGCTTCTCCCTTTGAGTTCGATTGAATAAAGGCATCATTCAAGCCATCCGAATAGAAGCGGAATGGTGCGCTTTGAATACTGAATTCAAGGTAGTAATGGTTATTGGCCTTTAATACTGACGAACTTGGTTTGAACGAGCAGAAGCTGCCAACTTGAGTCAGTTCACCTTGCGATAAACTCTCAGGAAGGATGAATCGGTCAAAGGCAAAATGCAGTGACCAATCTGTCACGTCAAGATCACTTAAGTTATGTACCGTAAGGCCCAATCGGCAGTTGTTTTTTTGTTCAGAAAGAACAGCTAAGTCGATGCGATAATTCATATAACTTCCCTGCTAAGCCTGTTGATACAAGTTGTGTTGTGGTTTTCCGGCAAACATCAATGCGCCTTCGATAGCGTCGAATTGAGGTTTAACGATCCATTGCTGTACTGGTGGTGATAGCCAATTGAGAATTCGCTCTGCGATACTTCCCATCAGGCATACCTTGTCCGCACCTTTACGATGCAGTGCTAGTACAAACATTTCGATATCCGCTGCGGTTTGCTTGAGCATCTCGATAGCCAGTTCGTCACCTTCATTCGCCAGTTGAAAAATTACTGGCGAGAATTGACCGTAATCCTTTGGAATTGCGCCTTTTGACCACTCCACAATGGCATCGACATCATTATTAAAGTGATGCATAACATGCTGAGTGAGTGGGGTTTTGCTACGAATGCCATCTTCAGCAAGCAGAACTTGTTGAATCAAGCGAAGGCCCATTACAGCGCCGCCACCTTGGTCGGAAATTGGGAATTCACGACCACCAACGACGTGCTGCTCACCATCTTGTAGGTAGATGCCGCATGAGCCCGTGCCACCAATCATGATCGCGCCGTTTTGGCCATTGTGAGCGCCAATACAAGCACCGTAAGCGTCAGTGTTGAGCGTCATACTGGCGAAAGGGTGTGGTTGAGCCATGAAGTCGAACCATGCCGATTTTTGCTCAGCACCAGCCAGTGCAAGGCCGACATGCATATTGGAAAAATGAGTTGAGTCGAGTTGCCCTTGCTGCGCCGCTTGAGTAATCGCATCAACAATCGATCTCATCGCAACATCAACACCCAAAAGGATGTTAGCGCTGCCGCTTTTCGCTTCACCAATGAGTGTGCCTTGGTCATCGCGAATACGCGCACGACAAGAAGTGCCGCCACCATCAATACCTACGTAGTAAAGAGTCATGGTTATTGCTCCTTACGTTGTGCTAGGAAATTGAATTGCGCAGCGGTTGCCAGTAAGTACCACGCGCCGTGAGGGATCCATTGTTCGCCCCAGCGCCAGTTTTGGAGCATGTCATCTTTTTGCGCTGGTGGATTGAATGCAATGTCTTGATCATCTTCAAAGCCAGCTGTGATGCCATTACAGATACCACCTTTCGCATTGAAAAAACCAAGCTGCGGCAGGTAGTCAGGGTTGTTATGACCATGACCATCAAGCATGCACATGTGGTATGGGTTGAGACCCAAGATCCAATCTAGGCTGTTCTGTGAAAGTTGGATTAAACGCTTTTGCAGTTCGCTATCTTGAATATGTGGTTGAACTAAGTACGCCATGGTTGCGATCGAACCAAGACGTGCGTTCTCGCCTTGCCACCAGTAGCCTGTTTCATTTTTCTGAGCGACGAAGAAAGCATCGCGCTTATCACCATCAACATTTTTAACGTACTGTCTTGGGTAGCCAAATGGGTTGGTTACTTTATCGGTGATGTTGATTTCGAACTGACACGCTTGTTCAACAACAATGCGAGCTCGTTCTTTCAGCTCCGTATCGGTTTCATTGTCGATGTATTCGCACAGGGCAATTACTGGAAGGCCGGCTTCAGCTGCATGAAAGTATGGGCGAGAGCCATCAGCATTAGCTGACCAGAAGTGCTCAAATGAATCATCTGACTGTTGACGAGAGATTAAACGAGTCGCCCAAGTTCTTGCTTCTGAAAGGTATTGTTCGTCTTGTGTTACTCGGTACAGCTCATTGGCTGCGAGTAGGGCGCAATACTCATCGATGATGTTTTCTTCACCATCGTTTAGGTATTGGAGGTTGTACTCTTTGAGATGCCAGTAACCTTTGGTTGCGGTATCAAGATAGGTTTGGCTAGAGTAACTGCTTGAAACTTCAAGTTCAGAAGCCGCTGCGAGTGCCGCAATAGCAACACCACCCCCTTGTCGGTAGCCTGCTTGTAAGTCTGTTGATTTATGGCCTTCTTGAGTGGCGTACGCGCAGATGTCGCGTTGGTTGATGTCTTTACTCCACTTGTCGAATACTGTCATGTAGAAGTATCCAGCCGCGTCTTGCATACGAACTAAGAAATCAGCTCCGAATAGCGCTTCTTCTGTTAGGCGAGTCATAGAGAATTTAGGGAAGTCTGGATTGTCGCTGGTTAAGCGCACGCTTTTGAGCATGTTCCAAACAACCATAGGAATCTGTTGTGGGTTGAGGTAGTTGCCGTAAGACAAGTGGCTGAAATACTTACTTACATCACCTGATGCATCGTACCAGCCACCATGGACATCGACGTATCTGTCGGTGCCGAGAATTTGTGCTTGTCGATCTTTCTTGTCAAAAGTGCCGCCACAACGTTGTGACTTGAAGTAATGAAGCACATCAGAAAATGTGTGGTTCATTAGTAGGTTGTTGCCAATCTCAAACACTTCCGAACGTAGGTTATCAAAGCGCAGGTAGTAGCGACCGGATTCGGTAAATGAACTGAAATCGATGGTGAAGAATTGCCCTTGATGCCAATTTGCTACATGGCCTTGTTTTACAACATCAAAGTTGCCCACAGTAATATGGTTGTCGGCACACACCAAAAGTGCAGTCGTGCTCGATAAGCGAGTTTTCTTAGTCTGTAAGATCGCCTGCTTGGGAGCCGAAGATTCGTAGCCAATATGGTTGGTCAATAACAGCATCAATGTTCTCCAAAGGTCCTAGTTTCTTTTGGCTAGGTACCTGAATTGGTTTGGATATGAGTAGTTAGGGCCCGCAGACCCTAACTCAGTCTTAATGTTTAGCTTTCGTGCAGGTAACAACGAACAAAGTGGTTATCGGCTAATTGAGTTACACTAGGTAGCCGCTCTTTACACTTGTCCATTGCGTGAGTACAACGGCCTGCAAAAGGGCAGCCGGCGGATACTGGAGTCCAAAGTGGAATCTCCCCTTTGTTACCCGCTAGTTGCTCGTGGATCGATTTCTTAGGATCTGGAACCGCAGAAACCAGTAGTTGAGTGTAAGGGTGCTGAGGGTTAGCAATAACGTCATCGGTATCGCCCCATTCCACCATATGGCCGACATACATCACTGAAAGGTCTTCAGCGATGTAACGAGCCGTTGCGATGTCGTGAGTGATGTAAAGCAGTGACATTTGCTTCTCAAATTTCATCTCTTCCATCAAGTTCAAAACACCAGCACGAATAGAAACGTCTAGCATTGAGGTTGGTTCATCTGCGAGAACAACCTCAGCACCAACCGCGATATTACGTGCTAGGTTGACACGCTGACGTTGACCGCCAGACAGTTGGTGAGGGTATTTTTTTGCTGTTTCTTTCGGTGGGATCAGACCCACTTGCTCTAAAAGATCGTAAACACGTTCTTCTAGTTCTCTCTTATTACCCGGAGTCACTTTCTTGTGAATCAACAGTGGTCGAGCGATGTGGTGAAAGATATTGTGTGTTGGGTTGAGTGAACCAAACGGGTCTTGCCATACCATCTGCACACCTTCACGGTAATGCATAAGATCTTTTCTGCTTGAGATCTCTTGGATGTCGCGCCCTTTGTATTCAATCGTACCGCCTGAAGGCGCGTACATCTTTGCGATCATTTTTGCTGTTGTTGATTTACCTGAACCAGACTCACCAACCACTGCTAGGCCGCGGCTTTTGTACATCTTGAATGATACGTCGTTGATCGCACGCATCATCGGGGTTTGAATGGTGGTACTGCTTATTGGGAAGTCTTTTACGACATTCTTACCTTCTACCAATAATTGACCGAAATCTTTGCTCATAATTGTCTCCAGAATCCTTGTTCGCTTGGCTTGTTTTTAGGCGGTCGAGCCGCCTGTCTAGTTATTCACGCTGAGAAAGCGTGCAAGCTATAGCTTCCTTTGTACTATTGGGTCGCCGTACAGGTGGCAGTTAGACAAATGTCCCGGTTCGATAGAACGCAGCTTGGTTGGCACCTTAGTACAGGTTTCATGTACACGGTCACAACGAGCTTGGAAACGACACCCTTCAGGAATCTCTAATAGGTTCAGAGGGTTGCCCGGAATACCCGCTAATTTTGTCTTCGGCCCTGTTAGTGGAGGGAAAGAACTTCCCAGCCCTTTGGTGTAAGGGTGGTAAGGGTTTTCTAGAATATCTTGAGAGTTAGCTACCTCGATCAGCTCACCTGAGTACATGATGCCGATGCGGTCAGAGAACTCGACCATCAATGACAAGTCATGGGTAATGAACAGAATCGAGAAGCCAAATTCTTTTTTCAGCGCATAGATCTTTTGTAGGATTTCGCGTTGCACAACTACATCAAGTGCTGTTGTTGGCTCATCCATAATGATCAGCTTCGGATTCAGGGCTAGAGCGATAGCAATAACCAAACGTTGACGCATGCCACCAGAGAATTGGTGAGGGTAGTCACTCAATCGGCTCGGGTGAATATCGACGATTTCAAGTAGACCTTCAGCACGTTGCTTCGCTTGTTCACGAGTCATATTGGTGTGACGCATGATTACGTCACAGAACTGCTCTTCCATCGGTAGTACTGGATTGAGTGCGTTCATCGCACTCTGGAATACCATCGACATCTCGCTCCAACGAAACGCTTGCATACGGTCATCACTGTATTCAAGGATATTCTCCCCGTTGAAGATAATCTCACCACCACTGATGTAAGCGGGCGGCTTATGAAGACGCATAAGAGAGAAAGCAACCGTTGATTTACCACAGCCAGATTCACCGGCTAGGCCGAATACCTCACCCGGAGCGATATCGAAACTGACGTTGTTGCAAGCGCGAACATCGCCTGATTCGGTGATGTAATCCACGCATAAGTTGCGGATAGAAATTAGTGGTTCAGACATGATTATTTATCTCCGCTCCAAAGTGCATTTTGTGGTGGTAGTTCTGGTTCACGTTCTTCTTTGTCTTGAGCTGCTAGTTTCTTCCAGCGCTTCATGCCTTTGTGAGAACGCAGTTGCGGGTTAGCAATTTCATCGACAGCAAAGTTAAGCAGAGCAAGACCTGTTACGAGTAGTGTCAGTGCGATACAAGGAGCTAATAGTTCCCACCAAGCGCCAATCAGCATTGATGAAGAGGTTTGAACGTTGTAAAGCATGATGCCCCAGCTGATTGTGTTTGGGTCTCCAAGGCCTAGGAACGAAATCGTTGCTTCCATCATGATTGCGTACATCACCGAACCGATGAAACTCGCACCAACAATAGAGATAAGGTTTGGCAGAATCTCTACGAAGATGATACGGAATGAAGATTCACCCAAAACTTCAGCGGCTTTTACAAACTCTTTTTCACGCAGTGCTAGGGTCTGGGAGCGAACAACCCGGGCGCCCCAAGCCCAAGACATAAAGCCGATAACCAAGGTTATGGTGAGTGGCCCTGCCTCACCAATAAAGGCTGCAACTACGAACAACAGTGGATACTGAGGGATAACTAGCATGATGTTCATAGCCGCTGTCAGTACGTCATCGACACGGCCGCCAAAGTAGCCAGCAGAAACACCGATAACTGTTGCGAGTAGACATACAGTTAGACCAGCACCAAAACCTACCGCAAGAGATACGCGTGCGCCGTATACCACTTGTGACCAAACGTCACGCCCCATACGAGTTGTACCAAGTACGTGATCTGCCTTTTTAGACATAATCAATGTACGACGGTCGTCTGCTAGGTTTTGAGCAATCCAACCATCAGGGCTTGTTTGTGCAGACTTAACAACGAAGCCAGGGTATTCGTGCGGGTTACCTGTTCGTTTGTCTGGTACGTGTTTGGTGAGCAATGGAGCCGCAATCGCGCCAAGGATAAAAATACTTAGGATGATGACGCCAGTAAGGGCCATCGGGTTACGCCAAATGAGTTTTAGAAAGTCTTTCATGATTATTTACCACCCTTACGAAGACGAGGGTCAAGAACAACGTAAAGCATGTCTGCAACTAGGTTAAAGAACAGCATGAACAGCGTCATGATAAGCAGTTGACCTTGCAGCACTTGGTAGTCACGAGCGTTAATGGCGTTGAAAAGTACACTGCCAAGACCTGGGTAGTTAAAGATGATTTCGATAATTAACTGACCACCGATTGCCATACCTAGCGACATTGAAAGGGCTGTCACACTTGGTAGCATCGCGTTACGAGCTGCGTAGTTGAATACCACTCGGTTTTCGCTAAGGCCTTTACCCTTAGCCATCGTGATGTAGTCTTCCGCAAGTAGGTTGATCATGTTGTTACGCATGTTGACTAGGAAGCCACCAATTTGAACAATAGAAGCACACAGCAGAGGTAAGAAAGCGTGGTAAGCGACGTCTTTAATGAACGCCCAGCTTGTCCAGTCCGGTATTGTACCTGCGGTGTAGGCGTAGCCTGTTGGGAACCACTTTAAGCCAATTGCGAAGGTGAATAGTGCAATCATCGCAATAACAACTTGAGGAACGGCTTGCAGAATCAGCATCCCTGGAGTAACAAAGGCATCGTATTTACTGCCGCGTTTCCACGCTGCGAAAATACCTAGAATTGAACCAATCGAGAAAGAAAGAATAACGGCGGTGCCCGCTAAGAATAGTGACCAACCGAATGCGCCACCCAACAATGTATTTACCGACAGTGGGTAGAACTGGATTGATGTGCCAAGCTCCCAGCTTAGAATATTCTTCATGTATGCGCCGTATTGAACCAAATAGCCACCATCAACGAAGCCTAATAGTTCTTTCATTGCCGCAATACGCTCAGGAGTAACTTGTACAGAAGCGTTCGCAAACATCATGGTAACGGGGTCACCAGGCATTGCTCTTGGAATAATAAAGTTTAACGTCGCTGCAACTAATAGCGCGACAAAATAAAATGACAAACGTCTTAAAAAATAACCCATAACTCACACCTTACTCACCCAGATTGTTTCCCTGTTTCTGGATTCAGGTCGCTCCTAGCGAAATTTGGAACGAAAAATCCCCTGACGACTAGCGCCATACTTTCAATAGAGAGTGTGGGGATTTTTATAAGCGGCGTAAGAAGTTACGCCGCAAAGATTGAACGATTACTTATTTAACTGGTTTTAGGTCCAGTACATGAAGTAGACGTTCTGGAATACCAGCCCAAATGTTTGGACGGCCTTTTGGATTTTCTTCGTTCCACCAACCAGTGAAGCGAGTTGTGTTGTATTGGTACATGTAAGCACCAGACATCACAGGGATCGTCACTTGGTCTGCAGCGATGATTTGCTGAATACCGTGTGCGATATCTAGCTGCTTGTTCTTATCAGCGGTTTTGTAGAAGCTGTTTAGAAGACCATCTAGCTTGTCGTTTTTGTAGAAGTGCATTGCGAAACGAGGCATACCATCACCAGATTGTAGTGATGAGTTGTAAGCGCTGTTCCAGTACGTGTATGGATCCGCACCGTGGAAGTAGTTTGTGTATGCTACGTCGTATGTGCCTTCAAGCATTGCTTGGTTGTACACTGAGAAGTCTGGCGTACGAGCTTTCGCTTTAATACCGATTTCGTTTAGCTGTTCTACCGCTAGTTGAACTGTGTTGTTGAAGTCAGTCCAGCCGTTTGGCGATTGGATCATTAGTTCGAAAGACTTGCCAGATGGAGTGTCAACAAAACCATCTTTGTTTACATCTTTGAAGCCAGCGTCAGCAAGAAGCTTTTTCGCGCCTTCAGCGTTGTAAGTGTTGAAGCCTTTGTACTTGTCGTGAGTTTTTTCATCAGACCAAGCTTCAAACGCGTAACCTAGACCCGATGCGAAATCGTTCACAGTACCGCCGCCGTAGAATGCGATGTCGATGATAGTTTGACGGTCAAGAGCCATAGAGAAAGCACGGCGGAAGTCAACGTTGCTCAACGCTTCATGCTTCGCAGCATCAGGGTGTTTGAAGTTAACGATGAATGCCTGTGTACCTGCTGGCGGGTACCAGTAGTGGTGTTTAGGGCTAGCTGCTGCGTATGTACGGTCGATATCTGGAACGAAAGAAGACGTCCAGTCCATTTCACTGTTTACAACTTTACCTAGGAATTGGTCGTTGTTCGCAATTTGTGGAACACGTAGACAGTCAACATCTAGGTTGTCTGCATCCCAGTAGTTCGGGTTTGCACACTGGATGTATAGTTGTGCTGTAAACGTATCGATTTCTGTAAATGGACCAGAACCAACGGGATTCTCATTGGTAAACGTTGATGGATCTTTAACGTCTTTCCAGATGTGCTTAGGTACAACAGGTACTTTAGCAATCTCATAAGGTACGTTCGAGTTTGCTTCTGTTAGGGTGAACTTAACTTGGTTATCGTTCAGTTTTTCTACAGAAGTTACCCAAGAGTTGATACCAGATTGGTCAAGCTCTGGCTTCTCTTTTACAAGGTTGAAAGAAAAAACAACATCATCAGCAGAGAAAGCTTCTCCGTCAGACCATTTAACACCCTTACGAATGTCGAAAACTACGCTCATCAGATCATCTGACATTTTGAAGTTTTCAGCTAGACGGAACACTGGAGTGTTACCGTGCATTTCGTTAAATACTACTAGCGGCTCATACATGAAGTCAGTTGTAGTATGTAGGTTAGTAGCACCAAGGTACGGGTTAAAGTTACGTACGAATGTAGTGTACTCTTTCGGGTGAACGGTCAGTTCACTGCGTTCTGCAGCGGTTGCTACTGATGCAAAACCTGTTGTAGCGGTCGCAATAATTGCTGTTGCTATTGCTGTTTTTTTTATATTGGCAAGCATAGCTGTTCCTTACTATTTGCTTTCATTTCACTAATGGATTGAATGTTATCTGTCGCTAAATGGTTTAGTAGATACACACTCTATTAAAGGCCTACCTCTTCTTCGTTGCTCCAGATTCATCGTTGATTCCGAGAAGTGGTAAGAGTGGCCTGTAGGCCTTTGGCAGGAGTAAGAAAACACCTTATCGATGAATTAATCAAACTCGTTTCCCGTCAAAAACGTTAAAAACACATAACCACACGTCATTAACGTCAAAATAGGGTGGTTTGATGGTTTTTTGCACGCAATTGTTATGGTGATGTGACTCGCAATTGAATTTGTTCTGGAAAGTCCATGTTAGTGGTCACTTACTCTATTTCCTTTTTATTATATAGACTTGTGTTATTTTAATGTAATTGTAGATCTTGGTCACTTGCCTGTTTTACGTTAAATTTCACTAGAAAATTAAATCTGCCGTTCTGTTGTGACTCGCTTCTCAAACTGCAACAAATAGTCAGCTAACGGTTAAATATGATGGAAAACCGGACGAGAAATAGTGACTAGAGGGAGAGGTGTTTGATCTCAAGTAACGAGATAATCCTCTTGTTTAAAGAAGTGAAAAAAGTAAATTGAAATATGAGCTACTTTGTTTTAAGTCTGAAGATTATGTACAAAAAAGCCCACGCGAGGTGGGCTAATAAGACGAGACGGTGTTAGTTCAGAGTTAGCTAGTCAGTAGTTTCTGTAACTTATCTCTGAGCATCTCTATATGAGTTCGTTCTGGTGTCTGTTCTTTACAGTGTTCGAGTATAAACTCGATCGAGCTCAATACGGTTCGCCAACGAGGTGTTTTAGGGAGTGTTTCTACGCGTAGGTATTTGTCTAACGTTCGTGTTTGCAGCGTGCTGCGGTCTAAATAGACGCGCCACAAGCCACTCTTCTCTGCGAAGGCAAACTTAGTTTCACCTGTTACTGATTCCCAGTAAATGATGGCATTGGTCATGGCATCAACCAATACTTCACGCATTAATTCCTGTTTGTTTTTACCTTCACCGCTCGCTTTATCTGCGATACGAGTAAACTCACCTCCGAGCTCTTTCAGCTGTTGGAGCTTATCTTTGTCACCTTCAAAGGCGTAGCTTGAAAGTGCCTCAACCGCCGTTTCAAGGTTATTGACTCGGCTTGAGTTAACGCCACCACCCACATTGAAGATATACATGGTGTCGAGCCCTGAGCCTTCAGGTAGCTTAAGGATATCACTTGGAATGCGCTGACGTGTGTCGTCTATGTAGATATCAATATCACCGCAGTAGTGGGCTTGTTCTATTTTGAGGTACTTAGGCGCAATGATTTCGTCAGCCATTGAACGCTTAAGTTGCTCTTGCCCACGCCTAAAGAGTTTGGCTGCTGCTTCATTTGCAAATCGAATGCGCTGGTCGTCTCGAATACAGATGATGGCTTCCGGAGCGGATTCTAATTGTTCTAGTAAACGTCCTTGTGTCTCTAGTAAATTAGCTTCAACCATGGCTCTATGTTTAAGCTCTAGTTGTAGTTGGTCATTTTCAAGTCGTCTTTGCTCAGCTTTGCTTGCTGATAGGTGCGCAGTAATTCGAGCGGCTAACTCTTGTTTGTTGAACGGCTTGGATAAGTAGTCATTGGCTCCGACTTCGAAGCCTCGTACTCGATCCTCTGCTTGGTTAAGCGCCGTAAGCATGATGATTGGTAACTGTGCATGGTCATATTGTTTACGCAGTGTTTCGCAAACCTGGTAGCCACTCATACCAGGCATCATGATGTCGAGTAGAAGTAATTCAGGCTTCTCTTTTTCAATTATTTCAATGGTTTCTGGACCGTCACATGCAGTACGAACTCGAAAACCTTCTAACTTCAAGAAACTGTCTAATACGCGTAGGTTTACTGGCTCATCATCTGCGATTACTAAGAGTGGGCCGTCAGGATTTTCATTGATAACGCTGTCTTCTTGTTGAGTATTATCAATTAAATCTGGAGCTTGGAAGTGTGAGTAGCTGCCAGACTTGCTGTAGTTCTGCAATTCTTCTTGTGTAGCTAAAGGTAGCGTAAAGCTGAAGGTAGTGCCAAGCATCGGCTGACTACTTACGTAAAGTGACCCGCCCATAAGCTCAATCAGTTGACGGCTAATGGATAACCCAAGCCCTGCACCTTGACGATAGTTGCCTGCATCTTGACCTGCTTGAACTAAGGGTTCAAAGATGTGCTCTAGATACTCAGCGGGTATACCTTGTCCGGTATCAACAACTTGCACGCGAATGTTGTCGTCAATAACGCTCGCAGAGATGACAATCTTACCTTCTGATGTGTACTTGATGGCATTACCGACCAAGTTATACATCACTTGTTCAAGGCGTTGAGGGTCAGATGAAACTAGTCCCAAATCACTAGGAACTTGGTTAATAATGCGGATTGGTTTACTACCCAGCAGGTGATGGGACAGCTCAAGCACCAAGCTGGTGGCTGCAGACAGATCAACCGCAGATTTCTTAATATCCAAGCTGCCGTAACGCATCTTGTGGTAATCAAGTAGATCATCAACCAAGGTTGCTAATCGCTGACCACTATTGATGATGATATCTAACTGGTACTTCTGGTTAGCTGGAATGGGGCCGTTCGCACCAGATATTAGTGCTTCAGCAATACCAACCATCCCATGCAGTGGTGTTCTAAGTTCGTGCGAAGTTGTTGCTAAGAACTCATCTTTTAGTTTGTTAGCAAGGTGCAACTCTTCGTTTTGCTTTTGAATGGTCTTGAGGTTGTCCTCAAGTTCATCATTCTGGCTTCTTATCAGCTGCATCTTTTCGCGAATTGAGCGCTGCATTCGTTCGAAGCTTACTGCAAGGCGGCCTATCTCATCTTTTCGCTCGGTATTGATCATCGTTTCATCAAGATCACCAGCAGATACTTTCTCGGCTGCCCAAGTGAGTTTGAGGAGCGGCGATGTGATGAAGTTGGATAGGTAATGCGATGCAACAAATACTAGAATGATTGCAGTTAACATTACGATCACGAAGATCTTTTCTAGCTGGTGAATTCGGGCAAATGCTTCTTTCTCTGGCAGCTCGACAACGAGAGCCCAAGTTGCATATTTGAGTTCAATTGGCGTATAGGCAGCGATGATCGCTTGATCTTGAGTGTTATCGAAGGTGCCCACTGCAGTTTCGCCCGCAAGCGCTTTATCAACAACGTCTAGGCTTAAGTTGATCGATTCTTGCGAATGCGCAAGGCTACGAGGTAAGTGATCACTACCTACCAATAAGGTTTGAATGTTGGAACTCTTGTTGAGATCCGCGATAAGTTTCGTTATGCCGTTGATCGGTAATCTAAACATCGCATAGCTGTGCAGATAGCCCTGCTGTACGATAGGCGCACCTAACCATGCTGTTTGTCTACCATTCTCGTCTTTAAAGTCAGAGACAATAACAGGCGTGTAATCCTCATTAGATTTACGTCGGTCGGTTACGTCTTTTTTTAGTTGTTGAAAGGTAGTGCCTAGGTTTGAATCCTTGTACTTACCTGTCAGTAAATTGGTGCCATAATCATCACGTTTAAATACGGAATAAGCGACGTTACCGTTGATATCAACCAATAATATATCGTCAAAATCGGATCGTTTCAGTAGTTCTAGGTAAGCGTTGTGGTAGCGTTTGTGTAGTAGGCGATAACGCTCACTGCCAATAAAACTGTTCGATTCTGGAAGAATAGATGTTTTGATTTGATCGCCTGATCCTTGAATATAACGCTGCTGCGCATTGCTACGTGCTTCGTCAATATCTAGGCCGAGCCTTTGAAATGCATTGATCAACCCATAGAATCGCCCACCACTGGCATTAGCCAGTTCTGAGCGTACAAAGCCCATGACTTGGGACTCTTGAGCTTGTAAGTAATCGACGATTTGCTGTTGCTTAGTATCACGAACCGAAACAAGATGTGAGGTGCTTTGTTCCTGTAGATCTTGACTGTGCGACTGGAGGAAGAATATTGCGATTAGTGTCACTGGGATAATACTGAGGACAAGAAATGCCAGCATTAGAGTATTTTGAAGGCGCTTAAACTTCTGCTTACGATAGAATCTAAACATAAATTGGGTACTACTTTCCTTTGATGTACTGCTAAAAGAGGCGAAAACAGGTACAGAGAATAGAATTAACGGTTTCCAATTTAACGAAATTAACGAGTTTTTTTACTTTGACAAGTAAGTGGTATTTAAAGCGTGTGCAAAAGCGCATTTTTATAAGCTTTTGATAAAAATATGAACAGACAGCGCAGATAATGCCTCTACGCTGTGTTAAATAGACTACTTATTTGCGTGGTAGATCGCGAATTTGGTGGTCTTATTTAGAGTCGCGCATTTTCCAAAAGATTGTTCAATAATTGGAATGTATTTTAAGAAGCTGTTCGCAACGATGAACAACTCTCCAGCATGCTTTAAGTGCTTCGGTGCCTGCGCCAGCAGAGTTTCCGTTGCACTGTAGCTGGTGTCTAAACCTGAGTGGAATGGTGGATTACTGATGATGAATTGGTAGTCTTGTGCTGTATCAGAATAGACATCTGACGCGAAGACTTTACCTGTTAAACCATTCGCTTCGAGGGTTGCTTGGCTTGATGCTACTGCAAATGCACTGATGTCACACATTTCTAGCTCGATATCAGGATTACGAGATGCCATTACTGCGCCCAACACGCCAGCACCACAACCAAAATCCAATACCTTGCCTTTTAGTTTTGGCAAAGTATCCAACAGCAGTTGGCTACCCACATCGAACTCACCGTGGCTGAATACGCCAGGAAGACTTTTTACGGTAAGTGATTGCTCACCAATGTTAACCGTGTAGGTTTTAAACCAGTCTTGCAAGTTGAAAGATTGTGGCTGTTCGAAGCATTGACCCCAGTAGAAAGAACAGCGACGCGCTGAATCGTATTTTACGACCTTGCCGTAAGGCGCAAACATCTTCTCAATACTTTTCACGCCAGAGCGGTTTTCACCGACAACGACAATCTCAATCTCTTTGCCTAACTTGGCAAACAGCATCGCCAACAAATACTCCGCTTCTGCCTTGGCTTTTGGCCAATACAACATCACTAAGTCAGCTTTGGTCTCTTCGGTAAACTCAGCACCGTAAAAACGTTGGATGGTGCTACAACCTTCAAGCTGACGGTAGTAGCTGTAATTAGAAGTGAACACAGAGACAGATTCACAATGCTTCGCTAATTCAACAGGGAATAAGTCTTCAGCCTCACCGGCAACTAAAACATGTTTGCCTTCAAAGTAGGCAAGTTGGCGCTCAGCAATCTGACTTGGGGCAATGTAGGCGGACATAGGACACTCTATTGAATCGTTAGCAAAAAATGAGGGCGGATTTTCGCATAATCCGCCTAAAGCTTGAAGTGTTTAATACGCGTTCGGCAAGCAAGTTGCCTAATGAGTCGGTTAACTCTTGTCTTGCTGGTTTAAAAAGTCTTTAAACTCTTCATCGTAGATATTGAATAGGACAATCGTTATAGCAAAAATCAACGGGCCATAGATAAGACCAATCAAGCCAAACAGTTGAATACCACCCAATAGTGAGAAGAAAATCATCAGGGTGTTCATGCCTGCGCTGCCTTGCATCAGAAGCGGACGCAGAAGATTATCAATTGAACCAACAATTGCCACACAGTAAACCGTTAGGAAAATTGCCCATGTGGTATCACCTGTTAGGAATAAGTAGGTTGCGGCTGGAATCCAGATTAGCGCCGTACCGACTACAGGGATGAAAGAGGCGAAGCCCATCATGGTTCCCCAGAATAGGCCAGGGAAACCGGCGATCCACATGCCTAAACCGCCTGCAATACCTTGTGCGATTGCGGTTAAGAATGACCCCATTACGGCAGACTTCGATACTTGTTCAATCTCTGTTAGAAGTTTGTCTTCTTGGCTACGAGACAATGGAAGAATATGGCGAACGACGCTGATGATTTTGTCGTGATCTCTTAACAAGAAGAACAGAACAAACAGCATCAAGAAAAAATCCATCAAAAAACTGGTCGCATCACCAAGAATTTTTGCACTAATACCAACCAATTTTGAACCAAAGCTGGTAGCGAACTCACCGACTTTTTGAGCGATGGCTTGAGGCTCAATGTTGTCAAAAGGGAGGTAGTTATTTACAAACGACAGCGCTTTAACCACCAATGGGTGGGCAAATAGAGTTTGAATGCCACCGTGTGTTACCCATTGATAGGTGTTTTGAGAAAACAGAGAACCTTGCTGAACAATTGCAGCAAACACTGCTAATAAAGGAATAACGATAATAAAAGTCAGTATCACACAAGAAAGCAATGAGACGATGTTTTTTTTCTTTGGTATCTTTCTTTCAAGCCATTCGTGGATCGGGAACATCAAAAGTGAAATGATAAATGCCATTATTATTGAGTTCACATAGGGTTCGATAAGCAGATAACAAGCAAAAGCCGCCGCGAGTAGGGCTATGATGATCACCCAATGGCTAGAATTAATTTTAATTTTTTCTGACACGATAATGGTCTCTATATTGGCATTCTAAGTTTATAATGGCTGCAAAACAGAGAGTTAGCAATGAGGAGTTTTGATTATGGGGTGCTGTGACAAAGATAAGAAATGCCAAGACGAAGAACAACAAATAAAAAAAGAGATCCCGTGGTTCAGAATGTTCCTTGGTACGCTGATGTTGTTGGTTTTCCTTTTCTGGGAACGTTAGACGCTTTTTGTTAAGTTTTCGAACAAATTGACGAGGAATCTAAGCGGAAATACTCGAGGCTGAATAACTCGGCGCACTAAAAAAGGCTGCGTTAATGCAGCCCTAAATTCAATCGGTTAGCGACTTATAGAGGACTTTCGATTAATTACTTTCAGAAGCTATGATCGCGAAACAACGGTCAGCCGCTTCTAGTGTCGCATCAATCTCTTTTGAACCATGAGCCAGAGAAGTAAAGCTTGCTTCAAATGCTGATGGGGCAAGATAAACACCATGCTTAAGCATTAGGTGGAAGAAGCGCTTGAAGCGTTCAACATCACACTTAGTTACATCTTCGTAGCAGGTTACGGTTTCTTGATCTGTAAAGAAGAAGCCGAACATACCGCCAGCTTGGTGTACAAGCAAAGGAATACCGTGCTTGTCAGCAAGTTGCTTGAAGCCATTCGCTAGTTGTTTCGTTTTTGAAGCTAGACGTTTTTCGTTACCTTCTTCTCGTAGAAGGTTCAAACATGCGTAGCCAGCTGCCATAGCAACAGGATTACCTGAAAGCGTCCCCGCTTGGTAAACTGGGCCTGTTGGTGCGATGTATTGCATCACTTCTTTACGACCACCAAAAGCACCCACCGGCATACCGCCGCCGATCACTTTACCAAGGCACGTTAGGTCTGGCTTGATGTTGTAGTAAGCCTGCGCACAGCCTTCAGCAACGCGGAAACCTGTCATTACTTCATCAAAGATTAGCAATGCACCTTCTTGGTCACAGATTTCACGTAGACCTTCGTGGAAGCCTTCTACTGGTGGAATACAGTTCATGTTGCCCGCCACTGGCTCAACGATGATACATGCGATTTCACCTTTGTTTGCAGCGAATAATTCACGTACTGAATCTAGGTTGTTAAACGTTGCCGTTAATGTCAGTTTAGCAAAATCAGCAGGAACACCTGGAGAGCTTGGTTGACCTAAAGTTAATGCGCCAGAACCCGCTTTTACTAGTAGGCTGTCTGCATGGCCATGGTAACAGCCTTCAAACTTGAGGATTTTGTCACGACCAGTGAAGCCACGAGCAAGACGAATTGCACTCATTGTTGCTTCAGTACCCGAGCTAACCATACGTAGCTGTTCCATTGATGGAACCATCTCAGATACCAGTTCAGCCATTTTGATTTCAGTTTCAGTTGGAGCACCGAAGCTAAGGCCTCGTTGAGCTGCTTCAATGACTGCATCACGAATCACAGCGTGGTTGTGACCCAAAATCATTGGACCCCAAGAGCCAACGTAATCGATATATGCTTTACCATCAGCATCAAAAATAAGTGGGCCATCAGCGCGTTCAACGAAGATTGGCGAACCACCTACGCCATTGAATGCACGAACTGGAGAGTTTACGCCACCAGGAATAGTTTGCTGTGCTTGTTCGTATAGCTCTGCTGATTTGGTCATTGATATATCCTCTTTTGACTGTCGGACCAATTGGCACGCATTGTACCTATCCCGAATCCAACTAGGAATGCTTTCGCCGATATAATCATCCGAATCTGGTTGTTTTGTGTGGTTACACGTTTTAATTGCCAGTTTACAGCAGTAAAAGGAAGGATCCGGTGGTGAATACTTGAACGTTTCAGTCAGGTATTAGATAATCAGCCGAATATAAGAAAATACTCAACAACTATGGTCTCGAATTAGATTTGTATCATGTTGTTTTTGACACAGGTAAGAGAGGTTGTCGTGAGCGAAGTAAATATCCCATTGTCTTTTTCTGATGCAGCAGCTACCCGCGTACAAACGCTAATTGCTGAAGAAGAAAACCCAGAACTAAAACTGCGTGTATATATTACAGGTGGTGGTTGTAGTGGTTTCCAATACGGCTTCACATTTGATGAAAAAGTAAATGATGGTGACACTACCATTGTAAACAGCGGTGTAACGCTGGTTGTTGACCCAATGAGCCTACAGTACTTAATGGGCGGCATGGTTGATTACACTGAAGGCCTAGAAGGCGCACGTTTCTTTGTAAACAACCCGAACGCAACGACAACATGTGGCTGTGGTGCATCGTTTAGCGTCTAGCTTTAGTGGAAAGTAGGGCTTGAAAGATTGTAAACGCCGGACTGATGTTCGGCGTTTTGTTTTAGAGGAACCTTAAAAAGACTTACTGCTACTTTAAATTTATTATTTTTCAAAGTATTCCGGCTTTTTGTAAACCGCATATTTTTTAAACTGTCGATCGTGTCCAACTTCATTCCTCGTTGGTCTGTTAAGGTTACTTTTGTACATCAGGAAGTTGTATATGACATATTAAATTAATTGGCGTAATTAATTATATCGTATAAAAGGATTTGCTATGACCTCTCTCTTTTCTGGCCCATTGCTTTCTCAGAAACTTAAACAGCCATGGCTGGTTTCTTTGATTCTCGTGATGTTGTTGTCTATTTGGCTTGGTTTAGGAGTGGGACAAGCGGAAGAATCGCCAGAGAAAAAAGCGGCAGAGGTTCCGCTGGCTAAGGTTTCTTTTCAAACATTCACTTCTTCACCTACCTATAAAAGCATTGATCTCTATGGCAGAACGGCGCCAGATAGACATGCTCGTTTAGGAGCCGAAGTCGCGGGAAAGATTGTTCGATTGAACCTTGTTAAAGGTGATCTGGTCAAAGCAGGGCAGGCCATTGCTCAGATTGATAAAGGCGATTTAGAGATTCAACTTGAACGTGCATCGGCTTTATATCGCTTAAAACAAAAAGAATTTAAAGCCGCACAATCATTGAAGGAAAGAGGGCTCCAAGGAGAGATAGCCTATACTTCCGCAGAGGCTTCACTAACTGAAGCCAAGGCCATGAAGCGCAACGCGGAACTGGCTCTAAAGAATACCGTTATTACGTCGCCTTTCTCGGGCGTGGTTCAAGATTTAATGGTGGAGCTGGGTGATTTTGTTGGTGTTGGCGATCCAGTCGCTGGTGTGATTGACCTCGACCCTTTAGTTATTGAGGCTGATGTTAGTGAACGCCATATTCAACATTTGTTAGTCAATCAATCCGCTTTAGTTCGCCTTTTAGGCCGAGAAGAAGCAGAAGGGCGCTTGCGTTACGTTTCTCGAATATCTTCAACTTCAACTAACACCTTCCCCGTAGAGATCGAAATCGACAACTCTGATGGCTTATTACCGGCCGGTGTCAGTGCTGAAGTGAAACTCAACCTAGAAACAAGAGACGCCATCAAGGTAACACCTGCTATGTTGGCATTGGATGAAGCCGGTAACCTTGGGGTTAAAACTCTGGTGTCACTCGATGACTCTCCAACTGTAAAATTTGTCGGCATCCAGCTTGTGAAAGCCGAGCAAGATGGCGTGTGGCTCACAGGACTTGGACAACGCGTTGATATCATCACGGTAGGCCAAGGTTTTGTGCGTGATGGCGATTCGGTGATTGCGGTTGCGCAAGGTGCTGAACTCTCAAACGCAACCGCTGAGTAGGGGATAGCCGATGTATTCAATTATTGATGCAGCCTTGTCTCGATCTCGAACAATGCTCTCACTTTTGGCGCTAATTATTGTAGCAGGTGTTGTGACTTACATAACGATACCCAAAGAGTCGAGCCCCGATATCACAATACCAATTATCTACGTTTCTGTAGGACACCAAGGCATTTCCCCAACCGATGCTGAACGCTTGCTGGTTCGACCGATAGAGCAAGAGCTTAGATCGATTGAAGGTGTGAAAGAAATGACGGCAACGGCAGCTGAAGGGCATGCCTCTGTTGTGTTGGAGTTTAACGTTGGTGTCGATCTTACTAAAGCGATGGCCGATGTTCGTGATGCGGTGGATCTTGCTAAGCCAAAGCTACCAGAAGACAGTGATGAGCCAACTGTGAATGAGGTGACGCTTGCTTCAGAGCAGCCGGTACTTTCGGTTGTGTTATTCGGTACTGTCCCTGAACGAACTATTGTGCAAATAGCCCGAGATCTTGGTGATGAATTAGAAAGCCACCGGCAAATTCTAGAGGTCGATATTGCGGGTGATCGTGATGATATCGTAGAGATTCTCGTTGATCCTTTACTAATGGAAAGTTACAGCCTCGATCAAGCTGATATCTACAATCTGATTGCTTTGAATAATCGAGTCGTGGCGGCGGGTTTCGTTGATACGGGTTATGGGCGTTTCTCTGTCAAAGTTCCTTCGGTTTTTGACTCCTTAAAAGATGTGCTTGAGTTACCTATCAAAGTGGATGGTAAACAGGTGGTGACATTCGCTGATGTGGCTACGGTTCGTCGAGCATTTCGAGACCCAGAGAGTTTTGCTCGTTTAGACGGTAAATCTGCAGTTGTCTTAGATATTAAGAAGCGTGCAGGCGAGAACATCATCGAAACCGTAGAGTTAGTCAAAGCCGTTATGGTCGGAGCTCAACAGCAAGAGGAATGGCCAAACAATTTATTGGTTAAATATACCTGGGATGAATCTAAAGATGTGAAGATCATGCTCAATGATCTTCAAAACAATATCTTATCCGCCATTATTTTAGTGGTGATCGTTATCATCGCAATTCTTGGTGTTCGTACCGCATTACTGGTTGGCATTTCAATCCCCGGGTCATTCCTTACGGGGTTATTGGTTTTGTCTGTATTTGGCTTAACAGTCAATATCGTGGTGCTATTTTCATTGATTATGGCTGTTGGTATGTTGGTCGATGGAGCGATTGTCGTTACTGAATTTGCCGATAGGCGGATGCAAGAAGGGGAGGGACGTAAAGCGGCCTATCGAGATGCAGCCAAGCGAATGGCATGGCCGATAACAGCATCAACTGCTACAACCTTGGCGGCGTTTGCTCCGTTACTGTTTTGGCCGGATGTGACGGGCGAGTTCATGAAGTTCTTGCCATTAACACTGATCGCGACCTTAACTGCTTCATTGATCATGGCGTTGTTGTTTGTTCCCGTATTAGGCGGATTGATTGGTAAACCTCAATACGTGTCTCCTCAGAGCCAAGCTCGAATGGTGGCTTTGCATAATGGCGATTTTTCACAAGCAACGGGTTTAACCAAGGCGTATTACCACACATTATCTATTGCGATTAGTCACCCATTTAAAATTCTTTTCGGTGCGGTATTACTTGCGGTTGCGGTGGGTTTTACTTACTCCAAGGCCGGACTTGGTGCTGAGTTCTTCCCTGAAGTCGATCCGCCATTTTTTAACGTCAAAGTTCGTTCACATGGTGATCTTTCAATTCAAGAAAAAGATGACATTATGCGCGATATCGAACAGATGATGCTGAATCATGATGAGTTCGATACTGTTTACACACGAACGGGTGGCGACGATCAAATTGGTTTGATCTCGATTACACCTGTCGATTGGCAATATCGTCGTAGTGTTAAAGCGATCATTGAAGAGTTGAAGCTACAAACTGAACTCTACCCAGGGGTTGAGATTGAATTCAAGTTTCCCGATGCAGGACCGCCAGTTGAAAATGACTTAGTGATTGAGCTGGCGGCAAAAACACCAGAGCAACTTAATCAGGCGGCTAAAATTGTGAGGCATTGGGCGGACGGCAACCAAGCGCTAACCAATGTTAGTGATACCGCGAGTAAAGACGGTATAGATTGGAAGGTGGATATTCGCCGAGACGATGCTGCCCGTTTTGCTGCGGATGCAACCTTAGTTGGTAATACCGTTCAGTTTGTCACCAATGGATTAAAGATTGGTGATTACCTGCCAGATGACTCATCAGAAGAAGTCGACATCTTAGTGCGTTATCCGAATGATAAGAGAGACATTGGCCGCTTTGACCAGTTAAGAGTCAAAACTCCGGCTGGTCTTGTTCCGATCACCAACTTCGCACAGATAGTTCCTGATCATAAGCAAGACACGATTAAGCGTCTTGATGGTAAGCGAGTAGTGAACATCATGGCAGATATGGAAGAGGGCTATAACCTTGCCCTCGAACTGCCAAAGATCGAACAGTCGCTGAGTGAGTTGGGGCTGCCGAGTAGCGTTGAGTTCCGTATCCGTGGTCAGAATGAAGAACAAGAAAACTCTTCAGCCTTCTTACAAAGTGCATTCATGGTTGCTCTTGCAGTAATGGCGTTGATTCTGATCACTCAGTTCAATAGCTTCTATCAAGCATTCTTGATTCTCAGTGCGGTGTTGTTTTCAACGGTTGGTGTGTTTGTTGGCTTGCTTATCTTCCAGCGTCCGTTTGGCATCGTGATGTCTGGCATTGGGGTTATTGCGCTTGCTGGGATAGTGGTGAACAACAATATCGTGTTGATTGATACCTATAACCAGTTAATAAAAAGAGGCTTAGATAAGCGAGATGCCATTCTAAGAACCGGTGTTCAGCGTTTAAGACCGGTAATGTTAACGACGATAACCACCATTTTAGGTCTGATGCCTATGGTCTTAGAGATGAACATCGACCTGATAAATCAAAAAATAGAGTTCGGTGCTCCGAGTACGCAGTGGTGGTCTCAATTGGCTACGGCAATAGCAGGAGGATTAGCGTTCGCGACGGTACTGACATTGGTACTGACGCCTTGTTTGTTAATGCTAGGGCGAAACAAGAAGCCTGAAATAACTGACACTGTGGTTCGATGAAAATAAAAAAGAGCACCTAAATAGGGGCTCTTCTCATATGGTTATTTAACGGTGAAGTTGCTGAAACCTGTAAACGATCTAATTGGTCGCAAGCAACTGACCATATCGTTCAAGGTTTTGTAGTCGGATCCCTGAATTAGCAATGAAGGTCGTTTTCATTTTGCCGGTCAACGATTTTGATTGAGGCAGTTTCACCGTTCGTGCATTTTTATGTACGCCGTTGACCAAGAATTCATAGTGTAAGTGTGGGCCAGTCACACGACCGGTTCCACCAAGAGTACCGATAGTTTGGCCTTGTTTCACTCGCTGACCTGTTTTCACCATACGTCGCTTCATGTGCAGATACTTAGTAATATAGGTGTTGCTGTGGCGGATGAAAACGTAGTTACCATTAAATTGGTTGTAACCTGATTTTTGAACAATACCGTCACCAGCAGCCCAAATAGGTGTGCCTACTGGCGCCGCGTAATCTGTACCTCGGTGTGCGCGGACCTTACCTGTCACAGGGTGTTTTCTACGTGGATTAAAGTTAGATGTCACACGACGGAAATCAATTGGTGAACGTAGGAAAGCTTTTTTCATGGCACGACCATTTTCGTCGAAGTAGTTGCCGCTTTTATCATCTAATATCGCGGTAAATGAATCACCTTGGTTTCTGAAAACTGCAGCGATAATCTTGCCGCGACCAACCACTTCGCCTTCAACGACTTTCTCTTGGTATAAAATCTTGAAGCTATCGTTCTTGCGAATATCCAGAGCAAAATCGATATCCCAACCGAAAATCCCCGCTAGCTCCATCATTTGATTTGCGGTTAGCCCTGCGCTTACGCCTGCATTCCAGAAATTCGACGTAATATTGGCTTCGGCATAATTGTATTGGTAGACAATTTCTTTTTTGTCAAAACTTGAGGAAAAGGAATCACCAGACTTGGTGATTTTAAAGTGTTCAAATGCACTAAGCTGTCGTTTTAACTGAATAAGGTTGTTGTTTTCATCAAAACCAAATTGCAAAACATCACCGGGTCTTAGGTTAGATAGCTGATTTTTAATATCATTATTGGTATTAAGTAGAGTGATCAGTAAGCGGTATGAGAGGCCGATGCGTTCGAATAAAACAGAGGTGCTTTCGCCAGAGCGAACGGTATATTTTTCCCAATTGAGTACTGATGTTGGTAGTGTGTCACTTGAAGTGGTAAGAATAGATGCATTGATAGCTAGTGGGTAATGTTTTCCCACGACTAAAGCGCCAGTGTCGTCACGTAAGCTGTTGACATCAGGGAGTAAGAAAATCGCGACGAAAATTACGGCACTAAAAAATGCGATAAAAGCCCGGTGCAAAATAGGAAGACGTGCAAAAATTGATAACATGTTCCGGTTCGTTTTGTAAATATGATGAAAATCGACGATGGAATAGTGTAACTGGTTTCAAAATACATCGCTATTCAAGTAAGATGTCTAATTATTATATTTTTGCCAAATCTGTGGGAGTGAACAAGAATGGCGAGTATTGAAGCTGCACTAGCCGAGATCAAACGTGGCGTAGAAGAACTAATTCCAGAAGACGAACTGATAGCGAAGTTAAAAGAAGGTCGTCCTTTACGCATTAAGCTGGGTGCCGATCCAACTGCTCCAGATATCCACTTAGGCCATACGGTTATCTTTAACAAGCTTCGTGCTTTCCAAGAGCTTGGTCATGAAGTGACATTCCTTATTGGTGATTTTACTGCAATGGTTGGTGACCCATCAGGTAAGAACTCCACTCGTCCACCGCTAAGCCGTGAAGACGTATTGAAGAATGCTGAAACTTACAAAGAGCAAGTATTCAAGATTCTAGATCCTGCGAAAACACAAATTCGTTTCAACTCTGAGTGGTTATCTGAGCTTGGTGCTGAAGGTATGATTCGTCTTGCTTCTAACCAAACCGTTGCTCGTATGCTTGAGCGTGATGACTTTAAAAAGCGTTATGCTGGTAGTCAACCGATCGCAATCCACGAATTCATGTACCCACTTCTACAAGGTCACGACTCTGTTGCACTAGAGAGTGATGTTGAACTTGGCGGTACTGACCAAAAGTTTAACCTTCTAATGGGTCGTGAACTGCAAAAAGCGGCAGGTCAAAAACCACAAACAGTATTGATGATGCCACTGTTGGTTGGTCTAGACGGTGTTAAGAAGATGTCTAAGTCTGCGCACAATTACATTGGTATCAGCGAAGCACCAAGCGAGATGTTCGGTAAGATCATGTCGATCTCTGACGATCTAATGTGGAGCTACTACGAGCTACTATCTTTCCGTCCACTTGAAGACGTTGCGGAACTAAAAGCTGGCGTTGATGCAGGTAAAAACCCGCGTGACGTGAAAGTTCTTTTAGCTAAAGAGATCATTGCTCGTTTCCACAGTGAAGCGGACGCAGAAGCGGCTGAACAAGAATTCGTTAATCGTTTTGCGAAGAACCAAGTACCAGATGATATGCCTGAATTCGAATTCGAAGCAGGCCTACCCATTGCTAACGTTCTAAAAGAAGCGGGCCTAGTAAACTCGACTTCTGATGCGATGCGTATGATTAAGCAAGGCGCAGCTAAGCTTGAAGGCGAAAAGATTGAAGATAGCAAATTTATACCGGAAGCAGGTACCGCCGTTTACCAAGTTGGTAAGCGTAAATTTGCTCGTATTACTATCAAGTAATATTAAGGCTCGATGATTTATCGAAAAGGCATCTATGGATGCCTTTTTTATTCCCCTCAAAATAAGAACTATTGACCGAAATTTGACAAAGTTTTTGAACGTGAGCTGCTACACTGCGCGCGCTGTCAAATTGGCAGTAATTCTGGAGATTTTTATGAACAATACCGACCATCCTCCTAGTTTGAATGGAGAAGAATAACCTGACTCGGTATTGATCTATTGTCCTGCCGTTCCGGTAGGGTATCTTTGTTTCCCCCCTCTAATTCTTTTCCACACTCTAGATTCTAACAAATAGACACATCTGTGCGTTAAGCTCTTGGTGCGCCTAGCGTTAAGCTCTTGGTGCGCCTAGCGGTATGCTCTTGGTGTACTAGCTGTAGGCTATTTGTTTTGATGGTCGTTACCTTTGCCAATCGGGAGATTCGTCATGACGGTAATGAACAACACTTTTTTATCTATTGAAGCTCTGTATTCAGAGCAAGACATCCGAGCTGTATCTAATGCATTTCAGCAATACGGACGTGAGCAACAAATTAACCTTTTGAACCGTATGCCACTTGAGGATGCGGTGTTAGTACTTGGACAATGTTCTCTCAGTGCGATTCAGGCCTTACTTAGTGGTTTAGAGGAGCAAGGCTTTGAGAAGCGTTCTCGACATTTAGCTCACCAACTAGGGTTGATCTATTCAGAGGTTGAGCCTCAGCAGGGTTACCTTTCAACGGGGGTTATGAGCCACGTTAGGCAGCGTATCGGTTGGATTATCGCCTTAGCGTTACTTGGTATTGTTTCTGGACTTATCATTGCTCAATATGAAGATATCCTGAGCCAATTGGTACTGCTGGCGATCTATATGCCTGTTATAGCCGCTGCGGGTGGTAACACGGGCACCCAAGCTGCGACTCTGGTGATCAGAGCCTTAGCCACCGGTGAGATGAAGAAGCGCCAATGGGCTCAAGTTTTATGGAAGGAGTTTAGAGTCGCCATTTGCTTAGCTTTTGCTATAGCTGTGGTGATGATCGGTCGTATCTTATTGTTTAGTGATAACCAGTCAACAGGGGAGTACGACATCAATATGATTGCTTTTGCGATTGCGGTGGCGTTATTTATTCAGGTGACGATATCAACAGTATTAGGAGCTGGGTTACCGATCGTAGCAAGGCTGTTTAAGCTTGATCCTGCAGTGTTAGTAAGCCCTGTTTTAGCTTCGATAGTCGATATTTCGGGGATGTGGATTTATTTTACGGTCGTGAACTCATTCTTGGGCATTGCTTAACGCCTTTAAATAAAGATTCTGGAAACAAAAAAACATCTTCGAAACAAAATGACGCTGAATATTTAAGAACCTCAGCGTCATTTTTATTCTGCAATTAGCGGCTTACCACAAGCTAATCACTACTTAGATTTACTCTGTGTTGACTGAATTTGACCACATCTTTGTAGAAAGCACGTTCAAACAGGGTGATTGGTGCCTCGACTGGTTTGTCTGGATCTTGCTCTTCAGGGAAGTAATCACGTACAAACTGCACGAAAATCGAATTTGGATTTCCCACTTTATCTAAACCAAAACCTGCCATGTTATAGCTGCCGTACAAAGACCCACTTTTCGCAATAATATTACCTTGGATTGGTGCTTTTCTCATGCTTTGACGGTATTTGAGCGTTCCATCTGTGCCCGATGTAGGCATTGCCTCAATGAGGTTGAGCTGTTGGTCATTATCCCAGATGTAACGCAGAACCTGAGCCATGGTTTGTGAGGTCATGCGATTATTCCTCGATAACCCTGAGCCATCGACCAACTGCGCTTTGCTTAGGTCAATGTTGGCCTTGGTCTGCAATATCTGTTTTATTGCTTCAGTACCATTATTAAAGCTACCGGGCTGGACATAAAACGTTGCACCAAGCGTTTTGGTTAGGTTGTCTGCGATAAGGTTGTCTGATTTTTTCAGCATGGTATCGAGCAGTTCTGGAAGTTTTTCAGAACGGTGACTCGCGACTAATATGGTTTTGTTTACTTTAGCTTTTTTACCAACAACTACGTCGCCTTTAACTTGGATTTTCAGCTCTTTAAGAAGCGAAGTGACGACTTGATAGGTGTAAAGTTCTGGGTTTTGAATCGCGAACTTGAGTGGTAATGGCTTCTTACGTTCAACCAAGCAACCAGAAAGCTTGTAAGTGTTGTTTAGAGTAGTAATGAGCTCTAAGTCGCATTGTGTGGCCTTCTGCCCTGAGCGAGTTACGGTGGCTGCGGTGGTTGTCACGTCTATCGGATAATGAGCTGGGATATATACTCGTGTGGTACCGTTATCTTTCGTATAAATAGAGGCTTGTGCGCAGTTGCTGTCTAACGTCATTGCACTAGAAGGCGCGCTGTAACAAACGCCTAGAATGTCCCAAGGCCAACCAACCGCTCGTTGATAGCCAGTATAAGCTGAATTATCGAGGTATAGATTACCTTTGATGCTTTTAGAATGCGATTTAGCGTATTGAGCTAACAGGTTTTTTAGATCGTCTCGCTGTAGTGTTGGGTCTCCGCTAAATGAGATCACAGCATCCTTACTAGAACGAGCAATGCTAGTCGTATAGTGAAAGTCATCCCCTAATTCTAATTTAGCCGCCAAAGCCGTGACCAGTTTTAAAGTGCTAGCTGGTGGATAAAAGCCACCACTGTCGATATCCATTTCATTTAAATCGCCACTTAGAGATCCTAAGATTAAACTTGTGCTACTGCCATCGGGCAGTTTATTTAAAGGAGCGTAGGCAAATGCAGAGCACGATAGTAAGGATACGATAAGTATATAAAACCTGGTCATTTTTATTCCAATATGAGAACCGTTCTAAAACTATTGCTAAGTTATCGTAGTGAGGCTCAAAGGTCACGTATGTGGGTGAAATTTCAATGTAAAGGTGGAATTACTTTGGCTGCGTGCTTTAAAGGTGGTGAATTTGGTGAGGTATAAAAAAGGTCTAGCATTTTTGCTAGACCTTTGGTTTTTTATATAACAAACAGAGTGTTTGTTAACACATTAGAATGCGTATTTTAGACCTAGACGTAGAGTATCTTCGCCTTCGATTTTCTTGCCAGCAATCTGAGAGTATTGGCTATCTAGGTTATTTAATTGGTAAGCAACATAAGCGTTAATGTTTTTGTTGAAGCGGTAGTCACCAGTAACTTCGAAGAAATCGCTTTGATCTTCTTTAGTACCATTAATTTTTAGATCCGTTTTTTGGTAAGCACCCATTAAAGAGAAGCCGTTACCAAAGCCGTATACTGCAGAGAATTCCATACCGTTGAAATCTGATTTGTCTTTATCGTCTGCTTCGCCAGTAGTGTATGTACCCGCCAAGTATAGAGAATCAAGAGTGTAGTTTACACCTGCGATGATAGCGTCGCCAGAACCGTTGCCTTCGCCATTGTCTCCAGCAGAGTAACCAAGACCGAAGCCTAGCCCCATTGGTAGAGTGTAGATACCAGAAACACCGTAAGCGTCAGTGTCTTTTTCTTCACCCGCAACTAAACTTGCTTTTACTGTTAGAGCATCAACAAAGTTACCAGTGTAAAGGATTGTGTTGTTGATTTGCTCGTTACCAGCGCTGATGAATTCTTTTTGAGCACCAGTAAATGTCGTTACGTCAGACATTTGAGAGATTTGTACTGCCGCTGTATCTTGACGACCGAATGATACTGCGCCGAAGTTACCTTGAAGACCTGCGAACATGTAACGTTGTTTGAAGTCAGAATTCGCATCATTGTCGCTAGAAGAGTTTACTGTTTGCTCTGCTTCGTAAAAACCAAAGCCGCTTAGTGATTCATTGATTTCTGTAGTACCACCAACGTTAAGACGGAAACGGCTGTTGTTAGCCATTGTGCCTTCAATTTCTTCTCCGCCGTTACCAATGAAATCACCACGGAATTCCGCGCGACCACCAACGTTTAGTTCTGTGCCATCTTGGCTGTATACGTTTGCTGCATTTGCGCCGGCTGATACTGTTGCTGCTACTGCTAGAGCGATCAGAGTCTTGTTATTCATGTTATTAATTCCTAATTACTGTCCATAAAGGTATTTATCAAGGATTTGAATCCTTTTTGTGTATTGCTCGTATTAATCAAGCTTCATAATCATGCTTAGAGCAAAAGTGCAAAACTTGCTAGAGCAATTCATGGGGTTCTTTTTACCCTTAAAGTTCAATGCTTCGTTAGTAAAATGATATCAATAAAAATACTGAACGCTGTTTTATTGTTTTTTTGTTATTTAACTTGTTGTTTTAAAATAATTTTAGTTTAAGTGTGATCTGTGTTTATTTGGTTTGTTTTTGTTATTTTTAGGTATTTCATCTCCGATTTGTTGGTCGGGAGATTAGTATTGATTTTTGTGATGCCTGTAATTTAGACTTAGGTAAAGCTTTTATAATGCAAAGTTGAATAAAGATGATTTAGCTATCAAGTTTGTTTACACTAAGCCATATCGTTTTGTTTCTACCACCCAATAAATACGTTGGGTGGATTTATGTTGGCCAAAGAAAGCTTTGGCATAGAGGTAAAAAATGGAAAACGTTCCAATGACAGTACGTGGCGCACAACAGCTACGTGACGAATTAGATCGCCTACTTAAGCTACGCCCTGCTATCTCAGCTGCTATTGGTGAAGCTCGTGAATTAGGTGACTTGAAAGAGAATGCTGAATACCACGCAGCTCGTGAAGAGCAAGGAATATGTGAAGCTCAGATTCGAGATATCGAATACAAGCTATCGCTGGCTCAGATCATTGATGTCACTCAGATGGATAACACAGGTAAGATTATCTTTGGTACTACTGTGACTTTGATCGATGTGGATACAGATGAAGAGTATCGTTACCAGATCGTTTCTGAAGACGAAGCCGATATCAAAACGGGGCGTATTTCAGTGAAATCACCAATTGCTCGTGGTCTTATCGGTAAGATGGAAGGCGACGAAGTGATGATTTCGACTCCTGGCGGTGATAAAGATTACGAAATAGACAAAGTAGAATATATCTAATTGAATTTTCTTTGTTTCTGATAGGTAAAAAGGTCGCTAAATGCGACCTTTTTCGTTTCTCACGCTACACTATAAGATAAGAGCTGTAGCTCCCTCTTTGTGATGCTAGCTTACTATTATATAGCTAACTTATTTACGTGGAATCTCGATTTTACGTGCTTCTGACTGACGGAACAGTACTAGAACTTTACCGATAGTCTGTACTTTCTCTGCTTTAGATTCACGTACAATGGCGTCGATAATCAGTTGCTTAGTCTCACGGTCTTCTGATGCAACTTTAATTTTGATCAGTTCGTGGTGGTCTAGAGCTAATTCGATTTCCGCTAGAACAGCTTCAGTAAGTCCATTTGCGCCCATTAGCACAACAGGTTTTAAACTGTGAGCTAGGCCCTTTAGATGCTGCTTTTGTTTGGTACTTAGGTTCATTACGCGGCCAATTTTCTTTACTATTAGGGTTGAAAAAACCTATTTTAACGCCATCTAAAGCTGAAGACTATAATTTATTCAGCAATTAGTACTTTCCTCCAATTTAGGTATCCAATGAGCAAACAGAAACACTCGGCCAGTTCAGGCCGTTGGTTGAAGGAACACTTCGACGACAAGTACGCAAACGAAGCAAGAAAAAAAGGTTATCGCTCGCGTGCTTATTTCAAAATGGAAGAGATTCAGACGAAAGATAAATTGATGTCTCCGGGGATGACTATTGTGGATTTGGGGGCTGCACCTGGCGGTTGGTCTCAATATGCTGCTAAGATTGTTGGAGACAACGGACAAATCATTGCGTGCGACTTGTTACCAATGGATCCGATTGCTGGCGTTAGTTTTTTACAAGGCGATTTTCGAGAAGACGCTGTGCTAGAAGCGCTATTGGAACGTATACAACCCAACATGGTCGATGTAGTGATGTCAGATATGGCACCTAATATAGCAGGCAACAATTCTGTGGATCAGCCAAGAGCTATGTATTTAGTTGAATTAGCTTTGGATATGTGTCGACAAGTTCTAGCTACCAATGGTAGTTTTGTTGTAAAAGTATTCCAAGGCGAAGGCTTTGACCAATATGTTAAAGACGTCCGTGAGATGTTTAAAACAGTCAAAGTTAGAAAACCCGACTCTTCTCGAGCTCGATCTCGTGAAGTGTTTATCGTAGCCACTGGTTACAAAGGTTAACGATTCTCTTCTAAGAGTGAGAGTTAACAATATGGCTACAGGTGACAAACTGTAGTACCCTACCTTTAATTACAATTAGTTATCGAGAGGCTGACACCTTGAGTGACATGGCAAAAAATTTAATTCTGTGGCTTGTTATCGCTGTAGTGTTGATGTCGGTATTCCAGAGCTTCGGTCCTGGGGAAAGTAACGGCAGAGCAGTAGATTACACCACGTTTGTACAGGAAGTTGGCCAAGGCCAGATTCAAGACGCACAGTTCAATAACAGCGAAATCACTTTCACACGTCGTGGCGGTGGTGCTAAGTATGTAACTTACATGCCTGTTTATGATCAAAAGCTACTTGATGACTTAATTAATCAAAACGTAAAAGTTCAGGGTACACCACCTGAAGAACAGAGCCTGCTTGGCACTATCTTCATCTCATGGTTCCCAATGATCTTACTGATTGGTGTATGGATTTTCTTCATGCGTCAAATGCAAGGCGGTGGCGGCGGTAAAGGCGCGATGTCTTTCGGTAAGAGCAAAGCTCGTATGATGAGCGAAGAACAAATTAAAACGATGTTTGCTGATGTTGCGGGTTGTGACGAAGCAAAAGAAGACGTTAAAGAACTTGTTGACTACCTTCGTGACCCTAGTCGTTTCCAAAAACTAGGCGGTAAGATCCCGACAGGTATTCTGTTGGTTGGTCCTCCTGGTACTGGTAAGACATTGCTTGCAAAAGCGATTGCCGGTGAAGCGAAAGTACCTTTCTTTACTATCTCAGGTTCTGACTTCGTAGAAATGTTCGTTGGTGTTGGTGCATCTCGTGTGCGTGACATGTTTGAACAAGCGAAGAAGGCTGCACCATGTATCATCTTTATCGATGAAATCGATGCCGTAGGTCGTCAACGTGGCGCTGGTGTTGGTGGTGGTCACGATGAACGTGAACAAACGCTGAACCAAATGCTGGTTGAGATGGATGGTTTCGAGGGTAACGAAGGTATTATTGTTATCGCTGCGACTAACCGTCCAGACGTACTTGACCCAGCATTACTTCGTCCAGGTCGTTTTGACCGTCAAGTTGTAGTTGGTCTACCTGATGTACGTGGTCGTGAACAGATTCTTAAAGTACACATGCGCAAGGTTCCATTATCAGGCGATGTGGAACCATCTTTGATAGCTCGTGGTACTCCAGGATTTTCTGGTGCAGATCTTGCGAACCTTGTGAATGAAGCGGCGCTATTTGCTGCTCGTGGTAACAAGCGCAACGTATCTATGGTTGAGTTTGAACTTGCGAAAGACAAAATCATGATGGGTGCCGAGCGCCGTTCAATGGTTATGTCTGAAGAAGTTAAAGAGTCAACCGCTTACCACGAGGCGGGCCATGCGATTGTCGGTCGTTTGGTTCCGGAACATGATCCTGTTTATAAAGTGTCAATCATCCCACGTGGGCGCGCACTCGGTGTAACCATGTACTTGCCTGAACAAGATCGCATAAGCATGTCTCGTCAGCATCTAGAGTCCATGATTTCTAGTTTGTATGGCGGTCGCCTAGCTGAAGAGCTTATCTACGGTACAGACAAGGTTTCGACTGGTGCGTCTAACGATATAGAGCGTGCAACTGATATTGCTCGTAAGATGGTTACGCAATGGGGCTTCTCTGAGAAACTGGGTCCTCTTCTTTATGCTGAAGAAGAAGGTGAAGTTTTCCTAGGTCGTGGCATGAGTCAAGCGAAACATGTTTCTGAAGACACAACTCGACTTATCGATGAAGAAATTCGTATTTTAATCGATAGAAACTATGCGCGTGCTAAGCAAATTCTTGAAGATAACATGGATATCATGCACTCGATGAAAGATGCGCTAATGAAGTTTGAAACGATTGATGCCGGTCAGATTGATGATTTGATGGAACGTAAAGACGATATTCGTGAACCTGCGGGCTGGAGTGATCAAGCGAAGGCTGAACCTGTGAAGGAAGAGGCGAAGCCTGAAGCTGAGGTTCAATCTGAAGCAAAAGCCGAACCAGACGCTGAAGAATCGAAAGTTGAAGAAGTTAAATCTGAATCAGATGATGCTCAAAACAAAGATTCTTAATCACTAATCTATAAATTAAAACCCTGACTGTGTTCAGGGTTTTTCTGTTTATAGCCTTAAGTGTTTTACTTTTTAAGAGCTGCATTTCATGATATTAAAAGCAAACAATAAAACTCTCGTTTTAGACCGCCCACATGTAATGGGTATCCTCAATGTCACTCCTGACTCTTTCTCTGATGGCGGAAAATTCAATTCATTAGATAATGCCTTACTGCAAGCAGAACGAATGATTCAAGCTGGCGTGAGCATTATTGATATTGGTGGTGAATCGACTCGCCCTGGAGCTCCTGACGTCTCCCTAGAAGAAGAGCTGTCTCGAGTGATTCCTACAATTAAAGCCATTCGCGCTAAATTTGATGTTTGGATTTCTATTGATACCAGTAAACCTGAAGTGATGCGCGAGGCTGTTGAAGCGGGGGCTGATTTGATCAATGATGTTCGCGCTTTACAAGAGCCCGGAGCTTTAGAGGCTGCTGCTGATGCGAATGTTCCGGTTTGCCTGATGCATATGAAAGGCCAACCAAGAACCATGCAATCGACTCCAAATTACGATGATGTCCTTAAGGATGTAGAAGACTTTTTGACTGAAAGGGTAGAAAGTTGTGAGGCCGTGGGGATATCAAAAGAACAGCTAATTCTTGATCCTGGTTTTGGTTTTGGTAAAACCATCGAACATAATTATCACCTCTTAGCACACCTTGATAAATTTCATTCTCTTGGGCTTCCAATTTTAGCTGGAATGTCGAGGAAATCGATGATCTATAAGCTGTTGGACAAAGTCCCCGCTGATTGCATGGTAGCAAGTGTCACTTGCGCAACTATCGCTGCAATGAAAGGGGCTCAAATTATTCGCGTTCACGATGTTGAAGACACGTTAGAAGCGATGAAGATAATCGAAGTGATGAATAACAATCACTAATAATAATTAAGGAAAATCCACATGTCAGATAAAAGACGTTACTTCGGAACAGATGGTGTGCGTGGCAAAGTAGGCCAGTACCCGATTACCCCTGATTTTGTTCTGAAGCTTGGCTGGGCTGCGGGACGTGTTCTTGCGAAACAAGGCACAAAGAAAGTAATCATTGGTAAAGATACTCGTATTTCTGGCTACATGCTTGAATCAGCTTTAGAGGCAGGCCTTGCTGCAGCCGGTCTTCAGGCGACCTTTACAGGCCCTATGCCGACCCCCGCTGTTGCTTACCTAACACAAACATTCCGTGCGGAAGCAGGGATAGTTATCTCTGCATCGCATAACCCATATTACGATAATGGCATTAAGTTTTTCTCTTCGGAAGGTACAAAGTTGCCAGACGACATTGAGTTAGCCATTGAAGCTGAACTTGATAAAGACATTGAGTGTGTTGATTCTTCTGAGCTGGGTAAAGCAGTACGTTTAAACGATGCGGCTGGTCGTTACATTGAATTTTGTAAAAGCACGTTCCCAAATCAGATGACGCTTGCAGGAATGAAGATCGTTGTCGATTGTGCACATGGCGCGACTTACCATATTGCTCCTGCTGTATTCAGAGAGCTCGGTGCCGAAGTGATTGCGATTGGTGTTGAGCCTAACGGTACTAACATCAATCATGAAGTAGGCGCAACAGATGTTAGAGCTCTGCAAGCTAAAGTACTTGAAGAGGGAGCGGCTTTAGGGCTTGGTTTTGATGGTGACGGCGACCGCATCATTATGGTTGATGAACTCGGTAACAAGGTAGATGGCGACCAAATCGCTTACATCATTGCTCGTGATGCATTGCGTCGTGGTGAGCTGAAGGGGGGCGTTGTTGGTACATTAATGACCAACCTTGGTATGGAAAACGGCCTTAAGCAGCTAGGTATTCCATTTGTACGTGCCGCTGTCGGTGACCGTTATGTAATGGAGCAGCTTCTGGCTAAAGGCTGGAAAATCGGTGCTGAGAACTCTGGTCACGTTATCTTGTTGGATAAAGTAACTACGGGTGATGCTATTGTTGCTGCCCTGCAAGTACTAGCTTCAGTCGTGGACAGTAATATGACATTGAATGAACTTTCTCAAGGTATGACGTTATACCCTCAAGTTCTCGAAAATGTTCGTTTCAGTGGTGATTCAAACCCATTAGAAGCCGAAGTGGTTAAAGCGGCGGTTGTTGACGTGGAAGCTGAGCTCGGTGAGAAAGGTCGTGTACTACTGCGTAAGTCTGGCACTGAGCCTTTACTGCGCGTGATGGTCGAGGGTGAAGACGCTGAACTTGTTCAATCATCTGCACTTAAGATTGCTGATGCAGTAAAAGCTAACTGCTAATCAACCTCAACTTTAACAGGCGTACTGAGTGTCCCCTGTTATTAGAAGTGGTTGAGTTATATAGAGGCTAAAGGGACCTGAGTGTGTTTGGTGTCGCTTTTGGCCTTTTTTTGACCATTCACTTGGTAAAGACTTATTTTTTGGAAAAATCCTCTTGTCAGGCCACGCTGCATTCGCTAGTATTGCTCGGCCTTCAGTTAGGAGGCCGCTAGCCTTGTTCATGAAAGTATTTTTTGAACGGCGCTGGCTCAACAATTAGGAACATAGGTGGAAAAATGTTTACAGTTCTACTTGTGATTTACCTGTTGGCAGCGCTTGGTGTAATTGGCCTAGTGTTGATTCAACAAGGTAAAGGCGCAGATATGGGAGCCTCTTTCGGTGCTGGCGCTTCAAACACTGTGTTTGGTGCTGGTGGCTCAGGAAATTTCCTTACCCGAATGACTGCAGTTTTTGCAACTACATTTTTTATCCTTAGCTTAGTACTTGGTAATATGTCTACACATAAGACTGAGTCTCAGTGGATTGACCCGACCCAAGGTCAGGTAATCCAACAAGCTGAAGATGCAGTGAGTGAAGTTCCGACGCAAGGCGACGAAATTCCACAATAATCTGCAAAGATTTGATGCCGAGATGGTGAAATTGGTAGACACGCTAGCATGAGGTGCTAGTGCCTTAGGGTGTGAGGGTTCGAGTCCCTCTCTCGGCACCATGTTTACAAACTTGTAAAACATCTTGTTGGGCGTATAATGCTCACAAGTCGGACGCGGGATGGAGCAGTTTGGTAGCTCGTCGGGCTCATAACCCGAAGGTCGTCGGTTCAAATCCGGCTCCCGCAACCAATTTTCAGTGCTATAATGTAGCATGTGTTGGTGGCAAGTTTGCACAGTGTGAACCTCACTGTGAGCTAAGTGAATATCTAATATGATAACGCTTAGCATATAAGGGTCCAGCAATAAAAACCCCGGCTTATACGGGGTTTTTTGTTATCTAAGCATTTGTAAATGCGTTTAGATAATATTTGCTTGGAATTTAAATTGGGCTTTGAGCCCTTTTTTTGTTTCTGGAGTGGTTAAATGACTGGTTTAGAAAGACAACTTACTGAAATGCTTGACGCTCCAGTAGCAGCATCAGGTTATGAGTTAGTTGGATTAGAATTTATTCGTGCTGGTGAGCACTCAACGCTACGTATTTACATCGATTCACCAAACGGTATCAATGTAGATGATTGTGCTGAAGTTAGTCACCAAGTCAGTGCCGTAATGGACGTTGAAGATCCAATTTCAGTGGCTTATAACCTTGAAGTGTCTTCACCAGGTTTAGAAAGACCATTGTTCAAAGCAGAGCATTACCAACAATTTATTGGTCACGAGGTAAGCATCGTTTTAAAAATGGCTGTCGGCAACCGTCGTAAATGGAAAGGTGATATCCAATCTATCGAAGGCGAGACAGTGAAAGTATTGGTTGAAGGACAAGAAGAAGAATTCGTCCTTAGCAATATTGCGAAAGCTAACCTGATCCCTAAATTTTAGTTCTCCTAGAGAGAAGAGCTTAAGAGGCTAGATTAATGAACAAAGAAATTTTGGCGGTAGTAGAAGCTGTTTCTAATGAGAAAGCAGTTCCTCGTGAGCGTATTT